>JALHMO010000022.1:1910-53894 GCA_022844015.1 Reyranella sp. | reverse complement strand
CGATGCCATGCGCGACTTCGCGGTGGCCTACGCCGACCAGGCGCAGCGCGATCATCGCGCCTTCGTGAGGGCGGTGCGCCAGGGCAGGGTCGAAGCGCTCGTCGAGGGAGCCTGAGGCGTCGATCGAGGTGAGCGGACGCCGGCCCTGGCAACAGCATGCATTCGCACATAACGAGACTATCGCCATCCCGGGCGGAGCCGCCCGATCAGGCGCTGCTTACAACGCCATTGATGGCGTAGTCGACGGACCTTTCTTGCCGATGCTGCAACCAGGAAGGTCCCTCCACTCCACCTCCCTCCGGCTGCGCTCAGGGCAGGCGCCAAGCTCGGCTCCGGTCGGGATGACGGGTATGCTGGTCATATGCGAATGCCGCTGGCACAAGGGAGTACGATGAGCCGACTGCACCGATGCCTTTTGCTTGGCGCGCTGGCGATGCTGAGCGCCGCCGCATTGGGCGCCTGCAGCAGCATTGGCCCCGGGTCGGTGGTCCGCGACCGCTCCGATTATGCGGCGGCGATCGGTGACTCCTGGAAGCAGCAGACCCTGCTGAACATCGTCAAGCTGCGTTACGGCGACTTCCCGGTCTTCATGGAAATCGCCCAGGTGGTCGCGGGGTACCAGCTGCAGACCGCGGTGTCCGGCGGCTTCACCGCGCAAAACTACATCACGGCCGCCGTCGGCGGCCCCGCCGCGATCGGCGGCACCGCCACTGTCGGCGCAACCTACACAGACCGGCCGACCATCATCTATGCGCCGCTCACCGGAAACGACTTCATCAGGAAGCTGATGTCGCCGGTGCCGCCCAGCGCCGTCCTGTTCCTTCTGCAATCGGGATATTCCGCGCTGGTCGTGATGCCCCTCACGGTCGACTCCATCAACGGTGTGGCAAACGAGTCGCGGCGCTCGGGCATGTCGCGACCGGCGGATCCGCAGTTTGTCCGGCTGACCCAGCTGCTTTACGAGCTGCAGCAGGCCAACGCGCTCCAGGTCCGCGTCGAGCGCACGAAGGATGGCGACACGACCGGCATCGGGTTCCCGCCGACCGGAGTTCCGCCCGACGTGGCAGCCAGGATCGCCGAGGTGCGCAGCATTCTCCAGCTGACACGCCCGGCGAGCGGCTATGCCGTGCGGTATGGCGGCTACTCGGGCAGGGGCGACGAGATAGCCCTCGCGACTCGCTCGATGCTCCAGGTCATGCTGGAACTCGGGGTCGTGGCGCAAATCCCGGAAGCCGATGTCGCGTCCGGGCGCGCCACGCCCGGCTCGACGACGGCACAGCCTCCGGGCGGATCGACGTCCTCGCCTCTCGTCATCTCGAGCGGGCCGTCGCCGCCGCCCGATTCGTTCGTCGCCGTGCCCTACAAGGGCAAATGGTTCTGGATTGCCGACACCGACGTGCGATCGAAGCTGGTCTTCGGCGGCGTGATGCTGCTCTTCTCGATATCGGAAGTCGGCGTGCGATCGCCGCCGCCGGTCGTGACCGTGCCGGCCAACTAACTACCTGCGGTCGGCCTGGCCGCGCTACTGCATGGAGTAGACGAAGGGCGAGGGCAGCTCGCGGGTCCTGGGTTCCTGGCGTGCCTTGACGGCGATCTCGGCGACGGCCGCCCGGTTGTCGGTCAGGTAGCGTGCGGCGTTGTCGAAGCCGCCTGCCTTGAACTCGGCGATCAGGCGGTCGATCTCCTTGTGCACGTCGGCGCGCAGAGCGGCGATGTCGGTCATGGATGAATTCCGGTTGTCAGAGCTCGACGCGACTGGAGACGACCGTGCGGCCGAGCACGAGATAGTCGATGCCGCTGATGCTGAAGGTCCTGATGGCATCGCGCGGCGAATCCACCATCGGCTCGCCGCGCAGGTTGAAGGAGGTGTTCATGAGGATCGGCACGCCCTTGCGCCGCTCGAAAGCCTTCAGCAGGGCATGGAACGTCGGGTTCGACGCGGCCGTCACGATCTGGACGCGGGCCGTGCCGTCGGCATGGGTGATCGCCGGGATGACGGACTTCTTCTCGGCGCGCACCGGATGCACCGCCAGCATGTAGTACTCCGGCGCGCCGGTCGCGAGGTTCGGCTCGAAATCGAAATACTGGCTGGCGGCCTCCGCGGTGACGGCCGGGGCGAACGGGCGGAACAGCTCGCGGAACTTCACGCGCTCGTTGACGATGCGCTTCATCGCCGGGTTGGTGGCGTCGGCCAGGATGCTGCGGGCGCCGAGCGCTCGCGGTCCCCATTCGGCTTGGCCCTGCACCCAGCCGACGACCGCGCCGCCGGCGAGAACCTCGGAAACGTGCTCGACCAGCGCCTCGTCGCTGGCATGCGTCGTGATCTCCTCGAAACCGCTCACGGCAACGGCCGCCTTTACGTCCACCGGGTCGAGCGGCGTGCCGAGATAGGGCGAGGCGAAGCCCTGCATGCGTGGCTTGTTGGCGACGCGATGGTAGTAGCTCGCGGCGGCACCGATCGCGTTGCCGGCATCGCCGGCCGCCGGATGGACGAAGAGGTTGTAGCCGCATTCGCGGATCAGGCGGCCGTTGGCCAGCGAGTTCAGGGCGACGCCGCCGGCGAGGCAGACGTTGCGCGTGCCCGCGATCGCCGACGCCTTGGCGACGACATGGAGCATCAGCTCCTCGGTGCAGCGCTGCACGCTCGCTGCCAGGTCGGCGTAGTGTCTGCTGCTGCGCAGGATCTCCGCGGCCTCGGCGTCGGTGAGATTGTCCGGCAGGTCGGAGCGTTGCACGGCGAAGTCGGCTTCCGGCTCGCGCGGCGCGCCGAAGCGGCGCAGGAACTCGTCGGTGTAGGGCAGCAGGCTCGGGGTGAGGAACTCGAAACAGGACTGCTCGATCTCGAAACCGCCGTCGTCGCGCAAGGTGATGAGCTTGCGTACCGCATCATAGTACCGTGGCTCGCCGAACGCGGCCATCCCCATGACCTTGTACTCGCCTTCGTTGACCTCGAAGCCCAGGAAGGCCGTGAAGGCGCTGTAGAGCAGGCCGATCGAATGGGGCAGGCTGATCGCCAGCCGGCGCTCGATCGCGGCGCCGCGGCCGACGGCGATGACGGCCGTCTCGTACTCGCCGACGCCATCCATGGTGACGACGGCGGCATGGTCGAACGGCGAGGTATAGAACGCCGCCGCCAGGTGGGAATCGTGATGGTCGACGAAAGTGACCTTGTCCCGCGGCACGGCGAGCTCGCTGCTGATCCTGCCGATGGCATCGAACTTGTCCAGCTTGAACCACGAATGCGTCACCGCCTCGAGATAGGGCGGCACGTCCTTCGTGCTCGTGGCAGCCTTCCACAGGGTGCGCGCCCTGCCCATCAGGCCGCCGTTCGCTCTCTGCTGCTCGCGCACGTTGGTCGCCCAGACGATGCGATCGAACTTCTTCAGCGCATTCTCGTAGTAGACGATGCGATCGACGTCGGCGATCGCCACACCCGCCTGCGCGAGACAGAACGCGATGGCGCGGCGCGGGAACTCGGCATCGTGCTTGATCCGCGTGAAGCGCTCTTCCTGGCCGGCGGCGGCGATGCGGCCGTCGACCAGCAGGGCGGCCGCCGAATCGTGAAAGCCGAAGGAAATTCCCAGCACCTTCATTGCAGCGCCCCGCGCCAGCGGCCCTTGTCGATGTAGGCCTCGACGATGGCGTCGGCATAGAGCTCGGCCAGGAGGGCGTCCCCGGGCGGCATCAGGTGCACGTCGTCGCCGAACACCAGCTGGTCGGGCGCATGGGTCGACATCGCCGCGTCGCAGTCGACGAACGGGGTATCCTCGTCGAGCTTCAGGCTCTGTCGCAGGATCCGGAACATGCCCTCGACATTCTGGGCGAACGGCGCGACATCGTTGTTGCGATTGTGCCTGAGCAGGCCGGCCTCCACCGCCGATCGCTTCTTGCGGCTGGACGCCGCCGGCTGGAGCCCCCAGACGAACATCCCGCCATTGGCGCGGACGATCTGGGCGAACTGCCGCTTCCTCTTGGCGTAGGCTTTCAGCACCCGCACCGGCTGGTTGATGGCGCGGTATGGCAGCGAGCTCTGGGTGCGGGGAATGTCGGCGGTCTGGTGCAGGATCTGCGACCAGCCTTCGAGGTTCTCCTGGTAGATCACGTCCCAGTCGCCGAGCACGCGGGCGTCGCAGAGCTGTCCGTACACGGCGTCGTTGTAGCCGTCGTGGGCGACGACGATGTCCGGCTTCAGGTCCCAGCAGAAATTGGTGTAGCTCGTCATCTCGTTCATCACGACATGGCCGTGCTGGCCGAAATTGAGCACCGTGAACCGCAGATCGAGCTTGCGCTCCGCGCAGCAGGCGTTGAGGCGCTGCTGCAGGAGCTCGGTGTACATCTGGTGATGCAGGCAGAACATGCTCCAGCCCGCCGAGCCGCCGAAGCATGCCACGACCTTGTGGTTCGCCTCGCGCCGGGCGAGCTCGGGTAGCGAGTGCGTGATGCGGCAGCCGAAGGAGTTGATCGGCCCGATGCCGAGAAAGCGGAACAGGTAGCCGAAGGGAAAGTAGTAGAAGCCCCAGGGCTCGCGCGGCGAGAGCTGGTTGAAGACGTTGGCGTCCATGTTCTGCAGCTCGGCGGGCGACCAGTCGCGCCTGTAGGGCACGACCCGCCCGCTGAACTTGACGCTGGACGTCGTCGCGCCGGCCTGGTGGGCTCGGTCGCCGGATTCCCAGTGGGCGTTGTAGCCCGCCTTGTCGTCGTAGCTCTCGAGCAGCACGACAGGCTCGTCGGCCGCGAACCGGCGCGGGACGGGGGCGACGTTCAGGTCGGGGAACAGGGAGCGATATCTCGGCAGGACCGCATCGGGAGCGACAAAGGAAAGGCCGGCATCGACGCCCGCGAAGTGTGTCCTGACGCCTTCGACTTCCTGTCGCAGGATCTCGATCGGGGTCGATACCTCCAGGGGGAAAACCGCTCTGACAGTCATCTCGCTGAGACTCTTTGCATCTGATCTAGGTCGCCGACGGCGGGATGCCGCATGCTAGATCACGTTCGGGCCGGTGTCCGTGGGCGTCACTCGGATTCATGCCGGATCTCGCGCAGGAGGAAGTCGGCGACGAGACGGTTGGCCCGTGCGTTGGGGTGAAAGTCGGTCGGCGCCAGGATGTAATCGCCCTGCGCGAAGCGGTAGCGCGGGATGATCGCCTCCAGCGGCAGCGGCATGAGGCCCGCCTGCTGCAGGTCGTACTCGAAGGCCACCATGTGCTCGGGGGTGAAGTCGTCGTCGCTCCACGACACGACGCGATAGGAGATGACGTGCAGGCGGATGCCAGGATAGAGCCGCTCGAGCTCGCGCTTGGCCTCGACCAGCAAGGCTGTGGCCATTTGCGATGCATCCGCCCGGCTGACCGCGTTCAGGCCGAGCCAGCGCCGCCAGTTCCACGGATCGGGATCCCCGAGGGTGCCGGCGCGGACAGGTCGTCCCGTAGCGTCGAGCAGGTAGCGCGGCCCGTTGGTGCCCCACGGGCTCACCACGCCGACCGCCCGCCAGATGTGCGAGGGGATCATCAGGTAGACTGCATCGGTCGGCTTGCAGCGCACGGCGCGCGGGAAGCGGCCCGATTGAAGCCCGGCCAGGAACTGGTGCGGACCCCATCCCGACACGGCGAAATTGTGGGCCGCGACCTTGCCTGCGCTTCGCTGCACGATCTGTGCGGCAAAGGTCTCGCTATCGCCCACGCCCGCGCCGAAGGTGAAGGAATCGCCGAACAGCAGGATGCAGGCGTCGGGGTTGGCGCCCGCCTCGGGGACGATCCGGAAGTGGTCGGCCCCGGTGGTGTAGACCGTATCGTAGATGGTGCGTCCGTCGACCTCGGCGCGGGCCTTCATCTGGACATTGGCCCGCGGGATGTAGCCGACATCGTCGGCCAGCTCGTAGAAGCCTCCGCCGTCGTGCCAGGCGACCTGGACATGGGGCGACTTCGATCGATTCCACGCCGCGAAGGCCAGGACGGCCGCGACGATGGCGGCCACGTTCACGGCAACCAGCACACCCCAGTGCTTCCAGCTCTTCCTGCTCCTCACGGCGCGGACACTAGCCATCCCGGCAGCGGGTGAAAAGCGAACGGTAGGCACTGCTCTTGGCTCATGACCCCTCCGCCCCCTCCGGGGGCACCTCCCCGCGCTGCGCGCAGGGAGGGGCGTCGAGGAACGAAGTCGGCCTGCCAGTCCAGCACCTTCGCGCCGAGGGCCTGAAGATGGACCTTGACCTCGGCGGCAATGCCGCTCGAGGTGCTGTGTCTCGCCTTGAATATCTGACTGAGACATCTACCCCGTGCGGATCGGCCGGATGTTTCGCGGCACGACCTTGGTTCACGGTCCATCGGCGTCGAACACGTACTCGCGGCGCACCACCTCCGCGCCGCGCGAGCGGTACAAGCGGGAGCGGTCCGCGACGTGACGGAAACCGAGCCGCAGAAGAATGCGGCCCGAGGCGGGATTGTCGGCGGCGTGGCCGGCCACCAGCCGGCGGAGGCCGAGAGTCGAGGTCGCGAAATCGTGCACTGCGCCGGCGGCTTCGCTGGCCAGGCCGCGACCCCAGTAGTCCCGCTCGAGCCAGTAACCGAGCTCACCGCACCCGTCCTGGATCTCGTCGACATCGGCGCAGCCGATGACCCGGCCGTCGGCCACGACCGCGAAACGATAGGCCGTGCCTGCCCGCCATTCGATCGCGTGCTCTCTCAGCCAGGCGGCGACGTGCTCCAGCACTGGCGGGTAGGCCGGGAACACCAGCATGCGCGTGACCTCGAAATCCGACCGGATCTCGAAGACGCGCAGGGCGTCCTGCGGCGTGAAGGCGCGCAGCAGGAGGCGTGGCGTCCGCAGCGTGAGATCGGGCAGGATGCTCATGGTGCGGCATCCTACGCCGTCCGGCCGATTGCGCGTATTGCAGCCTCGAGCCCCGCGGGAGTGGGACGTCGGAGAGGTACGCTGCCGGTCGACTTGCCGGCCTTCCGCCGGTGCGCGATAGTTTCGCGACAAAGGGGGGGCCGCCATGAAGCTTGGACGTTGGGCCATGTTGTTGCTGGTCGCCTGCGCCATGCCGGCGTCGGCGCAGATCAGCATCCCTCTGCCGGGAACCGGCGGCTCCATCCAGATCAACCCGCAGCCGGACCAGCGCTACCAGGATCCCAACCGGCCGTACTACGGCACGGCCAGCTCGATCCGCGTGCTGGGCGCGGTCTACGGTCGCAATTGCCGCGGCCAGCGCGGCGCCAACGTGACCGACGACCTGGTGCGCTATTGCCAGGGCCGCGACTACTGCGTCTACCGCATCGACTATCGCCAGATCGGCGATCCGAGCCCGGGCTGCGGCAAGGACTATCACGCGCGCTACATCTGCCGTGACGGCGACGTCGAGCGCTACGCCTCGGCGGGCGCGGAGGCCTCCGGCCAGTCGGTCATCCTGGATTGTCGTCGCCGCTAGGACCACGCGGCGACGTGCGGCGATGACCGGCAACGCCACGGGCTCAGCCCTGCTCGACGTCGCCCGATCGTGGCGGCCGCGCCTGCTCGCCGAGCGCGACCGCATCGAGGCGCAGCGCCGGCTGCCGGACGCTCTCGCACGCGATCTCGCCGAGGCGGGCTTCTTTCGCATCTTCCTGCCGGCGGCCTATGGCGGCCTCGATCTCACGCCGATGCAGGCGATGGCGGTGTTCGAGGAGCTGGCGCGCGCCGACGCCTCGGTCGCCTGGTGCGTGTGGAACGGCAACACCCATTGGGTGACGGCGCAGCTGCCGGCGGAGACGGTGCGCGCGATTCATGCCTCGCCGGCGGTCATCACGGCCAACAGCACGCGCGCCTCGGGGCGGGCGCGCGTCGTCGAGGGCGGCTACCGGCTGAGCGGCCGCTGGGCGCTGGTGAGCGGCTGCGAGCTGGCGTCGTGGCTGGTGCTGCTCGCCGTCGTCCACGAGGGCGAGCGCCCGCGCCTCGCCGCGAGCGGCGCCCCCGAGACCCGGTTCATGCTCGTGCCAGCGAGCGATTGCACGATCGTCGATACATGGACCGTCGGTGGGCTGCGCGGCACCGGCAGCCACGACGTCGTGGTGGACGACCGCTTCGTGGCGCAGAGCCACACCGCGTCGCTCGCCGACCCCCATGTCCTGGCCGATCCGCGCTGTCGCATCCCGCCGTTCTCCAAGGTCATTCCCGGCCTCGGCGCGATGGCGCTCGGCATCGCCTGCAATGCCATCGAGACGCTGATCGAGATCGCGAGCGAGAAGGTGCCGCAGCGGACCAGCCAGTCCCTGCGCGAGAATCATGGCGCCCAGCTGCGGGTCTCGCAGGCCGAGGCGCTGGTGCGCTCGGCGCGTCTCTATCTGCTCGACAGCCTGCAGCAGCTCTGGGGTGCGCTGCTCGACGGCCGCGGCGTCACGATCGAGGCGCGCGCCCAGGCCCGGCTGGCGGCATCCCACGCCGTCGCCAATGCAGCCCAGGCGGTCGACCTGATGTACGGCGCCGCCGGCGCGACGGCGCTCTACGCGTCCTGCCCTCTCGAGCGCGCCTTCCGCGACGTGCACGCCATCACCCAGCATATCGGCGTCAATCCGCGCATCATGGAATCGACGGGCCGGGTGCTGTTCGGGCTCGAGCCCGACACGCCGTTGCTGTGATGGTGCGCTGGGACCGCGGTCCGGAAGACCATGACCCCTCCGCCCCGTAAGACGGGGCACCTCCCCAGCTTCGCTGCTACGGAGTGGACAGATCTCGGATGGTCCCAGAGTCATCTCGGTCATCTCGTCCCCTCTGGGAACAGGCGTGAAGATTCGGCCCGGAATCTTGCGTCATTTGCGTCACAGCGTCATTATCCTTTGATTTCAACGACTTGCCCGTGACGCAACAGAGAGCGCTGCGTCATCGGGAATGGATTTGTGCCGGCGCTGACAGTCATGGGGGTGTCCTTCACGTCGTACGGAGCCTTACCGCCACGCACTATCACACCACCGCAGGAATTGGTCGGCTGGGCAACCGGGTTGGTTCGCTCCTGCGGCCACGACCGCGTGCCATCGAGGGCACTTGTCCCCGATCGGCGCAGAAGTGCCTCGATCCGAGATGTGTCCCCTCCATAGCAGCTTCGCTGGGGAGGAGAAGGAAGGCTACAACCCCTGCGCGCCGGCCACCGCGATCGCCTGCCCGGTCACCCAGGACGCGAACGGCGAGGCCAGGAACAGCGCGACGTTGGCGACCTCCTCGGCGTAGCCCATGCGGCCGAACGGGATCGATGCCAGGGTGGCGTTGTACAGCGTGGGATTCTCCGTCTTGCGCCGGTCCCAGACGCCGCCGGGGAACTCGATCGAGCCGGGCGCGATGCAGTTCACCCGCACGCGATCCTTGGCGTACATCGCGGCCTGCGTGGTGGTGTAATGGATCACCGCCGCCTTGATGGCGCCGTAGGGCGGCTGGCGCGCCGCCGGATGAAGCGCCGCGATCGACGAGATGTTGATCACGTTGCCCTGGCTCTGCCTGAGCGCCGGGAGCGCTTCCTGCGTGGCATGCACGATCGCCATCATGTCGATCGCCAGGCTGCTGCTCCAGCCCTTGTCGTCGTCCGACCCGCCGAAGGCCGAGGCGTTGTTGACCAGCAGATCGACGCCGCCCAGCGCCGCCACGGCATCGCGCACGTAGCCGCGCACGGCGTCGCCCTTGGCAAGGTCGGCACTGGCGGCATGCGCCTTGTGGCCATGCTTCGCGATCTCCGCCCGGGTCTCCTCGAGCACCCTGGAATCGCGGGCGCAGATCGAGACGTCGCCGCCACAGGCCGCGAAGCCCACGGCGATCGCCTTGCCGATGCCGCGGCTGCCGCCGCAGACGATGGCCTTCTTGCCGGTGAAGTCTATTTTCATCGCTTCCTCTTCGTTCGGGCGGCTCCGCAGAGGCCGCCATCGCGCTTGCAGGTCTCTTCGCCCCCGGCCACGCCCGCCGGCCGACGTCCGCCTCGACGTCTCTCGACCTCGCTGACGATGAGGTGTGGCCGCGACGGGCGTGTCACGAACGGCGAGAAGTCAGCGTGGCGCAATCGACGGCCGGCAACAATGGTGCCCTGGGATTTCCTGCCTGATCTGCGAAATGACGTGCGCGACTGGGTCCGTCTGTTTGTTCGCGGAACCGCGAATGGTAAATCCGCGGGACAGCAATCATGACAGGCCGAGGATGTCGAGCTCGCAGCAGGATCGTCCCAACGCACAAACCCACGCGGCCTCCGCCGCCGGGCCCCTGGCCGGGATCAGGGTCATCGACCTGTCGCACGTCTACAACGGTCCCTACGCGACCTTCCTGATGGCGATGGCCGGCGCCGACGTGATCAAGGTCGAGCCGCCGGGCGGCGAGCATCTGCGCAGCCGCGGCGATCTCGGCGGCGCCGATCTGCCGTTCGCCATGCTGAACTCGAACAAGCGGTGCGTGACGCTGAACCTGAAGGACGCGGCCGGGCGGGCGCTTCTGCTCGAGATGGTCGCGCGCGCCGACGTCGTGGTCGAGAACTTCGCGCCTGGGGTCACCGACCGGCTGGGCATCGGTCCCGCCGCGCTGCAGGCGATCAACCCGCGCCTGATCTACGGCTCGAGCTCGGGCTACGGCAAGTCCGGACCCTATCGCGACTATCCGGCGATGGATCTCGTGGTCCAGGCCATGGCGGGCATCATCGGCACGACCGGGCATGCCGACCAGCCGCCGGTCAAGGCGGGCGCGGCGGTGTGCGATTTCAGCGCCGGCGTCCATCTCTACGGCGCCGTCGTGACGGCGCTGTTCGAGCGCGAGCGCACGGGCGTCGGGCGCGTCGTCGAGGTGTCGATGCAGGATGCGATCTACGCGTCGCTGGCGTCGAACCTCGGCATGCTGCACGCGCGCGGCAGCGCCGCGCCGGCTCGCACCGGGAACCGCCACGGCGGGCTGGGCGTGGCGCCCTACAACGCCTTCCAGGCGCGCGACGGCTATGTGGTTATCAATGCGCCGGGCGACCGGCACTTCCGCGCCATCCTCGAGGTGATCGGGCGGCCCGAGCTGGCGGACGACCAGCGCTTCGCGACGCGCGGGGCGCGCGTCGCCAACATGGCGGCTGTCGACGCGCTGGTCGAGAGCTGGACCCGGACGCAGACCCGCGCCGAGGCGGCCGCGAAGCTTCTGGCATTGGCGGTTCCCTGCGCGCCGGTGCGCGAGCTGTCGGAGGTGATCCTCGACCGGAACATGCACGCCCGCGGCAGCCTGCAATGGGTCGACCACCCCGGGCTCGGCCGCGTGGTGCTGCCACATTCGCCGCTGGTGTTCGAAGGCGCCGGGCGGCTGCCGTTGCAACCCAGCGACCGCCTCGGCGCCAGCAACAAGGCGGTGCTCGGCGAGTGGCTCGGCCACTCCGATGCCGAGCTCGAGGAGTGGGCACGTGACGGTGTCATCTGAGGCGTGGGCACGTTTCATTGCCATCGCGGGCGCAGCGACGCAGCACCAGGGCGAGCCCTGGCGAGCTGAAGAGGAGGGCGGCTAGGTGAGACTGTGATCCGAACCTTGTCGACGGACATTCGGGGCAGGGGCGTCGAGGTTCTTCGCTCCGCTCGGGACGACACTGGAAATGGGGGACATCCGTGAGCGATACGGCCGCACTCAAGACCATGGCGCAGCAGGCGATCGACGATGCTGCGGCGACCCTGGTCGACATCAGCAACCGCATGCATGCCGAGGTCGAGCTCGCCTTCGAGGAGGCGAAGGCGCAGACGTGGCAGTGCGCCGCGCTCGACGCCGCGGGCCTGTCGGTCGAGCGGGGGCTGGGCTCGCTCGCGACGGCCTTCCGGGCCACCCGGCGTGCCGGCCGGGCCGGCCCGCGCATTGCCTTTCTCTGCGAGTACGACGGGCTGCCGGTCTACGGCCAGAGCTGCGGGCACAACGTCGTGGCGGCGGCGGGCGTCGGCGCGGCGATCGGGCTCGCCCGCGTGATCGACCGTATCGGCGGCGAGGCGGTGGCGCTCGGCACGCCGGGCGAGGAGGGCGGCGGCGGCAAGAACATCCTGCACCGCGAAGGATTCTTCGACGGCATCGACGCCATGATGCTGATCTATCCCGGCATGGACGACATCGCCCATTCGCGCACCGTCGGCGCGACCCGCGTGCAGGTGGCCTATCACGGCAAGGCTGCCCATGCGGCGGCGCGCCCCGAGCTCGGCATCAACGCCCTCGACGCCCTGCTGGCCGCCTTCAACGGGATCAACGCGCTGCGCCAGCAGCTTCCCTCCGACGTCCGCGTGCATGGCATCATCACCAAGGGCGGAACCCTGCCCCAGGTCATTCCCGATCACACGTCGGCGGTGATCACCGTGCGCGCCAACGATGCCGCCACCCTGGCGCGCGTCGTCCCGCGCATCGACGCCTGCCTGGTCGGCGCGGCCGAGATGACGGGCGCGCGGCTGGAGCGGACGTGGCCGGAGCGGCCAGGCCGCGAGCTGCTGAGCAATGCCGCGCTGGCTGGAAGCTTCGAGCGCAACCTGCGGGCGCTCGGCCGGACGACCCGGCCGCGTGACGAGCTGTCGGGCGCGTGGTCGGGCGATACCGGCAATGTCAGCTGGTTCGTGCCGACCATCCAGCCGCAGATGGCGATGACCGGCCGCGATGTGCCGCCACACAGCCACGAGTTCCACGCCGCCTCGATCGGCCCGGCCGCCGAGCGCTGCATCCTCGATGCGGCCAAGGCGATGGCGATGACCGCGATCGACCTGATCGTCGATCCGGGCTTGCTGGAGAGTGTCAGGAAGGAGTTTGCCGAGAGGAGCGGCGATCGGAGCGCGTGAGGGTTTCTTGCGGATCGCGAGCGTCCCGCTCGCTCATGACTTGTGGGCGAGCAGGACGCTCGAACAAGATGAGCGGCGGAGAATCTCCCAGCCGATCGAACAGGTCGCTGCCGCGCCCGCACCAGGTCGTAGGGCGCATGCATAATTGCAAATGACAAGCGTTCGCATATAAACTATCGTCCGCTCATGCCCGACAGTTTCCAAGCCCGCGATTCGCGCCTTGTTGCGCTCGACCACCTGCTAACCCGCCGGTCGGTAGGCCTCCTGCAGGACCCGGCTCCGCAAGGCGCCGATCTCGACCTGATTCTCGAGGCCGGCCTGCGCGCGCCCGATCATGGCCGCCTGCGGCCCTGGCGATTCGTCACCATCCGTGGCGAAGCCCGCATCGCCTTCGGTGAACGCCTGGCCGCCGCAGCGGCCAGACGCGACCCCGAGGCGGCCGCTGCCCTGGGTGAGCGGGCGCGTGCCTGGGTACGTCGCACCCCGCTGTTGATTGCCGTCGGCGCGGTCGTCAAGAACGGCAAGATTCCCGAGATCGAGCAGGTGCTGTCGGCCGGTGCCGCCGCAATGAACATGCTGAATGCCGCCCATCTCCTGGGCTTCAGCGCCATGTGGGTGACCGGCCCCAATGCGTACGACGCCAACGTCAACAGGCTGCTCGGCTTCGAGCCGCCGTCCCGGCTCGTCGGGTTCCTGACCCTGGGGACGCCCGCTGCGGCGCGGCCAGAAGCGCCGCTGCGGCCAGAGCGCGCCGCTCACGTGGTCGACTGGCAACCGCCCACCGACTAGCGTGGATTCCCACGGAGGCCTCTGGCTCCGTGGAAATCCAGGCCAGCGGGCTGCGGCTTCAAGTCTTCGCATCGAGAAGACGGACCCCGGTGCAACTGGGCTCGGGCCGTCATCGTTTCTCGCGGCATGTGTACGAAGCCAGATCTGCAAACGGTCGTCACGTGCCTGGCCGAGCTCGAGGTACGGATTGGGCAGCAGAGGCTGTTGGTGGACGTTCTGCGCGAGCTGGGAGACGCGGCGGAGGCGAACAAAGCTGCACTGCGGCTCGAGCATCTCGTGGAGTCGCATGGTGCGGTGGTTCTCTATCGAGATCTGCTGCAGGAAGAGCTGAGCGGGAAGCGCTGCGTCGACTAGAGCGTGACCTTCATTGATCCACCAAAGAGTGATCTCACCCTGAGGAGCCACGCGAAGCTTGGCGTCTCGAAGGGTCGTCACCCGCCGGGTGGCGACAGGCAGTCGAGGTTGGCGTCAGCATCCGATGCCGGGTTCGCAGCTCGCACCCGCGACGGAGACGCGACTGTCAGCGGTCATCGAGAGCCGCGGCAGCGACACGTCGCCGGTGCGCTGGGCGATGGCCATGATGATGACGACCGCTGCAGCGACGACAAGCACCGGCACGTACCAGCGGCCGTGCCATTTGTCTGGAGGGATATCCATACCCTGGCGAGAACGAGGCAATCGAGGAAGCGTTCCCATGCCCCTGCCGCGGCGGCGCCCATGGGCGCCAACTTTGGTCGAAGACCCAACCAATCCTCATCGCGAGGAGGCCGCGTAGCGGCCGTAGGCAACCCGGCGCTTGCTGCACCGTTCCGGCGCAGGGGCATCGGACATTCCATGCCCGGCATTCAAGGAGGTTCGCCTTGGCCAAAGCACGCCACGACGATCGCCGGCCCGACACGCAAGGGCGCGCTCGCCCGCCGAGCCGATCGCATCAGGGACGGTATGGCGGCATGGCGCCCTACTCGAAGCATGCCAACGAGCACAACTACCGGGCCGGCTACGACGAGGATCACGCCTCCCAACCGGGAAAGGCCCCAGAAGAGAGCGCGCAGTCCGATGAGCGCATCAAGGAGCACGTCTGCGCCGTCCTGTCGGAGGACGCGCACGTGGATGCCCGTGAGATCGCAGTGCAGGTAGAGAACGGCGAAGCGACGTTGAGCGGCACCGTCGACGATCGTTCGACCAGCCAGCGCGTGGAGGATCTGGTGGCAGAGATCGGCGGCGTCGACGCCGTCAGGAACAACTTGCGCTTCAAGGAACGAGAGTGACGCGGTCGCTGTCGGGCTGTTCGGGGCGCGCAGCGCGGAGGCGACCCTAGTTCAAGACGCGAGACTGGTCGGCGAAGGCGGCGTCGCCGGATTCCAGCCACGCACGCCGCTGCAATGGGGCGTCCGCTTGCGCAGGCAGCGGCGGCCCGAGATGAAACCCCATCCTGCTAAGGATCTCGATCGCTTCGGAACTGTCGGCTGGAACGATGTTCTCCAATTCCCCGAACTCGGTCAGCATTTCGTCCACGACGAGACGTGAGGAATCCGCCAGATCCTGGCGATCCTGCTCGTCGGACTCGACGAGCATCATCCAGAGGCGCCCCGTTTCAGGCTGGTCAGGAGCGGGTACGACACCCCACAGGGCGGCTGGCGTACCGTCGAGGTCCCGTGCCGCCCAGAGCTGCCGGCTGAAGGCGCAGCTGCGCAAGAGATGGTTGACGGCTGCTGACGCGGACGAGCCGCCGTTCTCCGACATCTTGCTGGCAATGTGGGCGACGTCGGATGCCGTCGCCGCCTGCACCGTGTAGCGCATCGTTCGCTCGCTTCCTGAGTCCCGCACCTTGGGCTCGAATGTTCAATGGACGGGACGCCGCGAGGTTGCGATGGCGGCCGATGACTCGAGGCGTGAGTTGCCGCTGGAAGCCCGTATTCTCAATGACTTGCGCGAAAGTAGTTACCTCGTCTGGTTGCGGGATCGGATGATCGATGGCGGGAAGCAACTCTCACGCGGGTCGCCGCCGCCCGAACTCCGAGCCGGGCGGAAGGTTGCGCTGTCATTCCCGCAGCCACCGTTTTGTTGCAACCAAGTCACACCTTGCGGCGTTAGTAAGGCATGAAAATCCCCGGACCCCGCGTGTTGCTGGCCAAGCAGAGAACCATCACGGAGTTGGCCGCGCTCAAGGAGCTGGCACTGAGCCGACGTGCCGCCTCCCTGAAGCAACAAATGCAGAAGCTCGCCCAGTTGCGTGAGATCGAAGGCGATATCAGCGACCTGCGCCGACAGGCCATCACGAAGCGGGTCGCTCAGCTGGCCGACTGATGGGCACTCGCGGGCCGGACGCCACCCCGGCTGGCCATGGTTCGCTACCTACGCACCGTGAGGTCATGGCCGCTAGCTGACGGATTTCCGCTCTGAGGGGCCCAATTTTTTGTCCTCCCTGCCCCGGCTCCCGTGCGTGAGCTGCGTGTCTGCGTTCCACGCCGCCGCGAGAACTTTCATTTAACACTATGAATGTGGACTGTTGCGTGTGGAAAACAGGGCCAAAGCGCGACGCCCGCAAAGCTCCTTGAGCGTCATTCCGGCCTGCAGAGCGACTGGCTGAAAATCCTCCAGGACGTTGAAGAGTGGCGTCGATGGCAGGTCCACGCATACGGATGGCCATTCGAGCTCGAGGTCCGGGCCTGTCGCGCCGACCTGCAGCCGGCTCGGCAGGCGTGGAACGATCGCCAGGACAAACTCCCCGTTCAGTCGCCGGCGGAAGGCGAGCGCGGTTTCCGGCGCCTCGCCCCTCAGGCGCACCGGCTCGTAGGTCCCATGAACGAACGGATCGGGCCAAGCGCGGCGAAGGGACAAGGTGCGGACGATCAGATCCTGCTTGATGGCCCCGCTGCGCCACGACGCCGGTGAGTCTTCCTCGATCGATCGAAGGCGGGCCGCATAGTCGACCGGCCGGCGATTGTCCGGATCGACCAGGCTGAAATCCCAGAACTCGGTGCCCTGGTAGAAATCCGCAACGCCCGGCGCGGTGAGCTTGATCAGCGCTTGCGCCAGGCTGTTGACGGCGCCTGCCGGCGCGATCGATTGCGCGAAGGCAAAAATCTCCTCGAGCAACGGACTTGGATGAGCCTCACCGACCAGGCGCAGGGTCAGGCTTCGCGCCGCCGCCTCGTAGGGCTGGTTCGGCGTGCTCCAGTCGCTCGCGAGCTTGGCCTCGCGCAACGCCTTCTCCTGCCACGCGGCGAGGCGGCGCGCGAAGCCATCGCGTCCACTCGTGTCGGCCAGCGCCAGATCGAGCGGCCAGGCGCCGACCACAGTCTGCAGCAGCATCGCGATGTCGCCGGCGGCCGGCATGCCATCGCGCCGGAGCGGCTCGAGCGCGGCGATCCATCGCGCCAGCAAGCGCGTCCATTCCGCGGCTCGTTCGCTCAGCACCGCGAGGCGCGCCCGGACATCCTCTCCGCGCTTGTGGTCGTGCGTCGCCGTCGCCAGCAGGCCAGTCGGACGGCGCGCCATCATGTGGCGATGGAAATCGTCCGGCGACAGGCTGAACCGGCGAATGTCGAAGCCGACATCGTTGCGCGAGAGCAGGGGCCCGTGTCGATAGAACGCGGTATCCTCGACCGCCTTTGCGGCGACCGGCGCGCTCAGTTGCTGGAAGCGGCGCAACGGGCCGATCATCGGTCCGGGATCGCGGAACCACTTCTCGAGAGTGGCGAGAGTGAAGACGTCGTTCGGCAGGATGGACCGCCGTGCTCCGGCGAACGCCGCATCGAGCGCCGGACCATCCTCCGGCGTCCCGTAGCTGCGATAGACCGGAAAGCTTATCAGCAGAAGCTCGAGCACCCGACGCAGCGACGAACGAGGGAGATCGGTCAGGCCGGCGGCGCGCTCGAACGCCGCGGCGCAAGCCTCGAGCGGCGCGGCGAAGCTGCGCGCGATGATCTCTCGCCGGGCGATCTTCTCCTCGGTGTCGAAATCGGGCGGGCGATGGCTGAGCGCCGCCCAGGCATTCTGGAGGATGGCCTCGCCGGCGGCGTCGTGCTGCAGCGCATTGACATGGTCCATGAACTCGTAGCCGGTCGTCCCGTCGCAGCCCCATGACGACGGCAGGGCTTCGCCGCGCATCAGGATCTTCTCGACCACGACATAGGGGCGCGGTGGATCGAGGGCATCGAGGCGTCGGCGCAATCGATGGCAATAGTCGGCGGGGTCTCCCAGGCCGTCGACATGGTCGACCCTGACGCCATCGATCAACCCCTGGTCGTAGAGGCGCGCCGGCAATGCATGGACGCGCTCGAAGGTCTCGGGGTCCTCCATGCGCAGGCAGACCAATTCGTTGATGTCGAAGAAGCGCCGCCAGTTGATGCGATCGCTCGCGGTCCGCCACCAGGCGAGCCGGTACGGCTGCCGCTCGAGCAGCGCCATCGACAGGGCACCGTCGCCCTGCAACGGCAGCATCGTCGTGCCGTAGCGCAGTGCGCGATTTCCATCCTCTCGTGTCACGATCTCGAGCGCACCCGTGGACAGCGCTTCGGACAGCGGTTGCGTCAGCAGGGGGAGAAGGACCCTGCCGCGCAGCTGCGGGTCCTCGGCTTCCCAGTCGATGTCGAAGGCATTCGCGTAACGGCTGTCGTAGCCATGGGTCAGGACATCGAGCCACCACGGATTGTCGAGGCTCGCGGCCATGTGGTTGGGCACGATGTCGATGATCACGCCGAGGCCATGACGTTGCGCCGTGCCGGCAAGGCGCTCGAAGCCGGCTTCGCCGCCGAGCTCCGGGTTGATCCGCGACGGATCGATGCCGTCGTAGCCGTGGGTCGAGCCCGGCCGCGCCATCGCGATCGGCGAGGTGTAGAGATGGCTGATGCCCAGCCTGGCGAGGTAAGGGACGATCGCCTGGGCATCGGCGAAGGTGAAGCCCTTGTGCAGCTGGAGGCGCACGGTCGCCCGCGGGGTCACGCGCGATGCTCCGCGATGAGGGCGAGGCGGCGCCGCGCCGCCGGGTCGTCCAGCAGATCGGTGGCCGGGACCGCAAATCGCCGCCGCCAGTTGGGATGCTCGTCGATCGTGCCCGGCAGATTGGGTTGGTCGGCCAGTCCCAGCACATCCTCCAGTGGCACCAGCGCGAGCGCATCGGTCGCTTCGGCGACGAATCCGACAGCCGCGTCGACGACCGGGCCGGCGTCGAGCGGGATCTCCGGCGACTGCGCGACGCCCGCGCTCTCGAAGGCCTGCCACAGGGACGTGCGGTCTGCGTTGCGCCGGCTCGCCTCGTCCTCCGCGACGCCGCCCAGGTCGCGCCGCAACTCGAGGTCGGCGCCGCGCCACCAGCCGGCGACGGTCGGCAGGTCGTGCGTCGTGGTCATGGCAACGGCTTCGGGACGCCACTCTCGTGGCGCGAGGAAGCGCTCGCCGTCGCGTTGGAACCACAGGACATCCATGCCAGCGATGCCGGCGGCGCGGCAGCGTCGGCGAAACGACGGCGGCACGGTGCCGAGATCCTCGCCGATGACGATGGCGCCGTGGCGATGCGATTCGAGGGCCACGAGGCGCAACAGATCGTCGAGCGGATAGGTGAGGTAGGCGCCTTCGGTCGGCGAAGCGCCGTCGGGCACGAGCCACAGGCGCATCAGGCCCATGGCGTGGTCGATTCGCACGCCGCCCGCGTGGCGCAGCGCTGCGCGCAGCGTTGCCAGGAAGGGGGCGTAGCCTGCCGTGCGCAACGCCTCGGGCGAGAAGGTCGTCAGCCCCCAATCCTGGCCCCGCAGGTTGAACGGGTCGGGCGGCGCGCCAATCCGCAGGCCGGCGAGATAGTCCCGTGGTCGCGCCGCGACGTCGCTGCCGGCTGGATCGAGGCCGATCGCCAGGTCGCTGATCAGGCCGATCCGCATGCCGGCGTCGCGACAGGTTCTTTGCGCGATGGCGAAGGCGCCTGCCGCGAGCCATTGCAGGAACAAGGGAAACTGCGGCGACGTCGGCTGCCGCGCGCGCGCCGCCTCGAGCTCGGCATGCCGGTGCAGCGGGTCGCCACCCTCCTGCACGAAGCGCTGGAAGTCGTGGGCGAGCGCCGAGGCCTGGCCCAGGTCGTTGTGCGCAAAGTCCTCGAACAGGCGGCGCAGCAGCCGATACTTTGCCTGGCTTGCCGTCGGCCAATCGATCAGGCCATCGGCCGTCGCGGCGGCCGTCCCGGCGGTGGCCTTGCTTACGCGCTCGATGCCCAGCACCGCTGCGGGATCGGCGAGCAGCGGATTGAGGAACAGCCTCGACGACGGCGAGTATGGGCCGAAGCGGGTCGGATTCTCGGGAAAGAGACTGTGCGTCGGGCTCAGCGCCACGGCGTCGGCGCCGTGGCGGGCGGCCGATGTCGCCAGGTCGGCGAGTGCGGTCGTATCGCCGATGCCGCAATCGCCGTTGCGCCTCAGGCTGTAGAGCTGGACCGCCAGGCCCCACAGCCGGCGATCGCGAGCGAGATCGCCGACCGTCACGCAGCGCCGCGGGGCGACGGCGATCGGCTGCTCGCGATCGTCGACGAGCAGCCGATGATAGCCCGGCTTGTCCAGCGCCGGCAGGCGGCCGCCGTCGAGGCGCAGGCTCTCGCCCGAGCCGTCTTCGTAGACCAGCTCGGCTGCCCCATCCCGGCACACGTTCGGCACGGCCAGCCGCATGCCGGCAGTGGCTGTCAGCAGGCCCGTTGCGGCGCGTTGCTGGTTCAACCGCTCGAAGCTCTCGCGGAGCTGGCCTGCCGACGCACAGGGCAGGCCGAGGGCCGACAGGATGTGACGCAGCGTCCCGACGCCGACATGGCGGCGGCGCGATTCGATGTCGGTCCAGGTGACGGAAAGACCCGCGCGGCGGGCGAGATCGCGAACCGGCGCGTCGGTCATGGCGGTGCCAGGAGGAAAGCCACGGTGCTGCGGCCCTGCAACGTGTGCCGAGACAGGGCGCCGGCTCGCGACGCGTAAAATGGTGCAGCCTCGGGGCTGGTGAATGGACACCCCTCCGCCGCGAGATTGACGGCAATCGTGAGCATCGATCCATCACCCAGTCGCCATCGTGCCGAGACGGCACCCGGGCCGATGATCTCGCCGTCGATCGCGCGTGCCCCATCCAGCCGCGGCACCACGATGCGACGACGCAACGCCAGCAGCGTGCGGTAGAAGCCGGCGTCGCCGGTCGATGCCAGGCGACAGCAATCGAAGCTTTCCAATGCGTTGGGGTCGCTGATCTTCTCGCTCGCAAAGCTGGCAAAGTGGCGGAACTCGCGGCGCCGGCCCTCGCGCACGGCCGTCGCCAGCTCGCCATGAAAGTCGGTGAAGAAGAGGAAGGGGCGCTCGTCGAACGTTTCCTCGCCCATGAAGATCAGGGGAATGCTGGGCGCCAGGAGCTGCAGCGCCACCGCTGCCTCGAGAGCCTCGCGGTCGACAAGGCTCGCCAGCCGTTCGCCGAAGGGACGATTGCCGATCTGGTCGTGGTTCTGCAGGAACACGACGAACTTCGTGGGGGCCAAGTCGGCGCTCGGCGTGCCGCGCGGCCGGCCGTCGCGATGGACCGACGGGTCGCCCTGATAGGCGAATCCTTCCACGAGGCAGCGCGCGAGCTGGCGCGTGGCGTCGATATAGTCCCGGTAATAGCCTTCGCGCTCGCCGGTCAGCAGGACGTGCAGCGCGTGATGGGCGTCGTCGTTCCATTGCGCCGTGAAACCGCGGCGCAAATGGCTCGCCTCGTTGCCGTCGTGCTCGAGCACCAGGTGTACGTGGCGCCCGGGCCCGATTGTCGACCGCACCTCGGCGGCCATCTCGTCCAGCCAGGCGGGATCGCCGATGGCATGAACGGCGTCCAGCCGCAGGCCGTCGAAGCGGTACTCCTGCAGCCAGTAGAGGGCGTTCTCGGTGAAGTAGCGCCGAACCTGCGGCCGGCGGAAATCGATTGCCGGGCCCCACGGCGTGTCCAGATCGTCGCGGAAGAAGTGCGGCGCGTAGCTCGCGAGGTAGTTCCCGTCCGGCCCGAAGTGATTGTAGACGACGTCGAGGAACATCATCAGGTTCAAGTCGTGAGCGGCATCGACCAGCGCCTTGAGCTGGTCCGGCGACCCGTAGGCGCGATCGGGCGCGTAGGGCAGGACGCCGTCGTATCCCCAGTTGCGGCTGCCGGAGAAATCGCCGACCGGCATGAGCTCGACGGCGGTGACGCCGAGCTCGGCGAGTCGCGGGAGCGCCGCCTTCACCCCGTCGAAGCCGCCGAACAGGCCGGCATGCAGCTCGTAGAGCACGCAGTCGCGCCATGGCCGGCCGCGCCATCCGGCATTGCGCCAGGGATATCGATGCGGGTCGACGACCAGGCTCGGCCCATGGACATCGTCGGCCTGGGCGCGCGAGGCCGGATCAGGCACGGCAAGACCGCCGGGAAGGCGGTAGCGGTAGCGCGCGCCCGGCCCGCAGGCTGCCTCGATCTCGAACCAGCCGTCGCCGCGCGCCATCATGGCAATCGCCGGCCGCCCGTCGATCTCGAGGCTGACCTCGCCGAGCGCCGGCGCCCACAGACGGAAGCGGGTGTGGCTGGCATCGAGCACGGTTGCTCCGAACGACAGCGCCGTCATGCGCCTTCGGCTCCGACGATGCTGCGCACCAGCAGGACGCTGCGCGCCTTGACCGTGACGCGGTCGCCGGCGAGATCGCGTTCGGGTTCCTGTGGCGCCGCGCTGTCGATAAGCAACCGGACAGGCAGTGGCCCGGGGATGCGGAACTCGCGATCCTCCGCGTCGGAATTGAAGAAGCAGGTCAGGACGGTCACGCCACCATCGCCGTCAGGCCCGGCACGGCGCAATGTCAGCAAGTGCGCGAGGGGATTGTTCCAGGCGTCGGGCGACAACGGCGCGGCATCCTCGTCGAACCAGTCGATGTCGCGGATGCCCGGCACCACCTCTTCCTTGCCGTGCAGGTAGTGGTTGCAGCGCAGCACGGCGTGGCGGTGGCGCAGCGCGACGAGGCGGGCGACGAAGTCGGTGAGGGCGCGTCCTTCGGGCGACGTCGCCTTCGCCCAGTCGATCCACGACGTCTCGTTGTCCTGGCAGTAGGCGTTGTTGTTGCCGTGCTGGGTACGGCCGAACTCGTCGCCGGCCAGCAGCATCGGTGTGCCCTGCGACAGCAGGACTGTGGCGAGCATGGCGTGCTGCAGGCGACGACGGAGGGCCACGATGGCAGCATCGTCGGTCGGGCCCTCGATTCCCCAGTTGGCCGAGAAGTTCTCGCTGTGGCCGTCGTTGTTGTCCTCGCCGTTGGCCTCGTTGTGGCGTTCGGCATAGCTCACCGTGTCGAGCAGGGTGAAGCCGTCGTGCGAGGCGACGTAGTTGATCGAGGCGTACGGTCGGCGGCCGCGATGCTCGAAGATCTGGCTGGAACCGGCGACGCAGTCCGCCAGCGCGGCCCGATGGCCGTCGTCGCCGCGCCAGAAGCGGCGGACGCCGTCGCGAAACTTGTCGTTCCACTCGGAGAAGCCTGGCGGAAGCTGGCCGAGCTGGTAGCCGCCCGGCCCGGTATCCCAAGGCTCGGCGATCAGCTTGACCCGCGACAGCACGGGGTCCTGCCGCACGGCATCGAAGAATCCCGAGCCCGGATCGAAGCCATTGCCTTCGCGGCCCAGCGTCACGCCGAGATCGAAGCGGAATCCGTCGATGTGGTAGGAGGTCACCCAGTAGCGCAACGAGTCCATGACCATTTGCAACACCCGCGGATGCGAAAGGCTCAGGGTGTTGCCGGTGCCCGTGTCGTTGATGCAATGGCGTGGATTGTCGGGCAGCAGGCGGTAGTAGCTGGCGTTGTCGAGGCCGCGGAACGACAGGGTGGGCCCGAGCTCGCTGCCCTCGGCGGTGTGGTTGTAGACGACATCCAGGATCACCTCGATGCCGGCGGCATGCAGGCGGCGCACCGCCACGCGCATCTCGTCGGTCGCGCCATTGGACAGGTATCGCGGCTCGATGGCGAAGAAGCCCAGCGTGTTGTAGCCCCAGTAGTTGCGCAGGCCTTTCTCCAGCAGATGGCTGTCCTGCACGAAGGCCTGCACCGGCATCAGCTCGACCGTGGTGACGCCGAGACGGCGCAGATGGTCGATGACGGCGGGCTCGCCGAGGGCGGCGAAGGTGCCGCGCTCGCGCGGCCGCAGGTTGGGGAACTGGATGCTGAGGCCTCGGAGGTGGGCCTCGTAGACGACAGTGTCCGAGAACGGGACGTTGGGCGGCCGATCGTCCGCCCAGTCGAACAGCTCGGAGGTGACAACGCCTCTAAGCATGGCGGGGGCGCTGTCGCGCCGGTCGAACGACAGGTCGCTGCGGGCAGAGGCGACCCGGTAGCCGTAGAGCGCGTCGACCGCCTTGAGGGAGCCCGCCAATCGCCTTGCATAGGGATCGAGCAGGAGCTTGTGCGGGTTGAAGCGATGGCCCCGCTGCGGGTCGTAGGGACCGTGGGCGCGGTAGCCGTAGATCAATCCGGCGGCGCTGTCCGGCAGGTAGCCGTGCCACACCTCGTCGGTATGCTCCGGCATCGGCAACCGGGCAATCTCGCGCCGGCCCTGCTGGTCGAACAGGCAGAGATCGATGCCGCTGGCGTTGGCGGAGAACACGGCGAAGTTGGTGCCGAGGCCATCGTATGTGGCGCCCAACGGATAGGGTGAGCCCGGCAGCAGCCGGTCGGGGCGGGCCGCCATCGCGCTCAGCCCGGGGCCCGCAGCGCGATCGTCGACAGTGGCGGCAGGACCAGATCCAGCGACTGGCTCTCGCCATGCGCCGCGATCGGTGCGGTGCTCGCGCTGCCGCCATTGCCCAGGTCGCTGCCACCGTAGAAGCGCGAGTCGGTGTTGAGGATCTCCTGCCAGCTGCCGGCGCGCGGCACGCCGATGCGATAGCCGCGGCGCGGCGCCGGGGTCATGTTGCAGACCACGAGCACCGGTTCGGTGCCGTCCATCCCCTGGCGCAGGAAGGTGAACACCGAGTTGGCGCGATCGTCGCCGATCAGCCAGCGGAAGCCCGCCGCCTCGCAATCGCGCTGGTGCAGCGCAGGCTCGCGCCGGTAGAGACGATTGAGGTCGCGCACCAGGCGCTGGATTCCGGCATGCGCCGGGTCGGCGAGCAGGAACCAGTCGAGCTCGCGATCGTGGTTCCACTCCCGCTCCTGGGCGATCTCGCCGCCCATGAACAGCAGCTTCTTGCCGGGATGGGTCCACATGAAACCGAGATAGGCGCGCAGGTTGGCGAACTTCTGCCAGCGGTCGCCCGGCATCTTGCCGATCAGCGAGCCTTTGCCGTGCACCACCTCGTCGTGCGACAGCGGCAGCATGAAGCGCTCGGAGAAGGCGTAGAGCAGGCCGAAGGTGATGTCGTCGTGATGATAGGCGCGATGGACCGGGTCGCGCGCCATGTAGCGCAGCGTGTCGTGCATCCAGCCCATGTTCCACTTGTAGCCGAAGCCCAGCCCGGCATCGGCGACCGGCCGCGTCACGCCCGGCCATGCCGTCGACTCCTCGGCGATCATCACGACACCGGCGCAACGCTCGGCAACGACGCTGTTCAGATGGCGCAGGAAGTCGACCGCCTCGAGATGTTCGCGTCCGCCGAACGCGTTGGGAACCCATTCGCCGGCATTGCGGCTGTAGTCGCGATAGAGCATGGAGGCCACGGCATCGACGCGCAGCGCGTCGACATGGAAGCGCTCGAGCCAGTGCAGCGCGCTCGCTATCAGGAAGCCCTGCACCTCGCGGCGCCCGAAATTGTAGATGTAGGTGTTCCAGTCGCGATGGAAGCCCTCGCGCGGATCGAGATGCTCGTAGAGCGCCGTGCCGTCGAAGCGCGCCAGGCCATGTGGATCGGTCGGGAAGTGAGCCGGCACCCAATCGAGGATCAGGCCAATGCCGGCGCGATGCAGGCGATCGACGAAGCCGGCGAGCTCGAGCGGCGAGCCGAAGCGGCCGCTCGGCGAGAACAGGCCGAGCGGCTGGTAGCCCCACGAGCCGCCGAACGGATACTCGGCTATGGGCAGCAGCTCGAGGTGCGTGAAGCCCATGTCGTGGACATACGGGATCAGTCGCTCGGCGGCGGCGTCCCAGCCGGGCAACCCGCCGCCGTGCATCCACGAAGGCAGATGGACCTCGTAGATCGAGATCGGCTGATCGGCTGCCTGGCGCCGGCTTCGCTCGGCCATCCAGGCGCCGTCCTGCCAGGCCCTATCCCTCGGCACGCGGACGATCGAGGCGGTGCGGGGCGGCGCTTCGCTCTGCTGGGCCAGGGGATCGGCCTTCTGCGGCAGCGGGATTGCGCCGGCGCCGATGATATCGAACTTGTAGCGCGCGCCGGGAGAGACTCGCGGCACGAAAAGCTCCCACACGCCGGCCGGATAGCGCAGCCGCATCGGATGGCGGCGGGAGTCCCAGCTGTTGAAATCGCCGACCACGGCGACGCGCTGTGCGTTGGGCGCCCAGACGGCGAAGCCGACGCCGGCCACGCCTTCGAGGGTGACGGCATTGGCGCCGAAGGCGTCGGCCAGGCGGTAGTGCCGTCCATCGTTGAACAGGTGCAGGTCGAGCTCTCCGAGCAGCGGCCCGAACGAATAGGGATCCTCCGCTTCCTGGATCGTCTCGGGCCAGGTGACGCGCAGCAGATAGGGTGTGCGATCGCTGACGCTTCCCTCGAACAGGCCTTCTCCCGTCACCTGCTCGAGACGTCCAAGCACGACGCCGTCGGCGCGCCGCACGACCTCGACCTGCCGCGCGCCGGGCAGGAAGGCACGCACGATCGGGCCGCCGGCCGTGTCGTGCGGGCCAAGGACCTTGAAAGGGTCGCCATGGCGGGCCTCCGTGATGGCCTGGATTTCGGCCGCGGCGAGCTCGGCCCCCATCACGTGTTCTCGGCGCCGAGGAGCCCCGCCGCCAGCCGGCCCAGGCCTTGCAGGGGGATGGTCAGCCAGGTCGGCCGATTGGCCGCCTCGTAGATGATCTCGTAGGCGGCCTTGTTGATCATGAAGCAGGTCAGCAGGTCGCGATTGGCGAGCCCCAGCTCGTCCTTGAGGCCGGCGTAGTAGGCGTCGAGGAAGGCCTTCTCGGCGCCGTCACGCAGCCGCGACACGAAGTCTGCGCGCTCGCTCTCCGGCAGCGGCGCCGCGGCCAGCTTCATGGGATCGAGCGTGGTGGCAACGGCGTAGTCGAGCGATCGAAGGAAGCCCGCCACGTCGAGAAGCGGGCTCATCTTGGCCCGTCGTTCCGCCAGGGGCCGACCGGGCTCGCCCTCGAAGTCGATGATGTAGGCGTCGCCTGTTGCCACCAGGATCTGGCCGAGATGGAAATCGCCATGAATACGACAGACGACGCTGCCTTCGCCGCTCCGCATGCACTTGGCGAGAGCGTCGCGGAGCGCCTCGCGCGAGCGTGCGAGCTCTTCCGCGGCGGCATCGTCGGCCGGGCTCTCGCCACTTTTGCGTTGGGCGATCGCGTCGAAGGCGGCGTCGAGACGGGCTTCGGCCTCGGCGATCCAGCCCGCCACGTCCCCGGCCGTGGCCTTCGCCGGCGCGAAGGCCTCGTCCTCCGTCGGCTGCGCCAGCAGCGCATGCATCTGGGCAAGCCGCATGCCGACCATGCCGGCGAAGGCGAGGTAGTCCTC
Organism: Reyranella sp.; assembly: GCA_022844015.1. GTDB lineage: Bacteria > Pseudomonadota > Alphaproteobacteria > Reyranellales > Reyranellaceae > Reyranella. The sequence continues at coordinate 26,708 of JALHMO010000022.1, read as the reverse complement.
GATGTCGTCGCGGCGGGCTTGCGGCGCTTCGCCATGGGTGGCGAAATCGACCAGGGCGCGCTTGAACTGGTCGAGTGTCCAGGACCAGCCGTCGCCCTGGTTGCGCACGAAGCTCTGGGCCACGGCGAGCGACCGGCTGTTGCCGTCCTCATCGATGCGCCGCACCTCGCCCAGCATGAGCGGCGAGTTGGTGAATCCGTGCGCCGTCAGGTAGCGCCCCATCTCGGCCTCGGGATGGGCACCCGGGGCGACGCGCCGGAAGATCTTGAGCATGACCGCGTCGTCGACGATCATCGAGCTGTTGGATTGCTCGGCAGTGAGCCACAGGACGGCCGCATCGGCCTTGCAGCGCAGGGCGTCGGTGGTCGCGGCCGCCGGCTCGAAGACGATCCGGCCTTCGGGCGTCTCGACCGACTGGCGGTCGGCCAGCGCGCACAGCATCTGCTGGCCGAACTCCTGCAGGGTGAAGGCATCGGTCAAGAGCCCGATGCGCCGGCCGCGCCGGACGCGCGAGAGGGCGAGCTGGGAGGGCAAGGCTGCCTGTGGCTCGTCCTCCCAGATCGTCGACATCGGCAGCAGCCAGCGGTTGGTCACCCCATCGGTTACGGTCTCGATCTCGCTCAAGACGATCTCGCGGCTGTTTCCCGGCAGGCGCACCGCATAGGCGATCCGCACCGACGACAGCGACTGCCCCTTGGCCGAGAACCATCGCCTCTTGGTGAGATAGGCGGGCAGCGTCTCGCGTTCGAGGAGCTGCATGGCGACCGTCTGGCTGATCGCTTCGAGGAAGCGGTCGCGCATCACGATGGTGACGTACTCGGGCAGCGGCTCGGGCGCCGGCGTATGCCAGTGCGGGTCCTCGCTCGCCTCGGCCAGGATGAACCAGTAGAAGCCGTAGGGCGGCAGGGTGAGGAGGTAGTTGAGCTGCCCGATCGGCGGGAACAGCGAGCCGCCGTTGAGCTCGATCGGGACGCGTCCGGCAAACGTCGAAAGATCGAGCTCCACTGCCTGGGGCGTGCTCGCCACGTTGGCGACGCACAGGATCTTCTCGTTGTCGAGGTCGCGGAGGTAGGCCAGCACCTTGCGGTTCTTGGGGTAGAGGAAGTGCAGGCTGCCCCGGCCGAAGGCGCCATGCGAGCGGCGAACCGCCAGCATGCGGCGCACCCAGTGCAGAAGCGAATGGCGGTCGCGCAGCTGCGCCTCGACGTTGACCGCCTCGTAGCCGTAGAGCGTGTCCATGATCGCGGGCAGGGCGAGCGTCGCCGGCTCGGCACGGGAGAAGCCGCCGTTGCGGTCGGGCGACCATTGCATCGGCGTGCGCACGCCGTCGCGGTCGCCGAGACGTATGTTGTCGCCCATGCCGATCTCGTCGCCGTAGTAGATCACCGGGGTCCCGGGCATCGAGAACAGCAGGCTGTTCATCAGCTCGATGCGGCGGCGGTCGCGCTCCAGGAGCGGCGCCAGCCGGCGGCGGATGCCGAGATTGATGCGGGCGCGCCGGTCGGTGGCGTAGGTCTGCCACAGGTAGTCGCGCTCAGAATCGGTCACCATCTCGAGCGTCAGCTCGTCGTGGTTGCGCAGGAAGATCGCCCATTGGCAATTGTCGGGAATCTGCGGCGTCTGGCGCATGATATCGGTGATCGGGAAGCGGTCCTCGCGCGCCAGTGCCATGTACATGCGCGGCATCAGCGGGAAGTGGAACGCCATGTGGCATTCGTCGCCGGCGCCGAAATAGTCCTTGGTGTCCTCCGGCCACTGGTTGGCCTCAGCGAGCAGCAGGCGGTCGGGATAGGACTTGTCCATCTCTGCCCGGATGCGCTTCAGGACGGCGTGCGTCTCCGGCAGGTTCTCGTTGATGGTGCCTTCGCGCTCGACGAGATAAGGCACCGCGTCGAGCCGGAGCCCGTCGACGCCCATGTCGAGCCAGAAGCGCATGACGCGCAGCACCGCCTCGATGACGCGCTCGTTGTCGAAGTTGAGGTCGGGCTGGTGGGAATAGAAGCGGTGCCAGTAATAGGCATTGGCCACCGGATCCCAGGTCCAGTTCGAGCGCTCGCTGTCGACGAAGATGATGCGCGTGCCCTGGTAACCCTGGTCGTTGTCCGCCCAGACGTAGAAGTTGCGCGCCGACGAGCCGGGCTTGGCGCGGCGGGCGCGCTGGAACCACGGATGCTGGTCCGACGTGTGGTTGATGACCAGCTCGGTGATGATGCGCAGGCCGCGCCGATGGGCCTCCCACACGAACTTGCGGAAATCCGACATCCTGCCGTACTCGGGATGGATCGCACGATAGTCGGCGATGTCGTAGCCATCGTCGCGCCGCGGCGAGGGGTAGAACGGCAGCAGCCACAGCGTGTTGACGCCGAGATCGGCGATGTAGTCGAGCCTGGAGATCAGCCCGGGAAAGTCGCCGACGCCGTCGTTGTTCGAATCGAAGTACGACTTGACGTGCAGCTGATAGATGACCGCGTCCTTGTACCAGAGCGGATCCGACGCCTGGTGCAGCGTGCGCGCGAACTCGGGCGTGGGCGCGTTCATTGCGGCCAGATCCGCCACAGGGCGAAGGGCAGCGCCGACGGGTCGAGCTGCAGGCGCTGGTGCTTGCCGGCGAGCTCGAATCGCCGGCCGGTCATGAGGTCCTCCGCCTCGAGCACGCCATTGTCGGGCAGGCGCCATTCCCACAGCGGGATCTCGAAGCCGACCTCCTGCGCATGATGAGAATCTAGGCTGACGACGGCGAAGATCATGTCCTCGTGCGAGGGCAGGGCCTTGCCGTAGACGATCACCTGCTCGTTGTCGGTGTTGTAGAAGGCCAGACCGAGATGGCTGTGCAACGCAGGATGGGCGCGCCGGATGCGGTTGAGGCGAGCGATCTCGGAGACGATGTTGCCCGGCGCATCGAAGTCGCGGACGCGGACCTGGTACTTCTCCGAATCGAGGTACTCCTCGCGGCCCGGCAGCGGGGCCGCCTCGCATATCTCGAAGCCCGAGTACATGCCCCATAGGCCGGACAGCGTGGAGGCGAGGGCGGCGCGGATCAGGAAGCCGGCGCGGCCGGAGGTCTGCAGGAAGATCGGGTTGATGTCGGGCGTGTTGACGAAGAAGTGGGGCCGGAAATAGTCGACGACCTCGGTCGTCGTCAGCTCCGTCATGTACTCGGTGAGCTCGAGCCTCGTGTTGCGCCAGGTGAAGTAGGTGTAGGACTGGGAGAAGCCGACCTTGGCCAGCCGGTACATCATCTTGGGTCGCGTGAACGCTTCCGACAGGAACACCACGTCGGGATGCTGGCTGCGCACCTCGGCGATCATCCACTGCCAGAACGGCAGGGGCTTGGTGTGCGGGTTGTCGACCCGGAAGAGCCGCACGCCTTCGCCGATCCAGAACAGCACGACGTCGCGCAGCGCCCGCCACAGCGCCGAGGCACCCTTGCCGTGGAAATCGACGTTGACGATGTCCTCGTATTTTTTGGGCGGATTCTCGGCGTGCTTGATCGTGCCGTCCGGGCGCCGCCGGAACCAGGTGGGATGCTCGCGGAGCCAGGGGTGGTCGGGAGAGCACTGGATGGCGAAATCGAGGGCGATCTCCAGCCCGTGCGCATGCGCCTCCGCGACGAGCGCGCGGAAGTCCTCGAACGTTCCCAGCGCGGGGTGCAAGGCATCGTGGCCGCCGTCCGGGCTGCCGATCGCGTAGGGGCTGCCGACGTCGTCCGGCGCGGCCGTCAGGCTGTTGTTGCGGCCCTTGCGATGGCTGGTGCCGATCGGATGGATCGGCGGGAAGTAGAGCACGTCGAAGCCCATGGCGCGGATGCGCGGCAGCTCGCCGATCACGTCGGCGAAGGTCCCGGGCTGTCGCGCATCGCGCGTCGCCGAGCGGGGAAACATTTCGTACCAGCTGGCGAAAGCCGCCTGCGGTCGCTCGACGTCGATCGGCAAGATTGCCGATCGGCAGGCAAACGAGCGCCGGGCAGGCTCGGCGGCGAGCTGGGCTTCCTCGGCCTCCTCGACTGCGGTGTCGACGCCTGCCGCGCGCTTTAGCGTCAGGGCGTGGTGCACGGTGGCCAGCTCGTCGAGCCAGGCCTCGATTGCGAACTCCCAGCGGCCGATGCGGTCGGGCGTGAAGCGCGCGCGCCACCGATCGTTGCCGAGATGGCTCATCGGTGCCGTCTGCCACTCCGCCTGGTCGGCCGCCCGCCACTGCAGCTCGGCGGCCAGCACGTCGTGGCCGTCCATGAAGATGTCGGCCTCGACGATGACCGGCTGATCGAGAAGGCGGCGGGGGACGAACTGGCCGCCATCGACTTGCGGGCTGACCCTGTCGATGACGATGCGGCTCGAGGCGATCGCGGCGCGAAGCGCCGGAGCGAACGACCCGACGATCGACGGCTGCGCTGGCGCGCCGAGCACGCGGACCTCGGCCGGCGCCAGGGTCTGTTCGTGATAGGAATGATCTCGCGCCGGGTCCGGGTTGATCAGCACGAGATGTTGGCCGCGGCGCAACGCCGTGACCGGCTCGCCCGGCCCGGTCAGGCCGCGCAGGGCCTGCTCGGGCTCGTTCCGGCGCAGGCGATTGAGCAGCTCGAGCGCCGGCGAAATTTCGTTGTCCTTGTGCCGCTCGGCGGTCGCGGAGACGAGCAATCCCGAGCAGGTCGCGGCGGCGATCTCGAGCTTGTGTCGCGAGGGGCTTGCTGCATCGTCTTTCGAGGGCGCCGCCGCCATGCCGATCACCGGCGCTATGCGGCGCAGGATCTCGTGCTCCTCGACGAACCAGCTCGCCCGTCCGTCCCACCATGGCACCGAGGCGAATACGCCATCCAGGCCGATGCCGGCCAGACCGGACAGCGCCGGCCATGGCAGCCCGGGCGTCCAGGCGAGGAAGCGGCAAGGATCGCCGGCGCGAACACCGGCGATGATCGTTGCCACGGTCGCCGGCGAAACCTCCTTCAGCCCGATCAGGCGAAAAGCCGAGACGCCACTGCGCGCCAGGCGGGACAATCTGTCGATCCACAATTGCTCGAAGGCGCGGCGTCCATCGGGATCGTCGAGATTGGCGTACAGGCTGCGACGGATCGCGGGCTCGACCCTCGGATCGAGCGTTGCGGCGGAAGGCGGCGGCGCGAAGGCGGGCCTTGCGGCGCTGGCCGGCCCCTGGTTCGCGATCCTGTCGAGGACGATGTCCACGGCAACCTTGCAGCCATGGCGCCGGCACAGCTCGGCAATTCGCGTTGCGGCGCCATCGGCGCTGTCGCCGGCGTCGAGAGCCGGATCTGCCGCCTCGAAGTCGGTCGTAAGGCCGCGGTCGGTCGCAAAGAGCGGAGGTAGGCCCAGATGATCGAAGCCGAGCCGCCGCGCGCGCTTCAACACTGGCGTCCAGTCGCTGACAGGCCCCACGAGCGCGGTCGGCAGATAGCAAATGGTCGGCGCAAAGCCAAACTTCGCTGTCTCGCACACCCCCATCACGGGCGCGTCCGGTTCCCCTCGCGCACTCATGTGACTACAATGCGCGGCCGCGCCGATGGTTCCCTGCGAGATTGCTTTTCACGGTGCCGGCGCCTGGGCCATCAGCCCGCCGAAGTGACCGCAAGGGCAGTGCCCGGAGCGAGCTCCATTTTACTGGAGCCACTTCGAGCCGAATCAAATGAACGTCAAGCTGGCGTGAACATCGGTGCCGGAAGCGCGCCAGGTCGGTCCTTGAACACCACTTTCACCTTCTGCCCGATGGCGATGCCATCGACGTCGCAGTCGACGATGTTGGTCAGCATCGTCGGGCCCTCGTCGAGCGTTACGTAGGCCAGGGCATAAGGCGGCGTGGCACGGCGCGCCACGCTGACGCTGTAGACGGTGCCACGGCCGCACGCCTCGCGCCATTCGATGTCGCGGCTGCCGCACAGCGGGCAGACGACTCGCGGAAACCAGTGCGGGCGATTGCAGGCCGTGCAATGGGCGAGCAACAGCTCGCCGCGTCGGGCAGCCTCCCAGAACGGCCGGATCTCCGGTGCCGCGGCGGTCAGGCTGCGAAGGGTCTCGTCGCTCATCGAGGGCGTTGTCATGGCCTCACTCCCGGACCAGCACGGCGGTCGCGTGACCGTGGCCGCTGCCGACCACCCGTCCGGGGCCGGCCGCCAGCGCGATGTCGCAGTTCTTCACCTGCACCGCGGGGTGCGCCTCGCCGCGCAACTGGCGGACCGCCTCGATCAGCTTTGTCATGCCGCCGCGATTGGCCGGGTGGTTGTTGCACAGCCCGCCGCCGTCGGTGTTCCACGGCAGCCGGCCGACACCCGAGATCAAGCTGCCCTCGGCGACGAATCGGCCGCCCTGCCCCTTGGGGCAGAAACCGAGATCCTCGAGCTGCATGACGACCATGATGGTGAAGTTGTCGTAGACCGACGCGTACTTGATATCCCGCGGCGTCACGCCGGCCTCGGCGAACGCCGCCGCGCCCGACGCCGCGGCTCCGGTGCGGACAGCATCGATGTAGCCGCCGTTCTGGGTGTGCATGGTGTGGCCCGTGCCGGCCACCCTCACCAGCGGCCGACTCAGCGATCGGGCGATCTCCGGCCGGGTCAGGATGGCGGCGCCGCCGCCGTCGGTGATCACGCAGCAGTCGAGGCGGCGGATGCCGTCGCACACGACCGGCGAGGCGAGCACGTCCTCGACCGTTACGACGTTGCGCAGCAGCGCGTTCGGATTGTGCTGGGCGTGGCGCGAGGCGGACACCTTGACCCAGGCAAGCTGCTCGGCCGTCGTGCCGAACTCGTGCATGTGGCGCATGGCGAACATGCCGTACATGCCGGCGATCGTCGGTCGGTACGGCGTCTCGAACGGTTCGTCGGCCTGGCTGCTGTTGCCGGCGCGGGGCGCCGTGCCGGTCGCCTGGCCTTCGCTGCGCGGACGGCCCGACAGGGTGATCAGCGCGACGTTGCATTGGCCCGCGGCGATGGCGGCGGCGGCATGGGCGACATGCATGAGATAGGAACAGCCGCCCGACTCGGTGCCGTCGAGCCAGCGGAGCTTCAGGTTGAGGTAGTCCGCCATGTAGAGCGGGCTGGCGCCCGGCGTGTCGCCGGCACAGAAGTAGCCGTCGATGTCGCCGAGGCTCAGCCCGGCATCGGCCACGGCGCCGAGGGCGCACTCGGCATGGAGCTGGGCGATCGATTTGTCGGGCGCATGGCGCGTCGGATGCTCGAAGGCGCCGGTGACGTAGGCGGAGGGCAGGCTCATGGCGCGAGGATCCCCGCATTGCGATCGGGCCGTCAACGACAGTCGCGCGCCGAATATCGCCCAACGAGTGGCAGCGCCGGTCCCAGGACGACATCGAGAGGCCGGTCAGCCTGCATCATTGTCGAGATGGTCGAGCGCCCCGGACGGCACCACTCCAGCGTAGCTGGGGAGGAGAATGAGCCTCACTCCTCTTCCGTCATGCCTTCCTGGACCGCGGGCGGGACGCCCGCGGTCCACAGGACACGACGCTAGAACACCTTCTTCCGCCGCCACTTCGCCGGATGCTCCTGCGGGTAGGCGAGGCCGCTGGCGTCGATGCCGAGATCGACCAGGGTCTTGGCGACCGCGATGGCGCAGCGGAAGCCCTCCAGCACCGGCACGTCCCAGCCGATCTCGCGCAGGCGCTTCTGCAGGAAGGGCTGCAGCCAATAGGCGGCCGAGCAGCCCAGCACGATCACCTCCGCGCCGTCCTCCTCGATAGCTGCGATCGATTCCTGCACCGCCGCGTCGAGCATGTCGGACGTGCCGCTCTCCAGCGTTCGGTCGCGCTCGGCCTGGATCGGCCGGTCGTTGGCATGATGGGGGCTGGGCAGCGGGAAGTTGACGTTGCGGATCGACGCGCACCGTTCGGTCATGCGGTACTGCAGGACCAGGTGATACATCTGCATGTTGTGCGTCTCGGCGATGTCGACGATGCTGAACTTGCCGCCGAGCAGGCCCGCCATGTGCATCTGGGAATGCGCGCAGGCCGTTACCGGGATGCGATGGCCGTGGCAGATCTCGCGGGCCTCCAGGTAGCCCGGATCGCCGCCGCCCAGCAGCACGATGGCGTTGTACTTGCCGCCCTGGCAGGCCTCGCGCACCAGCGGCAGGCGGTTGTTGCCGACCGACATGAACGCTTCCCTGGTCGTCACCGGGAAGTTGCCGTGCGTGGTCGGCGCGCCGGGGTGGAGATCCCAGTCGATGCCTTCCAGGAACGGCTTCACGTCCTGGTAATTGTAGAGCTGCTTTTCCTTGGGGCCGGTGAAGGAGCGCATCTGGAAGTCGTTGCCGGGCGCCAGGCTGAAGGCGTTGATCAGCAGGAAGCGGTATTTGGCTGTCGGCGCGGTCACGATGGGGGTCCCTTTCCTCGCAGCGGGCATGCTTCTTGATAGAATGGCACGTCGTCGCCCGACTCGCGCCAAGCAAAAGGAGCATGCCCGTGGCCACCAATGTGCTGGAGATCGATGCCGAGCGCCTGTGGGACAGCCTCGAGCGCTCGGCCGAGATCGGCCGCTTCCGCGATGTCGGCCTGCGTCGGCTGGCCCTGTCGTCCGAGGACAAGCAGATGCGCGACCTGTTCGTCGGCTGGGTGCGCGAGGCAGGCTGCACGGTCGAGATCGATCGGCTCGGCAACATCTTCGCGCGCCGCGCCGGCAGCGACCCGTCGCTGCCGCCGGTAGCGATCGGCAGCCATCTCGACACGCAGATCTGCGGCGGCCGCTACGACGGTATCCTGGGCGTGCTGTGCGGGCTCGAGGTCGTGCGCACCCTGAACGATCGCGGCATCGCCACCAAGCGCGGCATCGAGGTCATCTGCTGGACCAACGAGGAGGGCGCCCGGTTCAGCCCGCCGATGATGGGCTCGATGGCCTTCGCCCGGGCGCTGCCGCTCGACACTGTCCTTGCCACCACCGACGATGCCGGCATCACCGTGAGCCAGGCGCTCGACGCGATCGGTTATGCCGGTCCGGCGCCGCTCGGCGAGCGCACCTTCGACGCCTATCTCGAGCTGCACATCGAGCAGGCACCGGTGCTCGATCGCGAGGGCTGCGACGTGGGCATCGTCGTCGGCGGCTACAAGACCCAGGCGCTGCGGCTCACCATCAGCGGCGACACCGGGCACGCCGGCGGCACGCCGATGGCGATGCGGCGCAACGCCCTGGTCGGCGCCGGCTACGTCATTGCCGCGATCAACGACATCGGCCTCGCTTATGCCGTCGACGAGGGCCGCACCACGACGACGCGCATCGAGAGCTTTCCCAACCTGCCCGGCACCTATGCCGAGCAGGTCAAGCTCACGATCGACTTCCGCCACATCGACGCGGCGCGCTTCCAGGCGATGCGGCGCGACGTCGATGCCGCGATCGCCGCAGCGGCGAAGAAGGCCAATGTCGACATCGAGGTCGCCGAAGGCTGGAGCTGGGGCACCGAGCTGTTCGCGCCCGAGTGCATCGAGCTCCTGAGGTCGACCGCCCGCGAGCTCGGCCTGCCCTATCGCGAGATGCGCAGCCAGGCCGGCCACGACGCCTATGCCGTGGCGACGATGGCGCCGACGGCGATGATCTTCACGCCGTGCCACGAGGGCATCAGCCACAACGTCAACGAGGCGATCGAGCTCGCCCGTTCGGTACCGGGCGCCAACCTCCTGCTGAACGCCGCGGTCACCCGCGCCAACCGGTAGCGCACCGGCCCGGTAGCGGGAATGAGCCACCGAGCCGTTCTTTCAGGCAATCGGCGCCGTCGTTTCGGCGCCTGCCGCCCGGGTCGGCATGGACCCGGGTGCCCTCGCGCACGCTACCCGGCGACGATCTCGCGCAGCGCCTCGAGCGTCGATTCCGGCTCGGGCCGGTGCGTGTAGTCGGGATCGGCCTGCACCAGGCGCACCACGCCGCCGCGGTCGATCACGAAGCGCGACGGGATGGGCAAGCGCCAGGACGGATCGCCGTTGCGGATCGCGAGATCGTTGCCGAAGCCGAGATAGACTGCCTTGAGATCGTCGGGCAAGGAAAAGGCGAGGCCGAATGCTTCGGCGATCTCGCAGTTGCGGTCCCACAGGATCGGGAAGGTGAGCTTCTGCTTGGCGGCCATGTCCGCCGTGCGTTCCGGCAGCTCGGGCGAGATCACGATCAGCGAGGCGCCGAGGCTCTCGATGTCGGCGTAAATTGTCTGCAGAGCGTCCAGCTCATGCCGGCAGTAGGGTCACCACGACCCTCGGAAGAAGGAGACGACCAACGGTCCGGCAGCGAGATGCTCGGCCGACGAGACTTGGCGCCCGTCGTGATTGGCCAGCGCGAAGGCCGGCACCGGCTTGCCGACCGCCACGATCCGGTCGAGGATCCCGGACTTCCGGAGATCTTCCGTCGCCTGGTGCATGATCGCCTGCCGGTCCGGCGGGATCCGTCCGGCGCTCGCGGCGCGGGTTGCCGCCAGTTTATCCTCCAGTGACATCGCCTGCTCCTTTGGCTGAGGTCCTCGCGAGCCGTTGCGAGGTTCGTGTGCATCGCCATTAGAGCAGAATTCTGGATCGATCGATACAAAATAGTCGCGCGCAGCGCCATCGCGCGATGCGGGCAAAGCGAGCGTTACAAGGAGATGGCGTGGCGCGTCATGTAGTCGGGGTCGGGATCGAAGCCCAGGCCGGGCGCGGTCGGCACCGCGAGGTCGGGCTGCCAGTGCGTCAGGCCGTTGCCATACATGTCCATGTGCGGCTCGGCCTCGACCACGGCGTAGCAGGTGGGCTGCTTCATCGTGGCCAGGAAGTGCAGCGTCGCCAGGCCGGCCGGCCCGATGAAGGGCGAATGAGGCGCGACGGACACGCCGAGCGGCTCGATCAGCGCGAGCGCCCGGCGCTTCTCGGTGACGCCGCCGATCATGCAGACGTCGGGCTGCAGCACGCCCACCGCCGGCGCGCGGCCGTACACCGCCAACTGCTCGGCCGATCCGAGGTCGGCGCCGAGCCCGATCGTCACCTGCGGCAGCGCCGGCGAGTCGAGCCAGGATTCCGGCGGCCACGCCGGATCCTCGAGAAACTGCAGGTCGAGCGCCTGCCAGCGCGACAGGCTCGCCCGCACGTCGGCGTGGCCATGGACATGGTTGCAGTCGGCGACGAACGGCATCGCCGGCCCCATCACCTTGCGCGCCCCTTCGATGATGTCGAGGTCGAACTCGTGCACCTTGACCGCGGCGACGTTGCTGGCCAGCGCGCTCTCGATCCGCGCCGTGACCGTGCGCGCATCGTTGTAGCGGTCGAGGCTCGCCATCACCGGAACGCGGCCGCGTTTGGCGCCGCCCAGCAGGGCGGCGAGCGGTTGCCCGGCTTCCTTACCGGCAATGTCCCAGAGCGCCGTGTCGACCGCGGCAAGGGCATTCAGGATCGTCCCCGAGCGGCCGAACGCCGTGAGACGCAGGCGCACGTCGCGGTTCAGGCGCTCGCGGTCCGCCACCGGCTTGCCGAGGTAGAGCGGGGCGATGGCATCGCGGATCGTCGCCATCAGGCTGCGCTGCAGCGCCGGGCGCAGGCACAGGCACTCGCCGTAGCCCACGGCGCCCGCGCGCGTGGTCACCCGGCACAGCACCAGGTAGAGCGCGTCCGGGCCACCCTGTCGCCGGAACGGGACCTTGAGGGCGATGGGATCGATGCGTTCGACGATCATGAGGCTCCCATGGGCATGAGGCTCAGAGGCGCTGGCTTATCGGCTCTCCTCCCCAGCTTCGCTGGGGAGGGACGATCGAGAAGCTAGCGCCTATGGGCATGAGGCTGCCGTTGGCGCGGCCGGTGGGCGTCGAGCATAGTGCAGCGATGACGGCTGCCAAAGGCTCGGCGGCCGCCATGCGATGCAAGAGGAGGGAAGGGGCATGAGCGAGGCCAGGACCGCGATCGTCACGGGTGGCGCGGGCGGCATCGGCAAGGCGACCGTTCGGCGATTGCTCGATGCGGGCCTGTCGGTGTTCGCCGTCGATGCCGACCAGGGCACCCTCGACAGCCTGCTGGAGGACCTCGCGGCGGCCGCGAAGGGCCGGCTGGCCGGATGCCGCACCGATGTGACTGATGAACGGCAGGTCGTCGCCGCGGTCGCTGAAGCCGACAGCCGCTTCGGCAACATCTACGCGCTGGTCCACATCGCCGGCGGCGCCGGCCCGAAACGGGCGCGCGACATCGAGGATTTCTCGCTCGCGGAGTGGTCGCACGTCATCGATCTCAACCTGACCAGCGCCTTTCTCGCCGCGCGCGCCGCCGTGCCCCTGATGCGCCGCCGCCGCGAGGGCCGCATCGTCCTGTTCTCCTCGATCATCGCCGATGGCGAGAAGGGGCCGCTGAACACGGTGACCGGCCGCCTGCCCTATGCGACGGCAAAGTCGGCGCTGCTCGGGTTCACCAGCCAGCTCGCCAAGGACGTGGCCGAGCTCGGCATCACGGTGAACGCCCTGATGCCAGGCCTGATCCTGGGCGAGCAGGGGACGCGCATCCGCGATCGCTTCGATGGTCTGCCGCCCGAGGAACGTGCGCGCATGCTGGCCGGCTATCCCGGGGGACGTCCCGGATCGGGCGACGACGTCGCCGCCGTCGTCGCCTTCCTGTTGTCGGACGGCGCGCGCTTCGTTTCCGGGGTCGCTCTGCCGGTCGACGGCGCTTTTCGGTGACGGCGGTCTCGGGCGCGGCGCGCGGGGCGGCAGCAGGCCAGCTCGCCGGTCTCCTGTGTTTCGTCCTGCCGGCCGCCTGGGTGACGAGCTACACGCTCGATCACTTCTACACGACCGGCGCCTACGTCTGGGACTCCGGCCTGTTCGCCCATTTCTCGGCTTTCACCGACCGCTGGCCGATGCTGTGGCCCGATTTCCTCCACCGCAAACCGGAGGAGCCGCGGCTGACGTTCTTCAGCATTCACTTCATGCCGATCTTCTATCCCTTGTCGGCACTCCATTCGCTGGTCGCGTTCGTCCCTCCCGCTGCCTGGTTCGCTGTCCTGCAGGGACTATGGTCGGGCATTCTGGGCCTCGCCGTTTTCATGCTGTGTGCCCGTCCGGCTGGGAGCATGGCGCTCGCCGTCGCCACGGCGCTGGCGACGGCTTTCTGTGGCCCGATGCTGGCGACCATCGGCTACCCCCATGTCGAGACGGCCATCCCGGTGCTGCTCGTCCTGTTCTTCGGCTTGCGCGACAGCGGTCGGCCAGTCGCGGCCTGGCTGGCGCTGGCGCTCTGCCTGTCGATCCGCGAGGACGCCGGCCTGCATGCCGCGTCCTTCCTGATCCTGCTGGTCCTCGCCCAAAGCCTGTCGCGGGCACCGCGCCAAGCCATGCGCGGCAACCTCGTGGCGATCGCCGTCTGCCTCGCCTGCTCGCTCTTCGCGCTCGCCCTTCAACACGTCGTCTATCCCGGCCAGGCCAGCTCGCTGAAGCGCGTCTTCCTGGGCGACCCGATAGGCGCGCATATTACCTGGCAGCTCGTGGCCGAGCGGGTTCTGCGATTCCTGACCGATTGGGGCTACGCGGTATGGCCGGCCCTGATCCTGATGGTCGTCGCGTTGTGGAGGCGCAACCTCGTCCTCCTGGCAGGGGCGCTGGCGCCCGTGCCCTGGGTCGTCCTTGCCCTGCTATCGGTGCGCAACATCGGCCTGGCGGACTACTATGCCTTTCCGCTCGTCGTCACCATCGCTTGGCCTGCCATCGCGCAGCCGCACGACCTCTTCGCGGTGCGTCTACAGCTCCTTCTGGCAATCGCGTCGATCCTGCTCTTCGTCCCCCTGAGCGGGCCGATCGCGGACCGGGCACCGTGGCGGACGTCCCTCTTCTCCGATTGGTCCGCCGTCGGCCGCTACGAGACCGTGCTGCGCGATGCCCTGAGCCGGCGCGGCGAGCTCGGCCGGCTGATGCTCGACGATGGCGTCATCTCGCTCGTTCCCGAGGCGGCCGGGCTCGACGAGTGGACGCGGCAATGGGAGGTCGATCGCCTGCCCAACCCCGACGTCGTCATCTACATGCGCGGCGGCCGCATCTGGGGAGAGACCGAGAAGGTGATCGCCGCCTCGGGGCTGACCCACACCTGCCGCATCGCCGGCACGCCCTTCATGGTCGCCAGCCGCGCCGCCACGTCGCTCTGCAGGTGATGGTTCACAGCTGCGACTGGACGGGCAGCAGGCCGACCAGCCGCGCGAGCAGCAGCTTGTACCAGCCGACCTCAGGCTCGCGATCGAAGGTGACGTCGCGCCCGCGCACTTCGCCGCGCCAGCGCAGGCTCCCGTCCTCCCCGACGAACAGGCGATAGCTCATCTGCGGCCCGGTATCGCGCTGGAACGCCGCCATCAGCTCGGCAACCAGGCCCGGATCCTCGAACACCGCGCCCATCTCGGTATTCAGCGCGGCCGAACGCGGGTCGAAATTGAAGGAGCCGACGAAACCCACCCGCCCGTCGACGCTGAAAGCCTTGGTATGGAGGCTGGCACCGCTCGACCCCAGCGGCGACAGGCCCTGGCGCCTGGCACGCGGTTGCAGCTCGAACAGCTTCACGCCGGCCTGCAACAGCGGCAGTCGGCAGGGCGCATAGCCGCCATGGACGATCGCGACGTCGGTGGCGGCGAGCGAGTTGGTGAGGATCGCGACATCGACGCCGCGCCCGGCCAGCTCGACGAGGGCCGCCCTGCCGGCCTCGCTCGGGACGAAGTAGGGCGAGACGATCTGCACCGACTTTCGGGCATTGCGAATCAGCGGGTAGAGCGTCGTCGTGAGCCAACGAACGCTGCCCTCCCCGCGCGCCTTCTCCGGCGGGTCGGACACGACCGTCGCCTGGTCGGTCCAGTGGAACGCGTCGCCCTCGCCCAGCATCGCGTCGAAGGACAGTCGCTCGCGCACCCGCTCGAGAAACGGTGCCGCGGTCGCGCTACCGGTCAGGCGGGCGATCTGGCGCCGCAGGCGGCGCAGGCTGCGCCGCCGGCGCATGGCCAGCGCGCGGATCGGCAGCGTCGCGGCGCTGTTCCAGAACGAATCGAAGATGCTCTCCGATTGCCCGACCACATCGCCCATCAGCAGCAGGTCGAGATCGTGGAAGTTGGCGGCCTTCGCGGCGTCGAAATACTCGTCGCCGATGTTGCGGCCGCCGACGATCGCCAGCCGGCCGTCGGCGATCCACGCCTTGTTGTGCATGCGGCGGTTGGCGCGGAAAGCCCGCAGCATCAGCTCGAGCGTGCGAACGACGGCGCCCTCGCGCATGCGGCCGGGATTGAACAGCCTGAGCTCGATGTTGCGATGGGCGTCGAGCGCCAGAAAAACGCGGTCGCTGCCGCGCGTGTTGATGTCGTCGATCAGAATTCGCACGCGCACACCCCGGTCGGCGGCGGCGATGATCTCGTGCGCCAGCAGGCGGCCGGTCAGGTCGCGCCGCCAGATGTAGTACATCAGGTCGAGGCTGCGCCGGGCGCCGCGCGCCGTGAGCGCGCGCAGGGCGAAGGCGTCGAGGTTGTCCGCCACCATGGCGAGGCCGTTGCGGGCACCGCCTCTTGCCATGAGGGTGCCGACCGTGCGGTCGAGCAGGGTGTCCGACGGGGTTACCGGCAAGGCAAAGGATGGCTTCGCGCGCGACCGCTTGAGGAACTGGTCGTGCGAATAGACCGCCACGAAGGACAGCGCGGCGAACAGGACGATGACGCCGCAGATCAGCAGTAAGACATCCATGTCGGTCTGTGCGATCGACCTCCGGGGCCGCGTGAGACTAAGGGTTCGGGCCGAAATAATCGATACGGGAAGGGACAGTCGTCCCGAGGGCGTGCGACCTCTTCGGTGCCATCGACCTCGGCGGAAAGGATTGCTGCTTCGCTGCGCTCGGGATGACACCGGTGCGCCGGGCGCGCGCCACTCATCGGCGCTGACTTTTCGGTTCTCCTCCCCAGCTTCGCTGGGGAGGTGTCCGCGTAATCGCGGACGGAGGGGGCATAGGCCCCAGTCTCTCTGCCCATGACCCCTCCGTCGCCTGGGCATTTTGGCCGCAGAGCGGCCAAAAGCCTTTAGACGGCGACACCTATGAAGATCGGGGCGGGTACCGCCCCGATCTTCTCAGCATCGTGGTGCGCGCCAGCGTGCTGGCTCCCCAGCGAAGCTGGGGAGGAGAACCGAAAAGCTAGCGCCTCTAACTGGTTCCTCGCCTGCACCTCCCTTCGACTGCGCTCGGGGCAGGGCACCCATCGGGATGACCGGCCTCCTCCCATCGAGCTCTGCAATTCTGCACGGCCATGATCACCCTTTAGACGCTTTTCTTTGCCGAACGTTGCGCGCACCATCGAATTGGTGCCGCTGTTGTTCTGGAGGGTAGTGGATGTTCGCGGTCGAGTACGTGCCTGGTCTTCGCGTTGCGGCCCGCCTGTTCCTGTCCTCCCTGGTCATCTTCTGCATCGTGCTGTCGTCGGCCGGCGTCCAGGCGCAGCCGGAAGTGCCCGGCGCGCGCGACTTTCCCCTGATCAAACGCTACGAGGGCTCGCGCCTGATCGGGTCAGACATCAAGGCGTTCGACTCCTTCAAGCTGCTGCTCGGCAAGCTGAAGCTCGGCGACAATGGGTATGCGGCCATCGATGCCAGCCGTACCGCCGAGGGCAAGCACACCAGGCTCCTGTACCTGGCGCCGCCGCAGCGCAGCTCGCTGGAAGTGTTCCGCAACTACGAAGCCGACCTCGCCGCCAAGGGCTTCACCGTGCTGTTCAAGTGCTCGGGCGAGGACGAGTGCGAATCGTTCGGCACCGAGCTCTATCGCGCGCTCTATCCGCCGACCCGGGCGCTGCAGAACAGCGAGCTGTCCAAGGTCGCCTTCAACGTGCCGGCCGAGCCGCGCTATCTCTCTGCGACCCTGTCGCGGCCTGAAGGCGACGTCTTCGTCTCGCTCTATGTCGCGGTCGAGCGCGGCGACGCATTCCCGCAGACCAAGGACCGCGCCGCCGTGCTGCTCGACGTCGTCGAGACCAGGCCCATGGAGTCGAGGATGGTGACGGTCGACGCCACGGCCATGGCCAAGGACATCGCCGCGACCGGCAAGGTGGCGCTCTACGGCCTCTACTTCGACACCGACAAGGCCGAGCTCAAGCCCGAGTCGGCACCGTCGCTCGGCGAGATCGCCAAGCTGCTGCAGGGTCAGCCGAGCCTGAAGGTGTTCATCGTCGGCCACACCGACAACGCCGGCGGCTACGACTACAACATGGGGCTCTCGCAGCGCCGCGCCAGATCGGTCGTAGACCGGCTGGTGCAGCAATACGGCATCGGCGCCGATCGCCTGAAGCCGGTGGGCGCCGGCCTGATCGCCCCGGTGGCAAGCAACGACGACGAGTCTGGCCGCGCCAAGAACCGCCGGGTCGAGATCGTCAAGGAATAGCAGCCCCGCGCAAAGCACATCTCGTTCGGCTGTGCCCAGCCGAACGAAGTGCCGGGTGAAACACCTAATCCCCAGATGCGCTATGGAGCGCCGTTTCACGCCGATGGCGTCGGCGAGGGCAAGGTGCCAAGGTCGCCGCCGGCCAACGAAGGGAGAGATCGGCGTGGGCAAGAGCAACTGGCGTGAGCGCGCCGGCACGCACTTCACGTGCGAAAAGCAGTCGGCGCACGGCCGCAACGGCATGGTGGTGACCAACCATCCGCTGGCCTCCGCCGCCGGCCTGGAGATGCTGGCGGCGGGCGGCAATGCCATCGATGCGGCCGTCGCCTGCCAGTTCGCCCTGACCGTGGTCGAGCCGATGATGGTCGGCCTGATCGGCGGCACGACCTCGCATATCCGATTGGCCGACGGCAGCCACACCATCCTCGACGGCATGAGCGCGGTGCCGCTGGCGGGCCGTCCCGACATGTTCCGCCCGGTGCCCGGCGCGGCGCCGGAAGTGTTCGACACGATCGGGCGGGAGAACCAGGTCGGCCCCAGGGCGGTCGCCGCACCGGGCTCGCTGCTGACCTGGTGCCTGGCGCTGCGACGCTTCGGCACGATGGCGCTGGCCGACGTGATGCAGCCGGCAATCCGCTTCGCCACGCAGGGCTTCACCGTGACGCCCTACCTGTCGGAGTGCATCGACAGCGCTGCAGCAGACCTCGCCAGGGACGAGCTCGCCGCGGCGCGGCTGTTGCCCGGCGGCGTCCCCATCAGGCCGGGTGCCCGGCTGATCCAGGCCGACTACGGCGAGGCGTTGCGCCTGATCGCCCAGCAGGGCGAGGGCGCGCTGCATGGCGGGCCGCTCGGCGATCTCGTGGTCGAGTGCATGGAGAAGGCCGGTGGCTACATCTCGCGCCGCGATCTCACCGACTACCGCGTCGCCGAGCGCGCGCCGATCCGCGGCGTGTATCGTGGCTGGGAGATTGTCGGGCCGCCGCCGCCCGCGGCGTCCGGCGTGCACATCACCCAGATGCTCAACATCCTGGAAGGCTTCGACGTCGCCGGCCTCGGGTTCGGCACGGTGGACGGCGTCCATCTCTTGGCCGAGGTGCTGAAGATCGCCTTCGCCGACCGCGCCGAGGCGAGCGGCGATCCGGATTTCGTCGACGTGCCGGTCGAGCGCATCATCTCGAAGGCCTATGCCGACGAGCGGCGCGCCGGGCTCGATCTCGCCCGGGCGAAGCTCTGGAGCGGCGGCCTGCTCGCCCGGGAAGGCGCCGACACCACCCATCTCACGGTCGCCGACGGCAAGGGCAACGTCATCACGACGACCCAGACCATCAACAGCCTGTTCGGCGCACGTTTCGTCATCCCGGGCACCGGCATGGTGCCCAACGACTACATGTCGAACTTCGATCCGCGTCCGGGCAACGCGCTGTCGATCGCGCCGGGCAAGCGGGTCACCACCTCGATGTCGCCGGTGATGGCACTGCGCGCCGGTCGCGTGATCTACGCCCTCGGCCTGCCGGGCGGCCGCAAGATCTTCCCCTCGGCCTTCCAGGCCTTGGTCAACCTGATCGACCACGGCATGACGCTGCAGGAGGCGGTCGAGGCGCCGCGCGTGTGGACCGAGGGGCCGCTGCTCGAGATCGAGCACGGCATCGCCGAGCCGGTGCGCACCGCCGTCGCCGCGCGCGGCCACGAGGTGCAGGTGATGCCGACCGTGGCCGGCGGCATGAACGCCATCCAGTTCCACGACGACGGCAGCATGACCGGCGCCGCCTGCTGGCGTGCCGACGGCGCGGCGGTCGCCCTGGGCGGCGGCCATGCGCGGCCGGGCGTGCGGTTCGTGCTGCCGCGCTGATTGTGCGATCGACTCGATGACTGCGCATGACGCTGCAATAGTTGCGCAATGGTCGGAACTAATGCGCACAACGGCAGAAGCGACTGTGCAAACGCGCCGATAGTTGCGCACAATTTCCGACGGTGCGTTGGGCCGGACCTGCGATGAACGGCCCTGCGCGCTGTGGCGGATTGCTTCAACTGGCAATCACGATGTGAAGGTCTTCACGCGAAGGTAGGGCTGCAAATGCGCCTCGGCGTGTTGCGGTGAGGCCGGCGGCCTTCAGGGGCCTGGCCAGAAGGGTGCCGGGTTGAAGACCGTCGTCGCCCCTTGCCGGCGTGCCGCGGCAAGGATCGCGCCGGTTGTGTCGAGCGCCAGGTTGCCTTGCAGCAGGACGACATCACCTGAAGGCCGTGCAGGGCGGGCTCTGCCTGCGCGAAGGTCAAGGCGAGCGAGCAGGCGCTGGTGCCGACGATGCTGTTCTCGCCGCCGGGTAGCACCATGAGCAACGAGAAGTCGGTGGGATGAGGCAGGCGCGGCAGATGCAGCTCGGCGAAGTCTTCTCGACGCAGATATCCCTCGAGCACGGCGGCTTCCGCGTCGTCGTCGCCGAGGGGCGCACAGAATCGCACCGCGCCGCCGCAGCGCGCCGCGACGACGGCCTGGTTCAGGGCCTTGCCGCCCGGTGCGCGTGCGTCGGGACGTCCGATCAGGGTTTCCCCGGGCAGAGGAAGGCGGGACACTGCGAGCGGCAGGTCGAGCCCGGCATTGCCAATGACGACGACGCGGCTCATGCCAACGTTCCCTCGACCGTCATGCGGTCCGTCCGCCGCGCAGGGGATAGGCCTCGAGGATGGCTCGGCATTGCGCGATCAGGGCGGGCAGGTAGCTCTGATCGATCGTGAACTGGAACCAGTGCTTCTGCGTCAGGTGGTCCGGCGTGATCGACACCTCCATCGTGATCCGGCCGAGCGAGGCGGCCTCGAGAACGACGGAAAGGCTCGGTTCCCGGCAATCGAGGCGCGCCGCGCCGGCCAGTGTGTCGAGCAGCTTGCCGGCTTGACGGCACCAGCGGTCGAGCTCGGAAAGATGCAGGATCGGCCCGCGGACGACGACGCTGGCGCCGTTGTCGTCGCACCGGGCGGTGACCTGCAGCCAATTGCCGTCCCAGTCGTCCTGGGCGTCCGGGAACTGCCGCCCATGCACCCGGATGCGCAACCCGGCGAGTTTCAGGTCCGATTCTCGCAGCTCGTCCACCATGGCTTGTCCGTCAACCGGAAGGCCGGCCAGCAATCCCAACGCCGCTGCGCACCGACCGGCCTCGCGGTCAGATTCTCTAGAATGAGTCGCGCACGCTGTCGATGAGGGCCGACGCGACGTCCGAAGACGGCCTCGCCGAATATCCCGTGCACCATCGACGACGATTCCCTGGCGCCAAGGGCGCCAGTCAGTGCTTCACGGCAAACGCAGATCTGCAACCAGTGACGGCTATGGCACTACGACGTGCTATTCTGATGTCGCTTGAGAAAGAGGGATCGGTGGCGACCAACCACGAAGCAATAATCGAGTTCAGCAAGATCGCGATCGACCATACCGCGTCGCTGTGGACGATCGCGGGCGGTTTCATCGCTCTCGAGGTGCTGCTGATCGCCCAGATTCAAACGCGGACGCGCGAGCCCTTCCGCAGCCGGGTCAGCCTGTGGCTGTCGGTGTCGACGGTAGCGAACGTCCTGTCGATGGTCTTCGGGTATCTGTCCGATGCTGCCGTCCTGGATGCTCTCGAGCGTTACGCGTCGAGCGACAAATGGGAGTCGAGCTGGTACGCGGAACTGTTCAACTATCTTCAGATGCTCGCGCTCTCGATCGGTCTTCTGGTGTTCCTCGTAGTGTTCATCCGTGACAGTCGAACCGTGTCGAACAACCTGATCCAGGTAGGCGGCCTGCAGCCCAAGCCGGGAGGAGGACCAAAGAGCGATGGTTAGGCTCCCGAGAAGCCGATTCGTCGCGGCCGCCCTCTGCGGCACACCGCCACGACAGACGATCTTGCCCAGCAAGCGGCAGGCGCGGCGACGTAGAGCATCGGGATGACGAAGATGCTGAGGTTGGCGGCGCCCAGCATGCCGACGGCGCAGCGGCTAGCGGCGCCCTGCGAAGACCCTGGAAAGAGCAGAACGCTCAAGTGCGCTCGGGGCGGCGGAGGCCGAGATGGTCGCGCAGGGTCTCGCCGTCGTACTCGTGCCGGAACAGGCCACGCTGCTGCAGCTCGGGCACCACGAGATCGACGAAGTCCTCGAATCCTTCGTGGAAGTAGGGCGGCATGACGTTGAAGCCGTCCGCCGCCCGCTCGGTGAACCATCTTTCCAGCGTGTCGGCGATGGTGACCGGCGACCCGCACAGCACCCAGTGGCCGCGCGCGGCGGAGTTGAGGTTGTAGAGATCGCGCAGGCTCATGCCCTCGCGGCGGGCCTTCGCCAGGATGGCTTGGGCAAACGCCTGGCTGCCCTGGGTCTGCGGCAGATCGGGCACCGGGCCATCGAGGTCGTAGGCCGTCATGTCCTGCCCCAGCCGATCCGACAGCAGCTGCAGCCCGTTGGTGGCGTCGAGGAAGCCCTGCAGGACACCGAGCTTGTCGCGCGCCTCGCGGTCGGTGCGGCCGACCACCGGCATCACGCCGGGAAGGATGGTGAGCTCGTCTGCCGTCCTGCCATGGGCCGCCAGCCGGGCCTTGACCGAGGCGTAGGCAGCCTTCGCCTCGTCGAGGTCCTGGGTGACCGAGAACACCACGTCGGCGGTGCGCGCTGCCAGGGCCTGTCCGGGGCCCGAGCCGCCCGCCTGCAGCACGACCGGGCGTCCCTGCGGCGTGCGGCCGATGTTCAGGGGGCCCTTCACCTTGAAGTGGCGCCCGACATGGTCGATCGACCTGATCTTGCAGGGGTCGATGTAGAGCCCGCTCGCGCGATCGGCGACCAGCGCATCGTCGGCCCAGCCGTCCCACAGCCTGGTGACCACCTCGATGAATTCCTCGGCCCGCTCGTAGCGCGCCGCATGGCCGGGATGCTCGATCCCGAAATTGGCGCCCGACACCGGGTTCGCCGTGGTCACCGCGTTCCAGGCGGCGCGGCCGCGGCTGACGTGGTCGAGCGAGGCGAAGGCGCGCGCCACGCTGAACGGATCGCCGTAGGTCGTCGAGGCGGTGGCGCCGAGACCGATCCGGCTGGTGGTCACCGCGAGTGCGGCCATCATCGTCAAGGGCTCGAGGCGCAGCGTGTAGGAGGGATGCGCGCCCGGGTCGGCATAGAGGTTGTCGCCCATGAAGATGAGGTCGAAGCGGCCGCGCTCGGCGGTCCGCGCGATCTCCTGGATGGCCGCCAGATCCTGGAAGCTCTTGATCGCACCGGGGTAGCGCCAGCCCGCGACGTGGCTGCCGGTGCCCAGGATGAAGAGCCCGAGATGCATCTGCCGCCTTGCCGTCCCGTTCATCGTCGAAAGCCCATCTCCCGTGCCCGCCCAGGGCATGACCCCGGGGCCCGTCGTCCCGACCGGAGCCGAGCGCAGCGCGGCGTCGGCGAGGGACCTTTCCCGTTGCAACGACAGCGAAGAAGGATCCCTCGGCTGCGCCGTCCTTCGGACGGATTCGCTCGGGACGGCGAGAAAGTCGCCACGTGCGAATGCCCGGCCGGAGGACCTGCTGCGGCAGGAGCAAGTTCCATGCCTGCCTTGTCGCTAAATACGACAGTTGATATATAGACAGTTAACTGTCTATATAAAGGGATGACCACGCAACTCGACAGCCGCTACACGGCGGCGCAGCTCGGCCAGCTCTCCGGGGTCGGCGAGCGCACGGTGCGCTACTACGTGCGCGAAGGCCTGATCGATCCGCCGAACGGGCGGGGGCGCGGCGCCCATTTCGACAACCGCCACCTCGGCCAGCTGCAGCGCGTGCGCATCCTCCAGGAAGCCGGGCTCGATCACGCCGCCATTCGCCAGTACGGCGAGGAGATCGAGGCGGCGCTGGCCAGGCGCGGCGTCGCGCGCCGCGACTGGGAAGCCCAGTGGGCGCGCTCCAGCCAGGATGTCGCGCGTCTCTACCGCCGGCTGAAGGCGCAGCGCTTCGCGCCGCCGGTATCGACCGTAACCCGGGTCGAGGTCGCCGACGGCATCGCGCTCCTGGTCGACGGCAGCCATCGCCTGCCCGCGCCGGCGAAGCTTGCCGAGGCGGTGGCCGACTTGCGCGCGGCTTTCAACGTCCGTGCGGCGACCGGGCAGGCCGAACGGGAATGACAGGAGGGTCCGACATGTCCTCGATCGAGGCGGCGCGCCGCTACTACGCCCAACTGATCGCGGGTCGCGGCGGTGCGAGCGACCCGCGCGTCATCGATGCGTTCGCGGTGACGCCGAGAGAGCGGTTCGTCGGCGACGGACCGTGGACCGTGTTCAACTTCGCGGGCGGCTACATCGACACGCCTTCCGGCGATCCGGCCTGGCTCTATCAGGATGTCCTCGTCGCCCTGTCGCGTAGCCAGGGGATCAACAACGGCGCGCCCAGCCTTCATGCCCGCTGTCTCGATGGCCTGGCGCTGCAGCCGGGCGAGACGGTGCTGCATGTCGGCGCCGGGACCGGCTACTACACCTCGATCCTGGCCTCGCTGGTCGGGCCGACAGGTTCGGTGCTGGCCTACGAGATCGAGCCGGCGCTTCTCGAGAAAGCGAAGGCCAATCTCGCCGAGCAGGCCAACGTGTCGCTCCACGGCATCTCGGGGACAGGCGGCACCCTGCCGGCGTGCGACGCGATCTACGTCAACGCCGGGTCGACACATCCGGTCGATATGTGGCTCGACGCCTTGCGGCCCGGCGGCCGGCTGCTCTTTCCGTTGACCCCGGATCGGGGCCTGGGCGGCATGCTCATGGTGAGCCGCGGCGCGGCCGGGCATTGGCCGGCGCGCTTCCTCTGCGCCGCCGCCTTCATCCCGTGCGACGGCGCGCGTGACCCACAGACGGCCCGGGCTCTCGCCGATGCCTTCGGGCAGCAAAACCTGTGGACCGTGCGCACCCTTCATCGCGGCACCGTCCCGGACTCTTCGTGCTGGGTCGCCGGAAACGGCTGGTGGCTGTCGACGCGATAGACTCGTTGCTGGAAGCGCGCCACTCAAAGGCACGGACTTTCGGTTCGCCTCCCCAGCTTCGCTGTCGTCGGCATTTTGGCCGCAAGCGGCCAGAAGCCTGAGGTGTCGCCGTTTTACGGCGACAGAGGGGTCATGGGCTCGAGACTCGTGGCTCATGACCCCTCGGTCCGCGGTGACCCTTCGGCATCGCTCAGGGCAGGCGTGGACACCCCAGCTTCGCTGCTACGGAGTGGACATATCTCGCATCCCTCCCCGTCATCGCCGTCATCCCGACCGGAGCCGAGCACAGCGAGGCGTAGTGGAGGGACCTTTCTTGTTGCAGCACCGGCAAGAAAGGTCCCTCGACTGCGCCGCCCGTTGGGCGGCTCCGCTCGGGATGACGGGACTTTTGCCCCTATGCGAACGCCCTGCGAGGACGGGGAGGAGATGTGTTCACATCGTAGCGGCGAAGCTGGGGAGGTGAACCGAAAAGTTCGCGCCCATGAGCGTGCCACTGGTGGCGGAGTTTACTCCGCCACCAGT
>JALHMO010000022.1:0-1900 GCA_022844015.1 Reyranella sp. | reverse complement strand
CCGGGGGGGGGGGTTTACCCCCCCCCCCCGGGCCCACGCTCCCAGCAACAGAATTGCATACCGGGGCAGTTCATCCCGTCACGGACGGGACCGGGTCTCGACGTGAAACCCTTCGTCCGGCTGCGGCAGGGTGAAGTAGGGCGTCACGGCGTGGAACATCTCGTCGGTGACATGGCCCCAGTAGACGCCCGCCGGCTTCTCGTCGTTGCGGCGGTGGATGTTGGCGAGGCAATCGGCGTCGCCCGCCTCGATGACGTGCAGGACGTGATCGGCGCCGGCCGCCTCGAACAGGCCGCGCACCCAGTGACGCGCCTTGGGCGTATTGCCGGCGAAGTCGAGCACGACCGAGACGCCGAGCTGCAGGAGCTGCACGGCATGCGGGCCGATCAGTGCCCGGCACCTGGTCGAAGCCTGCAGGAAATCGTCGAACGTGTGGATCTCGAATCCCAGGGTCGCGATCCATTCGTCCTCGCAGAATACCACCGCCGGCAACGATCGCCCGAGCGCGCGCGCGAGCGTCGTCTTGCCGGAGCCAGCCTTGCCGCAGATGAAATGGAGCGTGGCCATGCCCTACGCGAGGACCTCGTCGAGCCAGTCGAGGGCCCTCCGGTTGAGCAGCGAGCGGTTGCCCATCTCGCAATGGCCGTCCGCGCCATCGCGGGCGGTGAAGCGGATCAGCTTCCTCGGGCATGTCAGTTTCTCGAACAACGCTTCGGCGGTATCCGCGAGGGGATCGCTCTCGGCCAACGTGATCAGGGTCGGGCAGGAGATGCGCTGGACCCTGCCCTCATTGGTGAAGCGTTCCGCCGAGCGCAGAAAGTCGCGCAGCGTGTCGACGCCGTTGACCCAGAAGCCGCGCTGCACGATCGACCAGCGCAGCTGACGGCTCGACTCGATGGCCTGCGTCATCCGGTCGAGCATGCCCTGGCCGAGATTGCCGAGGTCGCGCGCGGCCTCCGGCGTGGCGCCCAGCGCGATGGCGAACTTGCGGGCCGACTCGGCAATGCTCAGCTGGCCGGGGTCGGCAATGCAGGCGGCAAGGCGGGGCTCGCCGCTGGCAGCGCGCGGCGCGAGGTAGCCGCCGAGGCTCCAGCCACTGAGCGCGATGCGCGCGGCGTCGACCTGCGGCATGGCCACGGCCGCGTCGACCACCGGCTCGATCACGGTCTCCCAGTCGGGGCGCAGGGGCACGCCGCGATCGATCAGCATGCTACCCTGTCCCGGCCCGTCGAACAGCAGGCAATGATAGCCCCGGCGCGACGCCGCCACGGCCGATGCGAAGTACATGTCGGTGATGGTGGCGTCGTAGCCGTTGGTCAGGATCAGAAGCGGCCTGACCTCGCCGACGCGTCCGGCCGCCGGAATGAGATAGGCCGGCATCGGGGTACCCTCGAACGGGATCGCGAAGGGCACCACCGGCGGATCGCCGAGGCTCATGGCGCGATCGAAGGCGGTCACCTGGCGATGGTGGGCGGCGACGAGACGCGGATCGACCGGCCTGCCGAACAACGGCCGGTAGCTGATCGAGAAGAAGCTGCTCGCCCGCAGCAGCAGTTCTTGCGCCTCGTCGCGGCGCCCCTTGGCCAAAGCGCGTCCGGCCTCGTGCTCGAGCGCATCCGCCGCCTTGGCCCACGCATCATGGAAGGCACCGTCGTCGCCGTCGCCGACGGCGCGGGCGATCGCCTGCAATTCGCCCAACTCGCCGCCGCCGTAGCGGCTGTAGGCGAGCGGCGAGGTGCCGAAGCGGTCGTGCAGATCGTCCTTGAAGATCAGTCCCATGATGGGACGATGAGCCGCTGCAGCCCGGCCGTCACACCGGCTTGTCGCCGCAGATCTGGACGCGCCGCATCAGCCGGCGGAACGGGCCGGTGTCGCCCAGCGCGATGTGCTTGGCGCTGCG
>JALHMO010000021.1 GCA_022844015.1 Reyranella sp. | reverse complement strand
AGTATTTGGCGCTACTGTTCGATCGACGCAGAGGGGGGTGACGGCATGGCTGGGAAATCCTGGCGCCTCGGGCGGCGCGCCGCACTGCGCGCCGCGGCGGGCCTCGCCCTCGCGGGCCCGCTGCTGGTGCCGATCCCGACTCGGCCGCTGCGTGCGCGGGCCCTGGACAAGGTGATCTTCCAGACCGATTGGCGTGCCCAGGCCGAGCATGGCGGATACTACCAGGCGATCGCCGCCGGCCTCTATCGCCGGGCCGGCATCGACTGCGACCTGCGCCAGGGCGGTCCAAGCCTCAATATCAGCCAACTGCTGCTGGCCGGCCGTGCCGACATGATCATGTCGAACAGCTTCGAGGCTTTCACCTACGTGCGCGAGGATGCACCGTTCTTCACCATCGCCGCGATCTTCCAGAAGGATCCGCAGGTGCTGATCGGCCATCCCGACACCGGCCTCGACGGCTTCGACAAGCTGAAGGGCCGAACGCTGCTGATCGGCGCCGGCGGCCGGGTGACCTACTGGCCCTACCTGCGGCGCAAGTATGGTCTCTCCGACAGCCAGGTCAGGCCCTATACCTTCAACATGGCGCCGTTCCTCGCCGACAAGAACGTGGTGCAGCAGGGCTTCCTGTCGTCCGAGCCCTACTCGATCGCGCAGGCGCTCGGCCGGCCGCCAGTCGTGCTGCTGATCGCCGACGCTGGCTTCAGCGCCTACCAGACGACCATCGCGATCTCGCGGCGCATGGCGAGCGAGAGAAAGGATCTGGTGACGCGCTTCGTCGACGCCTCGCTGGAAGGCTGGTCGCAATATCTCAAAGGCGGCCCGGGCATCGCGGCAGCCAATGTGCTGATCAAGCAGGCCAACCCCGAACAGA
Source organism: Reyranella sp. (assembly GCA_022844015.1). Taxonomy (GTDB): domain Bacteria; phylum Pseudomonadota; class Alphaproteobacteria; order Reyranellales; family Reyranellaceae; genus Reyranella. The sequence goes on along the minus strand of JALHMO010000021.1, from coordinate 53,363 downwards.
CTGACGATCGGATCGATTATGCGATCAAGGTGCTGAACGAGCGCAGCATCGTGCTGTCGGGCGACGCTCTCCAGGGCGGCATCGGGGCGATGAGCGCAGAGCGATGGAAGAGCTTCTACGAGTCGATGACCGAGGTCGACGTGCTGCCCAGGGGGCTGGACGTCGCGCGCGCCTACTCGCTGGAATTCGTGAACAAGGGAATCGGGAAGCCTTAGGAGAGCGGCATGCACAAGGTGAGCGAAGAACATGAGATGCTGCGCGACCTCGTCAAGAAGTTCGTGCGCAACGAGTTGATGCCGCTCGAGAAGAACATTCTCGATCGATTCGCCTCGGGCCAGCCGGCCGCACTGTCCGACGAGGAGAATGCGCGGCTGTTCAAGCAGTGCAAGGAGCTCGGATTGTGGGCGCTCGACGTGCCCGAGGAAGCGGGCGGCGCCAACCTGCCGGCGGTTGCCCTGGTCGGCGTCAACGAGGAGCTGGGCTACGCCGCGGTGCCGTTCACCTTCCCGCCCGATTCGCCCAACCTGCACATGCTGCTGGCGACGGCCAGTCCCGAGCAACGCAAGAAGTATCTCGAGCCCTACGCCGCCGGGGAGACGACCTCGGCGATCGCCATCTCCGAGCCCGGCGCCGGCGGCGATCCGGCGGGCATGAAGACCCGCGCCGTCAAGGACGGCAACGACTGGGTGATCAACGGTCGCAAGATCTGGATCAGCCGCATCGCCAAGGCCGACTTCACCATCGCCATGGCGGTGACCGATCCCGAGAAGGGATCGCGCGGCGGCATCACCGCCTTCCTGGTCGACAAAGGCACGCCGGGCCTGATCGTGGCGCGGGCCATTCCCATGCTGGCCGGCCAGCGCACCTACGAGGTGGTGTTCGAGGATTGCCGCATCCCCGAGACCCAGGTGCTGGGCCGCATCGGCGCGGGCTTCGCCCCCATGCAGCTCCGCCTCACGGTGCGCCGCCTGCAGATGGGCTCGTGGTGCGTCGGCATGGCACAGCGCGCGCTCGACATGCTGATCGAGCACGCCAACCAGCGGGTCACGTTCGGCCAGAAGCTCGCCGACCGGCAGGCCATCCAGTGGTGGATCGCCGATGCCGCGACCAAGCTGCATGCCTGCCGCCTGATGGTGATGGACGCTGCCGTCAAGCAGGACGACGGCCGCGACGTCCGCATGGAGGCCTCGATGATCAAGGTCTTCGCCACCGAGATGGCGACCGAGGTGATCGACCACGCCCAGCAGGCGTTCGGCGCCATGGGCGTCACCCAGGAGCTGCCGCTCAGCTGGCTGGCGCAGAAGGTGCGCACCATGCGCGTCTACGAAGGCCCCTCCGAGGTGCATCGCATGGTGATCGCCCGCCGTGTGCTGGGCGGCCGTTGACAGGGAGGCGGAGCAGGGCGGATCATTTCGCCGTGGCCGGATTCGACGTGACCAGACGAGGGATCGCATGACCTACACGCTCGACCTCTTCATCAAGGATGCGCAGGCTGCCCTGCACCAGACCAGCGGTCCCGCGGGACGCGAGAAGGTGCGCGTTCTCCTGGAGAAGCTGCTGGCCAACCCGGCGTTCGTCGACGAGGCGGTCGGGCCGGCTGTCCCGATTGGTACCCGCAAGCTCTACGAGGACAAGGAGCTCGGCTTCGTGGTGCTGGCCCACTGCAATCCCAAGCCGCACAAGAGCCCGCCGCACGACCACGGCAGCTCGTGGGCGGTGTACGGCCAGGCGGTCAAGCACACGGACATGAGCGAGTACCGGCGGGTCGATGGCGGCGACGGTGCCGGCGACGCCAGGCTCGAGCAGGTCAAGACCTATCGCCTCGAGCCCGGCCGCGCCGGCGTCTACGACGTCGGCGCCATCCATGCCATCGACTATCCCGAAGGCAGCCGCTTCGTGCGCGTGACGGGTCGTGACCTGGACTATGTGCAGCGGCTGAAGTTCGACACCGCCGCCGGCAAGGCCATCACCATCGAAAGCGCAACGGCAGGCGCCGCGGGGTGAGACTTACTCTCCTCCCACGCTTTGCGTGGGTCATGGCCGGGAGCGCGCCGCTCCGTGGCGCCAGCTTACAAAGAATCCTCACCCTGAGGAGCGGCCCGCAGGGTCGCGTCTCGAAGGGTCGGCAGCGCGGCAGGTGCCTGCGACACGGCTTTTTCAGCGATTTCGTCTGTAGCCCATCCTTCGAGACGTCCGCTACGCGGCCTCCTCAGGATGGGGTATTTGTTGGGTCGTCGACCAAAGTCAGCGCCTATGAGCGCGCCGCTCATGGGATGCTTGATCAACAAGAAGAGCGCCACAGGAGTGGCGCGCTCCCAGCAATGAGGCTCACCGCTCCTGCGGCGGAATCGTCCGCAGTGTCTCGGCGAAGCGCGCATGCGCTGCCGGGTCCACCGGCCGATGCTTGATCGTCGTGCCCGCAGGATCCTTGCCGAGGTAGTTGTCGCCTTTCCAGTTGTGCGCCGGCCGTATCGGCCGCGCTGTGAACCCGCCGCCGCAGTTGGGGCAGACATTGCCGAGCACGCTGTCGACGCACGCGGCGCAGAACGTGCACTCGTAGCTGCAGATGCGCGCCTCCGGCGAAGCGGGCGGCAGTGGCCTGGCGCAATGCTCGCAGACGGGACGCAACTCCAGCATCACCGCATCCTCGCCGCGGCTTCCTTGTTCGCCTGGCTCCGGCTCGCCAGCAGCGGCGCGAGGCGCTCGCGCAGGCGTGCCACGCGTTCGGCGCCGGCCTTCTCCGGGCTGCCCGAATCGAAGGGTGGCTGCGGGTCGTACTCGAGCACCAGCTGGATCGACCTGGCGATCTCCTCGCCGGCCAGCTCGGCCGCCACGGTGAGCCCGAAATCGATGCCCGCGGTGACGCCACCACCCGAGATGCGGTTGCGGTCGCGCACGACGCGCTCGGCGACCGGGATGGCGCCGAAGTCCTTCAGCATGTCGCGCCACGCCCAGTGGCAGGCCGAGCGGTAGCCCTCGAGCAGGCCCGCCGCGCCCAGCACCAGCGAGCCGGTGCACACCGAGGTGACGTAGCGCGCGCCGGCGGCCTGCCTGCGCAGGAAGTCGAGCGTCTCGGGATCGGTCATCAGCTCGACCTGGCCGCCGCCGCCCGGCACGCAGATCACGTCGAGCGCCGGGCAATCGGCGAATGTCGTGGTGGGCACGATCGAGAAGCCCGCGTCGGTGGGCACGGGATCGCGGGTCTTCCAGATCATGTGCAGGGTGGCGCCGGGAACCCGCGACAGGACCTGCGCGGGCCCGGTCGCATCGAGCTGGGTGACGTTGGGATAGAGCAGGATGCCGATGTCGATTGGCGTGGCCATTGTCATCTCCGGTCGTTGGGCAGGGCATTCGAATATGGAAAAATTCCGTCATCCCGAGCGAAGCCGCCCTAAGGGCGGCGCAGTCGAGGGACCTTTCTTGTTGGTGCCGCCACAAGAAAGGTCCCTCCACTACGCCGCGCTAAGCGCCGCTCCGGTCGGGACGACGGAATTTCTTTCATATGCGAATGCCCTGGGTGGTCGGGGGGCGCTAACGAGGACCATGTAACGCCGTCGCCCCTTGGCAGAAATGACAAAGAGAGGCTATTTTCTGCCAATGACCCGGCCGCATCGCACCTGCATTCTCGCCTACGAGGGCTGCCAGCTGCTCGACGTCACCGGTCCGGCCGCCGTGTTCGGTGCGGCCAACGAGGCCGCCGGCCGCCCCGTCTACGATCTGCGCATCGTGTCGGCCGATGGCGGGCTGGTGCGGTCGAGCTGCGGCGTGACGCTCGACAGCCGCAAGATCGGCGGCCAGCCCGACACGCTGCTCGTCGCCGGCGGTTCGCGCGGCCTGAAGGCAGCCATGACACGGCCCGCCCTGCGACGCTGGCTGCGCCGGGTGGCGCCGGGGACCGTGCGGTTCGGCTCGGTCTGCACCGGCGCGTTCGTGCTGGCGGCGGCCGGCCTGCTCGACGGCCGGCGGGTGGCCACGCACTGGGCGAGTTGCGAGCATCTCGCGCGAGGGTTTCCATCCCTCCAGGTCGATGCCGAATCCCTCTATGTCGTCGACGGCAAGATCTGGACCTCGGCCGGTGTGACGACCGGCATCGACATGGCGCTGGCGCTGGTCGAGGCGGATCTCGGTCCCGCGCTCGCCAACCTGATCGCCCGTCATTTCGTTCTCTATGCACGCCGGCCCGGCTACCAGTCGCAGTTCAGTCCGCTCCTGCAGGCGCAGACGGCCGCAGAGGCGCCATTCGCGGACCTGATCGACTGGATGCAGGCGCATCTCGACCACAAGCTCGACGTGCCGGAACTGGCGGCGCGTGCCGGCCTGTCGGAGCGAAGCTTCTATCGCAAGTTCACCGAGGCGACCGGCAAGACGCCGGCGCACTTCGTCGAAGGCCTGCGCCTCGACGCTGCCCGCACGCTGCTCGCCGGCGACCTGCCGCTCAAGGCCATTGCCGGCAAGGTGGGGCTGTCGTCGCCCGCCCGCTTCGGCCAGGCGTTCGAGCGACGCTTCGGCATGGCGCCATCGCTGTTCCGGCAGATGCATGGATAGCCGCCGTCAGTGGCGAACTCGTTGACAAGTCAATCAGCCGGCGTCAGCATTTTCCCGAGCGGTCGCGGAGACGGCCCAAGGGAGGATTGCGATGTTCCTGCGCAATTGCTGGTACGTGGCAGGCTGGAGCCATCAGCTCGCCAAGGACACGCTGGTCGCCCGCACCATGCTGGCCGAGCCGATCGTGCTCTATCGAAAGGCGGACGGCGTGGTCGTCGCGCTGGAGGATCGCTGTTGCCACCGGCTGGCGCCATTGTCGCGCGGGCGGCTGGAAGGCGACGACCTGCGCTGCCTTTACCATGGCCTGAAGTTCGCGCCGTCCGGCAAGTGCATCGAGATTCCGGGCCAGTCCTTCATTCCCGGCCGGGCCGGTGTGCGTACCTATCCCGTTGTGGAACGCGACTGCTGGATCTGGCTGTGGATGGGCGATCCGGCCTTGGCCGATCCGGCGCTGATCCCGTCTGCCCTGGGGCACGACGATGCCTGGATCATGCGCACCGGCGAGCTCGCCTACGACGCCAACTACGAGCTCATCAACGACAATCTCCTCGATCTCACCCATCTCAGCTACGTGCATGCCAAGACGCTGGGGCGCGGCAGCATGTCGTGGGGCAACAGCCGGCCGCAGACGACGCGTCTCGAGCGCGGCTTGCGGATCGCGCGATGGGTCGTCGACAACCCGGTAGCGCCCTATATCGGCGAGCCGCCCGGCACCCGTACCGACAGCTTTCAGTCCTACGACTACATGGTGCCCGGCGTCTTCCTGCTCACCAGCCGGTTCTATCGGCCGGGCACGGCCGCTGCCTGCAACATGCAAGCGCCGGACGGGTCGCACACGCCGTTCTGGACCTCGCTGACCAGCCAGGCGATCACGCCTGTCTCGGCGAAGCAGTCGATCTACTACTTCTCGAGCTGCCTCGACCGGGTGCGCGCCAACGATCAGCAGGCCGACTCTCAGATCGACCTGTTCCGCCGCGCCTTCGACGAGGACAACGCCATGATCGAGGCGCAGCAGCGGGTGATCGATCTAACGCCGCAGCCGCGCATGCTGGCGACGTCGGCCGACGGCCCGCTGACCCAGTTCAGGCAGTTGATGGCCGAGCTGATCGACAAGGAGCGAGGCCCGGCGGCCGACGCGCTGCGCCAGTCGGCGTAGTTGGAGTGAGCACACCTCATTTTCCTCCCCCGGGGGAGGTGCCCCATAGGCGTTAAAATACAAAGGGGGGCCTCACCCTGAGGAGCGGCCCGGAGGGCCGCGTCTCGAAGGGTCGGCAACAGCGCTTTTCCAACGATCTCCTGTGTGGCCCATCCTTCGAGACGCGCCCTGCGGGCGCTCCTCAGGATGAGGTTTCCGTCTAGTTTAACGCCTATGGGGAGGTGCCCCGTCATGCGGGGCGGAGGGGTCAAAGACCCCAGTCTCGCTGCTCATGACCCCTCCGCCCCGTATGACGGGGCACCTCCCCAGCGAAGCTGGGGCGGAGAATGAACGGCGCGCGCACGGCGAGAAGCCTTACAGGCGCAGCCGGAGGCTGCCGATCACCAGGGCGGTGCCGGCGAAGCCCGCACCCAGCCAGATGGCGGCACGGGAAGCGTCGGCGGCGGCAGCGCCGCCATTCGAAAAGTCGAACAGGCCGAACATCACGGCGACCAGGGCGGCGCCCATGGTCTGCCCGAGCGTGCGCGCGGTGGCGATGATGCCGCCGGCGCTGCCGCTTCTCTCGCGCGGCACGGCGCTCATCATCAGGCGGTTGTTGGGGGCGGAGAACATGCCGAAGCCGGCGCCGCACAGCACCAGGCGCCACATGATGTCGACGCTCGACGGATCGGGCGGCAGCAGCGCCGTCAGCACCAGGCCCGCGGTCATGCTGGTGAGGCCGATGGCGCCCAGCAGGCCCGGATGATGGCGATCGGCGAGACGGCCGGCCAGCGGCGCGACGCCGGCCAGCGCCAGCGGCCAGGCCGTGAGCAGGATGCCGGTGTCGGTGGCGCTCCTTCCCAGAACGGTATGGAAGAAGAAGGGCAGGCTGACGAAGGCGAGGCCCTGGGCGGTGAAAGTGCACGTCGCGGCCGAGATGGAGAGCGAGAAGATCGGGCGCTTGAACACCTCGACCGGCATCATCGGATCGGCAAGCTTCCTCTGGCGCCATACGAACAGGGTGCCGAACACGGCCGCCAGCACCAGCTCCGTCACGATGACGATGCGCGCATGGCCGTGGCCCATGCCGTCGATGCCGAAGATCAGCAACCCGAACGTGGCGCCCGACAGCACGGCCGAGATCACGTCGAACGGTCGATGGGTATGCGTGGTCCGCGGCAGGTAGCGTTCGGACAGCAGGAAGGAAACGATGCCCAGCGGCACGTAGACGGCAAACAGGGCAGGCCAGCTGCTGATCGACAGCAGCGCTGCGCCGATCGACGGGCCGGCGGCCAGCGAAGTCGCGACCACGGTCGTGTTGAAGCCGAGGCCGCGGCCCAGCATGCTTCGCGGATAGATCGCCCGCACCAGCGCCGGCTGGACCGACATGATGGCAGCGCCGCCGAGGCCCTGAATCGTGCGCCCCAGCAGCAGCCAGGACAGCGAGGGGGCCAGCGCGCAGCCGATCGACGCCAGCGAGAACAGCACCAGGCCGAAGCGATAGACGTGGCGATAGCCTACGATGTCGGCCAGCGCCGCCACTGGCAGCAGCGAGACGATGAGCGCGATCTGGGTGGCGTTGACGATCCAGATCGAGCTTTCGGCGGAGATGTCGAGGTCGTGGGCGATGTAGGGCAGCGCCAGGTTGGTCATCGAGTTGCTGAGCACCGACATCATCAGCCCGATGGTGATCGTCGCCACCGCGAGCCGGCGCGGCCAGCCCACGGGCATTCCGTCGGGCGTCGAGGATTCTGCCTGGGGAGCCTCGGCCATTCCTATTGCGGCACCGTCATCACGTCGCCGCCGATCGTGGTGCGCTGCATGAAGCGCTTGTACTTTACGGTGTCGTAATAGGTGGCGCGGTGCAAGACGGCGCGGTTGTCCCACACGATCACGTCGCCTTCGCGCCACGGATGCGACAGCCGGAACTCCGGCTGGTCGGCGCGCTGCGACAGCTCGTAGAGCAGGGCCTCACCGGTGGCCCTGGGCCAGCCGACGATGAAGCCGGCGTGGGCGCCGATATAGAGCGCGCGGCGACCGTTGACCGGGTTGTCCTGGAAGAGCCGCTGCTTGACCGGCGGCAGCTCGGCAATCGCCTTGGCGCTCAGGATGCCCTTCTGCACGCGATTGCGCGAGTATTCGAGCGAGTGCTCGGCGATCAGCGGGTGGATAGTCGCCTGCAGGGCCGGCGGCAGCGCGTTCCATGCCGCGCGCATCGACAGGAACTCGGTGTTGCCGCCCTCGGGCGGGCAGAGGCGCGCCGTCAGGATCGAGCAAAGGGACGGGACTCGCTTGAACGAGGAGTCCGAATGCCAGAAGTAGTTGGCCTTCTGGTAGATCATCCGCATGTCGTCGGGCGGGATCGGCTCGCCGGTCAGGATGTCGAGATTGGACTGGCGCTGGAACTTGGTGCCGACGGCGGGGTTGGAGCTGCCGGTCGTCTCCAGCGGCCCGAAATTTTCGCTGAAGGCTATCTGCTTCTCGTCGTCCATCGGCTGGTCGCGGAACAGCAGGACGGAGTGCTCCTCGAACGCCGCGCGGATCGGCCCGAACTCGCGCGCCGAGAGCGGGCGGGTGATGTCGATGCCGCTGATCTCCGCGCCGAACAACGGGTGGAGCTTCGTTACCTTGATGGGGCCGGTGTTGCGCATGTCGGGCCTCAGTCGACGATCGCCTGATAGGTCAGCACCCGTAGCTCGCGGCGGATCGGATAGGTCGAGGACGGCGTGAGCTGGGTCAGCAGGATCACCGCCATGTCTTCCTTCGGATCGCACCAGAACGCGGTCGAGGCGGCGCCGCCCCAGGCATACTCGCCGGGCGTTCCCAGGATGTGTGCCTTGGCCGGATCGATCATGACCGAGAAGCCCAGCCCGAAGCCGACGCCGTAGTAGGTCGACTCGGAGAAGCGCGGCATGCCCATGTCGGCCATGTCGCCCTTGAGATGGTTCATGGTCATCAGCTCGACCGTCTTGCGGCCGAGCAGGCGCACGCCGTCGAGCTCGCCCTTGTTCAGCATCATCTTGCAGAAGCGCAGGTAGTCGGACGCCGTCGACACCAGCCCGCCGCCGCCCGAGTTGACGCGGCGCGGCGCCAGGTAGCGGCTCTTGCCGGGGTCGTCGATCAGCTCGAGCTTTCCGCCGGCGCCGGCCTGGTAGTTGGCGGCGAAGCGCTCGTGCTTGTCTGTGGGCACGTGAAAATCGGTATCGACCATGCCGAGCGGCGCCAGGACCTTCTCTTTCAGGTAGGTCTGGAACGGCTGGCCGGAGATGACCTCGACAAGGTAGCCCAGCACGTCGGTGGCGACGCTGTAGTTCCAGGCCTTGCCGGGCTGGGCGATCAGCGGGAAGGTGCCGAGTCGCTCGACCAGATCCTTGAGGCTGGTATCGGCGGTCTGGAAGTCGACGCCGTCGGACTTGGAGCGGTAGAGCGCATCGACCGGATTGCTCTCCATGAAGCCGTAGGTCAGGCCCGAGGTGTGGGTCAGCAGGTCGCGGAACGTGATCTCGCGCTCGGCCGGTACCGAGTCGATCTTGCCGCGGCTGCCGCCGGCATAGACGCGCGGGTTGGCGAACGCAGGGATGAACCTCGAGATCGGGTCGTCGAGCTGAAAGCGGCCCTCCTCGTAGAGCATCATGATCGCCGTCGAGGTGAGCGGCTTGGTCATCGAGTAGAAGCGGAAGATCGTGTCGGGCCGCATCGGCCGGTTGCGCTCGATATCGGCCTTGCCGACCGTCTCTGCGAAGGCGAGCTCGCCCCGGCGCATCACCACGGTCACCATGCCGGCCAGCCGGCCCGTGTCGACCCAGCGGTGCATCCATTTGCGCACGCGATCGAGCCGCGTTGCGGAAAGACCGACCTGTTCCGGGGCAACGAGCGGCAGAGTGTCCATGGCGATCCTCCTGGGTGTGCCGCTAGACTAGCCCAGGACGACACGGCCAGACACACCAGAAACGGGAGGGAGCAATGGCGAGATTGTGCGAAGGCAGAGTAGCGATCGTGACCGGCGGCGCGCGCGGCGTCGGCCGCGAGCATTGCCTGATGCTGGCGGAACACGGCGCCAAGGTCGTGGTCAACGACCTGGGCGGCGATCGCGCCGGCAAGGGCAACGACGTCGGCCCGGCGCAGCAGGTGGTGAACGAGATCAAGGCCAAGGGCGGCGAGGCGGTCGCCAACGGCGACGACGTGTCCGACTGGAACGGCGCCAAGCGCATGATCGACCAGGCGGTCTCGGCCTTCGGCAAGCTCGATGCCGTGGTGCTCAACGCCGGCATCCTGCGCGACCGCATGCTGGTCAACATGACCGAGGACGAATGGGATGCCGTCATCAAGGTGCATCTCAAGGGCACCTTCGCGCCGGCGCGCCACGCCGCCGCCTACTGGCGCGACCAGGCCAAGGTGAAGGGCGGGCCCGTCGATGCCCGCATCATCACCACGACGTCGGTGTCGGGCATCTACGGCAATATCGGCCAGACCAACTACGGCGCGGCCAAGGCCGGCATCGCCTCGTTCACGGTGATCGCGGCGCGCGAGCTCGGTCGTTACGGCGTCACGGTGAACTCGATCTCGCCGTCGGCCTTCACGCGCATGACCGAGGACCTGCGCAACTACACGGAAGAGGACAAGGAGACGCGCAGCCCGAAATGGATTGCGCCTGTTGCCACCTGGCTGGTGAGCGAGGAGAGCCGCGAGATCACGGGCCGCGTCTTTCAGGCCGGCAACGGCCAGTTCGCGGTGGCCGAGGGTTGGCACAAGGGCCCGGAAGCCAAGCCGATCCTCGACCCGCGCGCCGCGGGCAAGATCCTCACCGAGCTCGCCGGCAAGGCGCGCAAGAACGCCGGCATGAACGGCCTGGATCTGGACTAGGAAGACGGAGTCGCCGCGCCGTTCCTGCCCTCCCCCGTACTCGGGCCCCGTAATAGGGGGAGGTGCCGCGTCACACGCGGCGGAGGGGGAAAGCCACACTCGAGATGTTTCTGATTCCGACGTCGGAATCTCATGGATCTCGTTTGAGGCCTTTCCCCTCCGCCCCCTTCGGGGGCACCTCCCCCGTAAGACCAGGGCATTCGCATATGGATAGAGCCTCCGTCATCCCGAGCGGAGCCGCCCAAAGGGCGGCGTAGTCGAGGGACCTTTCTTGTTGATGCTGCAAGAAGAGAGGTCCCTCCACTGCGCCGCGCTACGCGCGCGGCTCCGGTCGGGATGACGGAGGTTTTATCCATATGCGAATGCCCTGCCCGTAAGACGGGGAGGGGAGTTAAATTCCCAACCTTCCCAGCGTCTCCACGACCTTCGCCTGCGGCCAGGTCCATCCCGAGGCGCTCTCGTAGGCGCGCATCGCGCGCAGCACGAGCGCGTCGGCGCGGGCGGGACCGATGATCTGCAGGCCGACCGGCAGCCCCGCCGTGGTGAGCCCGGCCGGCATCGATGCCGCCGGCTGACCGGTCAGGTTGAAGGGCAGCGTGTAAGGCGCACCCTTGGTCCAGCGCGGGAAGGCTTCCGAGTTGTAGAGCGTATCGACCGGCGGCGCGGCGGTCGGGGTCACAGGCGCCAGCAGCAGGTCGTACTTCTGGTGCCACAGCGCCATGTCGCGGGCGAGCCTGCTCCTGGCCTCGTAGGCCCGGGCGTAATCGGCAAGCGTGATCGAGAGGCCCTTCTCGGCGGCGGCGCGGAAGCCCGGATCGAGCTTGTCATGAAGCTGCGTCGGGATCTGGCGAAGGCGCGTCGCGAAGGCGCCGATCCAGAGCGGCTCGAACGATTGGCGCAGCGGGTCGATCAGGGGGCCGACGTCCTCGACCACGGCGCCCAGCGCCTCGAACCGCCGGGCGGCAGCGGCGACCAGCGCGCGGACCTCTGGATCGGCCTCGACATGGCCGAGATCGAGGCTGAGGCCGAGCTTCAAGCCGAGCACGCCGTCGTCGAGCCCGACCGTGTAGTCGCGCGGATCGGCAGGCAACGAACGCCAATCGCGCGGATCGGGACCGGCCAGCACGTTCAGGGCGAGGGCGGTATCGCGAACGCTGCGCGCCAGCACGCCCTGCGAGACGACGTCGGCGAAGGGCCCGTCGGCCGGATGCTGCGCGATGCGCCCGAAAGACGGCTTCAGCCCGACCAGGCCGGCATGGGCGGCAGGGATGCGGATCGAGCCGCCGCCGTCATTTCCGTGATTGAACGGGTTGATGCCCGCGGCCGTCAGCGCCGAGGCGCCGCCCGACGAGCCGCCGGGGGTATGGTCGAGATGCCACGGGCTGCGGGTCGTGCCCTGCAGGGGTGAATCGGTCAGGGCCTTCCAGCCGAATTCCGGGGTCGCCGACTTGCCGAATATGACCACGCCGGCGTGCTGGAGCCGCTCGACCACCGGGGCGCTTTCTGCCGCTGGCGTCTCGTCGGTGGCATGCGAGCCGTTGCGGGTCGGCCAGCCCTTGACCGGTGTCGTGTCCTTGATGGTGGTCGGCACGCCATCGAGGGGCGACAGCGGGGTGCCGCTTCGCCAGCGAGCCTCCGATGCCCCGGCAGCCGCGCGCGCGGCCGCTTCGTCTTTCAGGACCAGCGCGTTGAGATGGGGCTGCAGGGCGCGTGCCCGAGTCAGGAATATTTCGAGAACGTCGACGGGCGAGGCCTCGCCACGGGCGAAAAGTAATTGGAGTTCGACTGCGGAAAGCCAGGTAAAATCTCGGTGAGTCATGCGTTTTTGTTGATTTCGGGGCAGCGTGATCTGCGTCACACTGAAACAGTTTCAATTCATTGTTCTTCCGAGTCGAGAGCGTATTGGAGGCGTTCGATGGAAAGCATTACGGCGTTGGTCGCTTGTGCCGCCGCATTCTCATTGAGCTATTACATCGGCTTCAACACGGCAACCAACGCGACCGTTGCAGCGATGATAGGCGGCGCGAGCGGGCTGGTCTTTGCGGTCATGTTCTTCATCATGACGGTTGCCGTCGGCATGCTGGTGCCCGACACGTTCGATCCGCGCCACCTCGGCATTCATTTCGCCGTCCTGCTGCCGCTGATGCCGATCGGCTCGGCGATCGTCGCCGTTCTCGCGCATCGCCATCTCGAGCGTCTCGAGGCGCGCCGCCTGCCTTTCTAGACGGGGCTTGCGAGCCGATGGATCCGCTTGCGGCTCCATCTCCCGTTGGATGCGTCTAATCGAAACGGCGGGCTTCCCGCCGAGCGCCGGGCAAGGCTAATCTGCCGGCAATCGGGAGGAAGCATGGTCGAAGTGAAGATAGGCGCTGCCACGGTGCGCCGCGTCGAGGAGTCTTACGAGCCGAACTTCGACGCCAGGATGTTCTTCCCGGACTGGAAGCCGGAGGTGGTGCAGCAGCATCGCGACTGGCTCATGCCCGCTCACTACGAGGAAGCCTCGAATTCCCTGAAGCTCAGCGTGCACAGCTGGTTGCTGACGATCGGCGGAAAGCGAATCCTGATCGACACCTGCGTCGGCAATCACAAGTCGCGTCCGCATCGGCCCAAGTGGCATCTGATGGAGAGCAAGTATCTCGAGCGGCTCAAGGAGGTCGGCGTCGAGCCCGATCAGGTCGACATGGTGATGTGCACGCACCTGCATGTCGACCACGTCGGCTGGAACACCAGGCTCGAGAACGGCAAGTGGGTGCCGACCTTCAAGAACGCCAGGTACGTTTTCAGCCGCACCGACTACGATCACTATCTGAAGGTCGACAGCGACCCGAAGGCCGGGCCGGCCAATGCCGGCTCGTTCCGCGACTCCGTTCTGCCGGTCGTCGAGGCCGGGCTCAGCCAGATGATCGACGGGGCGGCGCGGCTCGACGAGAACATGGAGATCGCCCCGGCGCCCGGCCACACGCCCGGAACCATCGCCATCAAGCTCGAATCGCGCGGCGAGAAGGCGCTGTTCTGCGGCGACATCCTGCACCATGCCCTGCAGGTCTATCATCCGGAATGGAACAGCTTCGCGTGCGGCGAGGCCGTCGGCGCGCGCAAGAGCCGGCGCGAGGCCCTCGAGCATTGCGCCGGAACGGGTGCCCGGCTGATGCCGTGCCATTTCGGCGCGCCGTTCACCTGCCACATCGACCACAAGGGCGACGGCTTCGTGCCGCGCTTCGACGGCGGATTCTAGCTTCTGAAGAACCGGAGGGAAAAATGATCTACGAGCTGCGTGTCTACAAATGCGTGCCCGGCCGCCTGCCGGCGCTGCTCAACCGCTTCAACACGATCACGCTCAAGATCTGGGAGCGTCATGGCATCAAGCAGGCGGGCTTCTGGACGACTCTGGTGGGCGAGTCCAACCAGGAACTTTACTACCTGCTGGCCTGGGAATCGCTCGCCGACCGCGAAAAGAAGTGGAACGCCTTCGCCGCCGATCCGGAATGGCTTGCCAAGCGCGCCGAAACCGAGAAGGACGGCGCCATCGTGGCCAACGTCGCCAACCAGTTCCTGGCGCCGACCGCCTTCTCGTCGGTCAAGTAGACCGAAGGACTGCAGATCGCCGCACGTTGCCATCCGCCCGAACCGAGGGAATGGCGGTGTGGAGATGCTCGCCGTGCACGCATTGCCGATGTGATTGAACCGCTTGCGGTTCGATCACATCGGCAATCGACGTGATCAGTCGAGCTTGAGGCCGGCCTGACGGGCGAGCGCCGCCCATTTCGCGAGGTCGTCGGCGACGTAGGCGGTGAACTCGGCCGGCGTGCCGAACTGCGGATCGGCGCCGAGCTCGGTGAACTTCCGCGCCACCTCGGGCGAGCGGATGGTGGCGTCGACCGCGGCGTGCAGGCGGTTGACCAGCGCCGGCGACGATCCGACCGGCAGGAAGATGCCGTAGGAGATCGCCGCCTCGTAACCGGGCAGGCCCGCCTCGGCGATGGTCGGGATGTCCGCTGCCGCCGCCGACCGCGTCGCGGAGGTCTGGCCGAGCGCCCGCATCTTGCCGGCCTTGACGTGCGGCAGCGCCGTCGACAGGCCGCCGAAATAGAGGTCGACCAGGCCGGCCATCAGGTCCGTCATGGCCGGCCCGCCCCCCTTGTAGGGGACGTGCACGATGTCGACCTTGCCCAGCGCCTTGAACAACTCGAGCGCGAGGTGCGTGGCGCCGCCGGTGCCGGCCGAGGCGCCGTTGAGCTTGCCCGGTTCGGAACGTGCCAGGGCGAGCAGCCCGGCGACGTCCCTGGCCGGCAGGTCGTTGCGCACGACCAGCAGCATCGGGTTGATGCCGACGGGCGCCACCGCGGCGAAATCGGTTCGCACGTCGTAGGGCAGGTTGCGATTGAGCGCGGCGGCGACCGTCGTCGAGCCGTTCGAGGCCAGCATGAAGACGCTGCCGTCGGCCGGCGACTTGGCAACCGAGGCCGCCGCGATCTCGCCGTTGGCGCCCGCCCGGTTCTCGACCACCACGGAGCGCCTCAGGCGCTCGCCGATGCCGGGGGCGAGGACCCGCGCCAGAAGATCGTTCGGGCCGCCTGGCGGAAAGCCGACGACGAATCGCAAGGGGCGGTCGGGAAAATCCACGCCCTGTGCGCGAACGGTGGCGAAGGGGAGCGCAGTGAGGCCGGCTGTGAGGCCACGACGGGTGAGCACGGGCATGCCGGAACATGCTAGGCTCGGCGCGCTCAGGGAGGCAATCGAATGCAGCGTAGAAAGTTCGTGAGTGGTAGCGTCGCCGCCATCGGCCTGTTGTCGGCGCCACAGGTTCTGGCGCAGAAGGTCCCCGGAGATGTCCGGTTCTTTTGCGGGTTTCCGCCGGGCGGCAATGCCGACCTGCTGTGCCGGCTTCTGGCCGAAGCGGTAAAATCGGAGGTTGGCCACAACGTCATCGTCGAGAGCAAGTCGGGAGCGTCGGGTTTCATTGCCAACGAGATCGTGGCCAACTCCCCGCCGGATGGACGCACCATCGGGCTGGCCGCAATGGCGGCGATGTGCGTGGCGCCGGTGATGCCGGGCCAGAAGCTGCCGATCAACGTCGACACCGACCTGACGCCGATCGCCAGCGTCGCCAACGTCCCCAACATACTGGTGTTCGGCAAGCACGTGCCATACCGCACCGTGCCCGAGCTGATCGAGCAGGCGAAGAAGAATCCCGGCAAGATCACCTACGCTTCCGCCGGCAACGGCACGTCGCAGCACCTCGCGGGCGAGCTTTTCAAGAAGCTGGCCGGCGTCAACCTGCTGCACGTGCCCTATCGCGGCGGCGCGCCGGCGATCCAGGATCTCGTCTCGGGCAATTGCGACGTGATGTTCGGCAACATGCCGGAGTTCCTGGGCCAGATCAGCGGCGGCGGGCTGATCCCGATCGCTTTCGGCGGGCCCAAGGCGGCGCCGATGTTCCCCAACCTGCCGCTGATCTCGCAGTGGCTGCCGGGCTACGAGGTGGTGAACTGGTTCGCCGTGTTCGGCCCGCGAGGGTTGCCGGCCGATCTGACCGAGCTGTGGAACAAGGCGCTGCGCGCGGCGAGCGCCAAGCCCGACCTGCAGAAGCGCTACACCGACAATGGCATGGAGGTGCTGATCGGCTCGCCGGCCGACCTCAAGGCGATGATCGTGGCGGATCGCAAGAAGTGGGCCGACGTCATCCAGTCGGCCGGCATGCGCGCCGACTAGAGATTCGCCTGAGCCAGCTTGTCGCCGGGGCGCGCCACTTGTGGCGCGCCCCCAGGCGCCAACTTTTCGGTTTTCCTAGTAAGAAACTGGCGGCTTGCCGCCAGTTTCTTGACACGGCGGGTCGGCCCTCGGGCCGGTGGGGAACTCATATGAAAGTCCGGGCGGGTACCGCTCCGATTTTCATATGAGGAGCACCGAAAAGATAGCGCCCATGTGTGGCGCGCTCCCCGCGGAAGTACAGCAAACGAGGGTCTACGATGCCGCTCGCTTCAACCCGTCACGGCTCCCTCCACTACGAGGTGGTCGATCAGGTCGCGCCGTGGCGCGAACCGCGCCCGGCAATCCTGTTCCATCACGGGATCGGCGCCAGTGCCGCCCTCTGGGCGGGCTGGGTGCCGGCGCTGGGCGACGCCTATCGCCTCGTCACCTTCGACATGCGAGGCTACGGGCGATCGCATATCCCCGGACCCGATTTTGCCTGGTCGCTCGATCTCCTGGTCGACGATCTGTTCGCCGTCGCCGATGCAGCTGGACTGCAGCGGTTTCATCTCGTCGGTGAATCGATCGGCGGAACCATCGCGCTGGCCGCCGCGATCGCGCGGCCGGATCGCCTCGGCACCCTTACCGTCAGCAATGGCGCTCATCTCGGCGCATCGATCCGCAGCGTCGAGGCATGGCGAAGCCAGCTCGACGGCGGCGGCGTGAAGGCCTGGTCCGACGCCTTCCTGCCCGGGCGATTCCATGACGGCGCGCTGTCGCCCGAGCGGCTGGCATGGTTTGCGCGCCAGCAGGAAAGGTGGCCGCGCGAGTCGATCCTCGAGGCGCTCGCGGTGCTGGTCGGCACCGATCTTTCGCCACGCCTCGGGCAGGTCCGGTGCCCGACGCTTCTGCTGCATCCCGACGGCAGCCCGTTCATCCCCGTGCCTGTCATGGCGGAGTTGCATCGCCTGCTGCCCGATGCCCAGCTCAACGTCATCGGGCATGCCCGCCATGGCCTGCCTTTCTCGCACGCGGCGCAGTGCGCCGCTCTGCTGCGGAACTTCCTCGATTCTCGCTGCCCTCTTGGCGCTGCCGCCCGGCCGGAGCGAGGCGGGTGAGGAGGGGCGACGGTTGCGCGTCTGCTCGTGATGCCCCGGTGCCGGCCTTTCGCCGGCAGAGGCTGGTCTAGTAGCGAGGCGCGGTAGCCGCTCCGACGCCTGCGCCGACGGCACCGCCGACGAGGGCGCCCGGGAGCAGGCCGATCGGCGTCAGGGCGCCGATCAGGGCGCCCGAGCCTGCCCCGATGCCGCCGCCGGTGACGGCGCGCTGGCCCCACGTATCGCCGCAGGCGGTGGCGCTGAGCAGGATCAGGGCGAGGGTAAGGTACTTGGCCATGGTGAGGGGGTCCCCTGGGTCGGTTGGTTGACACCTAAGATACGGAGCGAAGGCGCCGGACAATGGTGACCAAGTTGTGATCCGAGGGTTGCTTCTGCGGTGCCGGAACGGGACACTGCTTCCGGCATGAGCAACGACATCGAAATCTGGCTGCTGTTCGCTCCGTTCTGGATCCTGGGTCTCGGCGCCCTGATCGGCGCGGTCTGGCATCTCGTTCACTACAGGATCAGCCACGGCCGGGCCCAGGCGGCCGGCCATGCCCATCTCGCCGACTCGAGCCGCCACCATCTGCGGCGCGGCGTGATCGCGGTCGGCGCGTTCGTCGCCCTGGTCCTGATCGGGCTCGGCGTCGCCGCGGCGATGGGCGTCCTGTTCAGCCGCTGACGGCGCGGCCGGCGATCGTGCCCGAGCCCTTCGACCCTCTCGCGGCGGCGATCATCGATCGCGCGGTGGCGCGGCGCTCCTTGGCGCTGCCGGGCATCGCGGGCTGCCGGGGGGGCGACTCGTGCGTCACCTATCCTGCGAGACGGTCGATACGCGACCTCCCCAGGATGAGGATTTAGATGGTCCGGCCAAAAAGTCGGCACCCATGGCGGTGACGCTCCCCGAGGGGCGCGACGACACCGCTGTCGTGCTCGCCGAATGAACATGGCCGGCCGATTGCCGCGGCGACTGCTGCACCGCATCGCCTACATTCGGCGCAATCGTTGCAGCGTCTTGCTGGCGATGCTGGGCGTGATCATCGTGTCGGCTCCCCTGCTCAGCAGCACCCCGGTCACCGGCGGATTCGTCGGCCTCGGCACGATGGCCATCCTGCTGCTGGCGGTGTGGGCGCTGCGCGTGCGGCGCGCGATGTTGTGGATCGTCGCCGTGCTGGCGCTGTTCGCCGGCCAGGCGATTGCCATCGACCAGATGGGAGAGCATTGGCTGCGGCCGGTCGTCTTCGCCTCGATCGCGGTCTTCATGGCAGTCGTCACCGTTGCCTTGCTGCACTACGTGCTCGATTGGCATCCGATCACGACCGACAAGGTGTTCGGCGCCATCGCAGCCTATGTGCTGATTGCCTTCAGCTTCGCCAGCCTGTTCAGCCTTGTCGAGCTGTTCGACCCGAAGGCCTTCGCCTACTCGATCGAGAAAGGCCCGTACGGACATCTCCGCTGGTCCGACATGATGTATTTCTCGTTCACCGTTCTCACCTCGACCGGGTTCGGTGAGATCACGCCGGCGACCGGGCTCACGCGCAGCCTGATCGTGCTCGAGCAGGTGCTGGGCGTGATGTACGTCGCCTTCCTGGTCGCTCGCCTGGCGAATCTCTACAACGGCTCCGGCCTCGGCAGGAAGTGATGCGGCCGCAGCGCGGTCAGATGACGCGCTGGGTCCGCGAGTAGGCCATGTAGAGCTCGTGCGCCTGGCGGGCGATCGGGCCGGGCTGCAGGTCGCGGCTCTCGTAGCGGCTGACCGGCTGGACCTTGCCGGCGTTGCCGGTGGTGAAGATCTCGTCGGCGTCGTCGAGCTCGTCCGTGGTCACGGTGCGTTCCTCGACCGTGATGCCGGCATTGCGCAAGAGCTTCACCGTGCGGTAGCGCGTGATGCCGGCCAGGAAGGTGCCGTTGGGCACGGGCGTGGCGACCACGCCGTTGCGGGCGATGAACAGGTTGGAGCTGCAGGTCTCGGCGACGTTGCCCGCGGCGTCGAGCACGACACCGTTCTGGAAGCCGCGCTTCATCATCTCGGCAACGCCGCGCGAGGAGTTGGGATAGAGGCAGCTCGCCTTGGCGGCGGTCGGTGCGCTCTCCGGCGTCGGCCGGCGGATGGTGCGGCAGAGGCCGAGCGTCAGCGGTGTGCCGGCGCGCATCGGCGAGTGGTAGACGCAGAGCAGGAACTGGGTCGAGTCGGGATCCACCGAGATCGGGCCGGCGCCGCCCTTGCCCGCCCAGAACATCGGCCGGACGTAGAGCTCGGCCTTGGGCCCGAAGCGGCGGACGGAGACGTGCATCAGCTCGAGGATTTCCTCGGCCGTCTTGCTGGGCTCGAGACCGAGCGCGCGCGCCGAACGGACCACGCGTTCCGCATGGAGGTCGAGATCGGGACCGCAGCCCTCGAAGGCGCGGCCGCCGTCGAATACGATCGAGCCCAGCCAGAAGGCGTGATCGCGCGGGCCCAGGATCGCCGGGTTGCCCTCGTGCCACGTGCCGTTCCAGTAGGTGAGCGTGTCCATAGTTTCTCTCCGCCGCGAAAGCCGGCGGACATAGCAGACGGTGAGCGGCACGGCCATCCTGTCGTCCAGCCTGGCGCCTCTGCTGGCGCTGGGTGCGGCATTCTGCTTCGCCCTGGCGCTGATCCTGACGCAGTATGGCCTGCGCACCCTGCCGTCGTGGCGCTCGCCGCTCTACACGATCGGCGGCTCCATGGTGATGGCGTGGCCGCCGGCGCTGATCTTCGTCGACTGGCGCGGCTTCGACTGGCGGGCGGCGGCGATCTTCGCCGGTGTCGGCTGCATCTTCCCGGTGGCGGTCTCGATCCTGTCGGTGCGCTCCAACGAGCGGCTGGGCCCGGCCATCGCCGGCGCCGCCGGCAACGTCACGCCGCTGTTCGCCGTGCTGGGGGCGGTCCTGTTCCTCGGCGAGCGAATTGGCCTGGGACAGGCGCTCGCCCTGGTGCTGGTGGTGGGCGGCGTGGCGTTGATGGCGCTGCGCGGCGGCACCGGCCGGCGGCAATGGTCGATCTGGGTGCTCGGCCTGCCGCTCGCGGCGGCCCTGGTGCGTGGCGCGATCCAGCCGGCGATCAAGACCGGCCTCGGCCTGTGGCCCGAGCCGCTCGCCGCGGCGGCGATCGGCTACTCGTTCTCCACCCTGGTGATCGTGGCACTGGTCGGCCGCCGCTCGCTCGGCGCCGGCCCGCCCGACCGCCGCGGCCTCCTGTGGTTCCTCGCCGTCGGGGCGAGCAATGGCACGGCGACCTTCCTGCTCTACGCCGCGCTCGGGCTGGGCTCGATCACCGTCGTGGCGCCGCTGGTCGCAGTGTTTCCCCTGATCGCCGTCGCGCTGAGCTACCTGCTGCTGCGCGAGGAACGGTTGCATCTCATGGGCCTGCTCGGCGTGCTGACCAGCGTCGCCGGCGTCATCCTGCTGCTGGTGTTGCAATAGGCAAGGCCGGTGTGTTGGATGACGGCATGCTGAAGCTCGTTCTGGCTCTGCTTCTCGCGCTCGCGGCCGTGCCGGCGGCGGCGCAGCAGAATGTTCGTGTGCCGGTCACAGATGGCGGCCGCACCGTGCAGCTCGCCGCGCAGCTCTTTCGCCCGGCCAACGCGGCTGGCGCCGTTCCTGCGGTCGCGATCTTTCACGGTTGTGGCGGGCCGGGGCAGAACACGGCGCGCATGGCGGGGCTGCTGGCGTCGTGGGGCTATGCCGCGCTGGTGGTCGACAGCTTCTCCGCGCGCGGGCTCAAGGACGTGTGCGGGCGCAACTGGCCGACCCAGGCCGATGCCGAGGCGCGGGCGCACGATATCGATGCGACCCTGGCGTGGCTCGCGCGGCAGGGCTACGTCGACCCGAAACGCCTCGCCTACATGGGCTACTCCTACGGCGGTGGCGTCGCGATGCTGCGTGCCCTGTCGACCCGGCCCGACGCGGCTCCCTCGCCGGCGCGCGCGGTGATCCTCGTCTATCCCGACTGTGCGCTGGCCGATCCGCTGGGACCGCGGCTCGCCGTGCGCCAGCCGACCCTGTTCGCCATGGCGGCGCTCGACGACTGGACGCCGGTGTCGCAATGCAAGGCGGTGATGGAGCGCGTCGCCCACGGCCGCGAACAGATCGAGACGCGCATCTACGAGGGCGCGCATCACAGCTTCGACGCGCTCGGCCTGCCGGTGCGCTATCTCGCGGGCGCCGGCAATCGCAGCAAGCCGGGCGGCTGCTGCGGCGCGCACTACGGCGCCAACGAGACCGCCTGGAAGGCCTTCGTCGGCGACGTCAGGACGTTCCTCGCCAAGGTGTTCGCGCGCTGATCAGGGCTGCGGCTACGCCGCCATCTGGGCGCTCACGTCCTGCGCCGCGCTCTTCATGTCGCGGGCGAGCCTGAGCGCGGCCGCGCGGTCGAGCTGGTTGCCGAGGCCCACCGCGACCAGCGTGCGCGCGATGGTGCCGCGGCGGTTCAGCACCGGCACGGCGACGATCGTCACGCCGGCGATGTAGTTGCCGCGGTCGATGCTGAAGCCCTGGCGGCGCGTCTGCTCGACCTCGCGGCGCCAGTCGTCCCAGCTCGGCGCCTTGTTCCAGCGCAACTGGCGGAACCGCCTCTCGATCTCGGCCGGCGGATGCTCGCCGAACGCGGCGAGGCAGCGGCCGGTCGCGCTGATCAGGGCGGGGAAGCGGCTGCCGACGTCGACATGCAGGCGCACCGGCGCCTGCGCCCGCGCCAGCGCCACCACGACCATGTGGTCGAGGTCGGGCAGCTCGACGCCGATCGCCGTCACGCCGTAGCGGCCCGACAGGTCGTCGAGGCTCGCCTGCACGAGGCTCGGGAAATCGCTGTTCTCCAGCACGGCGCGCGCCAGCGGCAGCATGCCGACGCCCAGGCCGTACTGCTTGGTGAGGGGATCGACGCGCACCAGCCCCTCGGCGAGGAGCGCCCGCAGGATGTGCAGCGCCGTGCTCGGCACCAGGCCGAGCGGCTCGGCGATCGCCTTCAGGGCGAGCGGCGCGCGGCTGCGGCTCAGCAGCCGCAGGATGGCGACGGCCCGCGTGACGGCGGGCACGGCGCGGATGCGGACCGGGCGGCGTTCCTTCATATTGTATTCATACAATCAATATGCCGCTTGTACAATCTTTCGCGCAGCGTCATCATCGCCCGCGGCGAGCCGGGGCAACCGGCCGACTGCACAGCTTGTCCACGAAGCCGCCGCCGTCGAGCGGCGCACAGGGAGGATGGCGATGAGGACGATGACCGGCCGGCGTTCGATCGTGATGGGCGTGCTCGGGGCTGCTGCCGCGGCAGGCCATGCCCGCGCGCAATCGCCGACCAAGTGGGACCTCTACATCGTGACCGGCGTCACCCATCCGATCACGCTGCGCTACAAGGCGTTCGCCGACGAGGTGCGGAAGGCGACCAGCGGCAAGCTCGACATCGTCGTGCGGCCGGCCGGCGAGCTGCCGTTCCGCGCCACCGAGGTGGTGAAGGTGGCGGGCGACGGCCAGGTGCAGCTCGCGGAAGCCTACATGGGATTCATCTCCGGCGCGGTGCCGCTGGCCTCGATCGCGAGCCTGCCCTTCCTGGTGCGCAATGCCGAGGAGCTCGACAAGGTCTGGCCGATCATCGACAAGTACACGGCGCCGCTGTTCGCCAAGGCAGGGGTGAAGAATCTCTTCCATCACACGTGGCCGCCGCAGAACATCTTCGGCCGGGGCAAGCCGATCCGCAGCATCGACGATTTCAAGGGCCGCAAGATCCGCTCGACCGACGGCAAGCAGGCCGAGATGCTGAAGCAGCTCGGCGCCTCGTCGGTCACGCTCACCACGCCCGAGGTGCCGGTCGCCATGGAACGCGGCGTCGCCGAGGGCTTCATCACCGCGGGATTCAACGTCATCGGCGCCAAGTGGTACGAGTTCGTGCAATGGGGCTGGCTGGGTGACATCCATATCGGCGGTCCCGACTACACCCTGGTCAACATCGCCGCCTACGACAAGCTCGATGCCGACACGCGGGCCAAGCTCGACGCGGTGGCGAAGGACTATGCCCCGCGCTTTCGCGCGGCAAATCTCGGCGACGAGGCCAAGGACCTCGAGACCCTGAAGACACAGTACAAGGTCGATCTCTACGTGCCGCCCAAGGCCGAGATCGATGCCCTGATCGCCAGGATGCGGCCTTACTGGGAGCAGTGGGCGGCCGCGCAGGGCGCCAACGGCACGGCGATGCTCAAGGACATCCAGGCCGCCCTCGGCAAATGACGACGGGTACGGCGGCGCCGTCCTCTTCCGATCCGGCGATGCCCGTCCCGGCTGGTCCGCTCGACCGCTGGGTCGGGCGGATCGCGCGGCTCTGCGGCGTGCTGTCGGCGCTCGCGGTCGTCGCCATCCTGGTGACCGTCTGCGCCGAGACGGTGCTGCGGCAGTTCCAGGCCTCCCTGCTGGTGACCGACGAGATAGCGGGCTATCTCAACGCGGCCGCGATCTTCCTGGGCCTTGCCTGGACATTGCGCGAGGGCGGCTTCATCCGCGTCGAGGCTCTCTACGACCGCGCTGCCGGCAACCTCAAGCGGGCGCTGCGCTGGCTGATCGTGCTCACTGCCGCCGCCTTCACGGCGATCATTCTCTGGGTTTGCGTCCGCCAGGTGATCTATGCCTTCGAGCGCGACACGCGCGCCGTGTCGGTGATCGACACCCCGGAATGGATCCCGCAGTCGGCAATGGTGCTGGGGTTGGCGGTGCTGCTGCTGCAGCTCCTCGCCTGGATCGCCGGCCGCGTCCGGCGGGTTCCCTGAGGCCGCCACGATGAGCCTCGAGCTGCTGACCCTGGTCCTGGTCGCGTGCCTCGCCATCCTGCTGGTGGCCGGTCAATGGACGGCCTTCGCCCTCGGCATCTCCGGCGTCGTGGTGCTGTATCTCAGCAAGGGCATGCTGGGCCTCGGCGCGCTGTCGTCGGTCGTGTGGAACAACGCCAACAACTACATCCTGATCGCCGTGCCGATGTTCCTCCTGATGGGCGAGGTCATCCTGCGCAGCGGAGTCAGCAGCCATTTCTATCGTGGCGTGGTGGTGCTGCTGGGCCGCCTGCCCGGCGGCCTGCTGCACGCCAACATCGCGAGCTGCGCGGTGTTCTCCGCCGTCTCGGGATCGAGCGTCGCCACCGCCGCGACGGTGGGCACCGTCGCCATCCCCGAGATGCTGTCGCGCGGCTACGAGCCCAGGACGGTGTTCGGATCGCTCGCTGCGGGCGGCACGCTCGGCATCCTGATCCCGCCCAGCATCGTCATGGTGCTCTATGGCGCGCTGGTCGAGGAATCGATTGCCCGGCTGTTCATGGCGGGCGTTTTGCCCGGCCTGCTGATGGCGGCGACCTTCATGGTCTTCATCGCCGTCCTGCTGCTCCTGAAGCCGCGCTATGCCCCGCCGCGCGAGGCCGGTTCCGCCGGGCACCGGGCCGCGGAAGCCTGGCACATCCTGCCGGTGCTCGGCCTGCTGGTCGTCGTGCTGGGCAGCATCTACGCGGGGTTCGCCACGCCGACGGAGGCCTCGGCGGTCGGCGCGGCCGGCGCCATCCTGCTGGCGGTGGGCTACGGCCGGTTCACCCGGCGGATGTTCGCCGAATCCCTGATGGCCACCGTCAAGACGACCTGCATGGTGGCGCTGATCATCATTTGCGCGCAGATCCTGTCGACGGCGCTCACCTACTCGGGCGTGAGCCGCGCGGTCAGCGAATGGGTGATGGGCATGGGGCTCGGCAAGTGGGAGTTCTTCGTTGCCCTGGTCGTGCTCTACATCGTGCTGGGCTGCTTCGTCGACGGCATCTCGATGATCTACATGACCTTGCCGGTGCTGCTGCCGGTGGTGAAGGCGTTCGGCTTCGACCTGGTGTGGTTCGGGGTCATCCTCACGGTTCTGATCGAGCTCGGGCAGATCACGCCGCCCGTCGGCCTCAACCTCTTCACCATCCATGCCATCTCCGGCGGGGCGAAATTCTCGGAGGTGGCGGCCGGCTCGGCGCCCTACGTGGCGCTGATGCTGTTCGTCATCCTGCTGCTCTGCCTGTGGCCGCAGATCGCCCTGTGGCTGCCGACCACGATGCGCGGCTGAGGGGACACGCATGGACGATGGGGAGCTGCAGGGCGCGCACCACAGTGCCGTGAAAACGATGGCGCAGCGTAGGCAAGGCTCCTTGCCAGGAGAGCGCCGCTGGTGGCGGAGTAATCTCCGCCAGGATGGCGCTCTTCCTGCCGTACACACGATCCATAAGCGCCATCTTGGCGGAGATTACTCCGCCACCAGTGGCGCGCTCCCGGCACAATCAGAGGAGGACAGGCCATGACCCGACGGAACAGCGGCGACTATGCAGTAGTGTGGCCGCGCAGCGCCAAGGTGGTGGAGGTCAAGCCGCTCGCCAAGCGGCTCGACACCATGGACGGCAAGAAGGTCGCGTTCCTGTGGGACGATCTGTTCCGCGGCGACGAGATCTGGCCGATCCTGAAGCAGGAGCTGTCGGCTCGCTACCCGGGTCTCACCTTCGTCGACCACGACGCATTCGGCTCGACGCACGGCGACGAGGAGCGTCGTGTGCTGGCCGAGCTGCCGGACAAGATCAGGTCGATGAAGATCGACGCGGTCGTCTCCGGCATGGGCTGTTGAGGAAGCTGCACACCCGCCGTGTTGCGGGTCAGCGCGATTGCGGAACAGGCCGGGGTGCCGACCTCCTCGCTGTGCTGCGAGGGCTTCCTCGGCCAGGCCAAGACGACGTCGGTGGGGTTGGGCTATCCCAACCTTGCCCTCGCCACCGTGCCCGGCCATGTCGACGTGCAGAGCGCCGACGAGCTCAGGGCCAACGTGCTCGGCACGACGGTCGATCACGTGATCAGGAACCTCACCGGCGAGATCGCGGCCGTGCAGACGGCGAAGGATCCCAAACCCGGCGACGTCGTGCTCGAGGGCAGCTTCGAGGAGGTCAACCGGCTGTTCCTCGAGAACGGCTGGAGCGACGGGCTGCCGATCGTGCCACCGACCAAGGACAAGATTGCCGAGTTCCTCGCCTTCACCGACCTGGCCGCCGACCATGTGATCGGCAGGCTGCTGCCCGACAACCGGCTGGCCACGGTGTGGAACGTCGCGGTCAACGGCGTAATGGCCGGCTGCCGGCCGGAATACATGCCGATCCTGGTGGCGCTCGCCGAGGCGATGGCCGACCCGCAGTACGGCGTCGAGCATTCCGGCAACACGCCGGGCGCGGAGACGCTGATCGTGCTGAACGGCCCGTTGATCAGGCAGCTCGGCTTCAACTACGAGCAGGGCGCGCTGCGCGACGGCTTCCAGGCCAACACCTCGATCGGCCGCTTCTGGCGCCTCTACCTGCGCAACGTCGCGGGCTTCCTGCTGCACCAGAACGACAAGGGCACGTTCGGCAACACCTGGCGCGTCGTGCTGGCCGAGAACGAGGACAGCCTGGCGCGAATGAGATGGCCATCGGTGGCGGCCGACATGGGCGCGCCGGCCGGCGAGAGCGCGGTGACCATCTCGCGCTTCACCGGCGGCAACGTCATCGTCTCGGTGTTCGGCGACAGCGCGGAGAAGGTGCTGCCCTATCTCGGCAACGCCTTGGTGACGCACACGAGCTGGGAGCTGATCTTCACGGTCGGCATGACGACCGGCACCTACCGGCCGCTGCTGGTGCTGAGCCCGCTGATCGCCGAGACCATCGCCAAGACGATGACCAAGGCGGAGGTGCAGGCGTGGCTGTTCGAGCATGCGCGCATGCCGGCGCAGCTGTTCGAGAAGTACCTGTGGGGCTGGACCAACCTGGTGCCGGGCAAGCGCACGCTGAACGACTGGGTGCGGCTCGGCAAGCTGCCGCGCACCTTCGCCGGCAACGATCCCAACCGCCTGGTGCCGGTGGTGACCAGGCCGGAGCACGTCATGATCGCCGTCTCCGGCGATCCGCTGCGCTCGAACTGCTATCTGTTCGTGCACAACGGCATGCTGGGCTTCCCGACGACCAAGGCAGTGAAGCTGCCGCAGGGCTGGCGCGCCAAGCTGCGCGATGCCCAGGCCTGACACGCGAGGTCGAATGACAGGACGCAGGAGCGATTGAGGACATGGCCGGGACGAGCTTCGACGTGGCGGTGATCGGCGGTGGAATCGCCGGCCTCGCGGCGGCACATCATGCCGCCCTGGCGGGCGTCGAGGTGGCGCACTTCGTCGAGCACGGCATGCCGGGCGGCCTGGTCTTGAATGTCGGCACGCTCGATGGCTGGCCGGCGGCCGGACCGGTCGGTGGCGCCGAGCTGGCGGGCGGGCTGCTCGCCAGCAACGAGGCGCTCGGCGTCACCCTGCTGCCCTCGCGTGTCGATGCGATCGAGCCTGGTCCGGCCAAGCTGCTGCGCGGCCCCGACGGCGCCTGGCGGGCGCGTCAGGTGATCGTGGCCACCGGCGCCTCGCTCAGGACATTGCAGGTGCCCGGCGCCGAGCGCCTGGCCGGGCGCGGCGTGTCGCAATGCGCCTGGTGCGACGGCGGCCTCTATCGCGACGCCGAGGTGGTGGTGGCGGGCGGCGGCGACGCCGCGCTGTCGGAGGCGCTCCATCTCGGCCAGTTCGCGAGATCGGTCACCATCGTGACGCGCGGCGAGACCTTCCGCGCCCGTCGGAGCTACGTCTCGCGCATCGCCGACGACGAGCGTTTCCGGCTGCGTTGGGCGAGCGAGATCGTCGAGGTGCTGGGCGGCGACGGCGTCGAGGCCGTGCGCGTGCGCGACCGCGAGACCGGCGGCGAGGAGATCATCGCCTGCCGCGGCCTGTTCACCTTCGTCGGGCTTTTGGCCAACACCGGCCTGCTGCCGGCCGACGTGGCGCGGGACGGGCACGGCGCGATCGTCACCGATGCCCGCTTCGAGACGGCGTCGCCCGGCGTGTTCGCCGTCGGCGCCGTGCGGTCGGGCTATGGCGGCCGGCTCAGCCAGGCCGCAGGCGAGGCGACGACGGCCGCCGAGCTGGCCGCCGCGCGTTGCCAGGAATGACGGAGGCGGCCGGGGGCATGGCTCCCGAACCATCTGGTACGACCTCACCGAGGAGCCGCGCGTAGCGCGGCGTCTCGAAGGGTCGGGATGGAGCACGGTCGCTGTTGCCCATGCTTCGAGACGCGCGCTCCGCTCGCTCCTCAGCATGAGGTGATTGGGTTGCTCTAACTCAGCCTCATCCTTTCGCGCGCGGATGGGCGGCGCGGTAGACGGCGGCGAGGCGGGTGGCATCGACGTCGGTGTAGCGCTGCGTGGTCGACAGCGAGGCGTGGCCGAGCAGCTCCTGGATGGTGCGCAGGTCGCCGCCGGCGCCCAGCAGGTGGGTGGCGAAGGAATGGCGCAGCGCATGTGGCGTCACGCTGTCGGGCAGGCCCAGCCCGCGGCGAATCTCGCGCACGCGCTTCTGCACGATGGCGGGATCGAGCGCGCCGCCCCGGGCGCCGAGAAAGAACGCCTCGCGCGGGGCGAGGGTGGCCATGAACGGGCAGGCGTCGCGGTAGGTTCGCAGCGCCTCGATGGCCTGCGGCAAGAGCGGCACCAGGCGTGCCTTGTTGCCCTTGCCGGTGACGGTGAGGGTATCGCGGCCGGCGCGCAGCAACTCCTCGACGGTGGCCTTGGTGAGGCCGAGCGCCTCGCCGATGCGCAGGCCGGCGCCGTAGAGCAGCAGCAGGACCGCGCTGTCGCGCAGGTCGATCCAGGCGGCGCGCTCCTGCTCGGGCGCACTGTCGAGCACCTCCTCCATGTCGCCTTCGGAGAGCGCCTTGGGCACCGAGCGCGGCAGCTTCGGCGTCTGGATGGCGCCGATGCTGGCGTTGCGGGCGAGGCCGCGCTTGTCGAGGAAGCGGAAGAAGGAGCGCACCGAGGAGAAGGCGCGCGCCGTCGAGGTGCGCGCCATGCCCTCGCGCGCCCGCTCGGCCAGCCAGGCGCGGAACTCGGCGGGCTTCAGCGTCGCCAGCCCGTCGAGCGTCGGCGGGGCGCCGAGATAGCTCGTCATGAAGCCCAGGAACGAGGCAACGTCGTGCTCGTAGGCGACCAGCGTGTGGGCGGCCAGCCGGCGTTCGCTCTTCAGCCAGTCGCGCCAGGCCTCGCGCGCGGCGTCGAGGGTCATGCGGGGCGCACTCCCATAGGCGTCATCTTTGGTCGAAGGCTCAACAAAGTCCTCATCCTGAGGAGGTCGCGTAGCGGCCGTCTCGAAGGATGGGCTGCACAGGAGATCGCTGGAAAGTGGTGTTGCAACACCCCTCTCTTGCCGACCAAAGGGCGAAGGTTACTTCGCCCGAATCGAGACGCGGCCCTACGGGCCGCTCCTCAAGGTGAGGATTCTTTGAACTGGCGCCTATGGGCTCACTCCGGCAGGTCGAGCCAGGCGCGGATGGTGTTCTCGAGCACCTTGGCGAGGAAGAACAGCAGCTCGGTCGCCTGCTCGGGGCCGAACGCCATGGGGTCGCGCGCGCCGAAGCACATGACGCCGTCGGGCGAGCCGCTCGAGACGCGCAGCCGCATCAGCACGTCCGACTTCACGAAGCGCGACACGTCGCCGAAGAAGGCCTCCTCGCCGACGATCTCGGAGCGCAGGCGGGCTTGCTTGTCGGGGCCGATGGCGGCATCGATGGCGCCCGGCGCCAGCACGTAGACGCCGCGCACCGGCACGCGCTTGGGCGCATCGGCGTTGGCCTCGATGGCGAGCGTGATGAAATCGACGTCGAGCAGCTCGGGCAGCTCGTGGGTGACGACGTGGATCATCTTCTCGAAGGTCGTCGCCTGGATGATGCTGATCACCGCCGCCTGGATGCGGCTCTGCACGATCTGGTTCTGCTGGGAGTTGGCGATGATCTCGGTGCGCTCGTTCTTCAGCCGGTCGATCTCGCCGCGCAGGCGCTTCAGGATCACCTGCTGCATGTCGATGACGCCCGGCCCCTGCACGCGCGGCACCATGCTCATCGTCTCGACCAGCTCGGGATGGCCCTCGAAGAAGGTCGGATGGGCCTTCAGGTAGGCGACGACGTCGTCGGCCGTGATCACCTTGACCTGGCGGCCCGAGCCGTCGGGCGCCGTGACCGTGCCGCCGCTGTCCGGTTGGCTGTCCATCGGCGGCACTCCTGTCAGAGAATCGACTGGCCGGTCTTGGCCCAGTCGTCGAGGAAGGCCTTCAGGCCATTGTCCGTGAGGGCATGCTTGAACAGCTGGCGCAGCACGTTGGGCGGCAGGGTGGCGACATGGGCGCCGAGCTTGGCGGCCTGGATGACGTGCTGCGAATGGCGCACCGAGGCGACCAGCACCTCCGTCTTGAAGTGGGGATACTGACGGTAGATCGTCATGATCTCGCCGATCAGGTGCATGCCGTCCTGGCCGATATCGTCGAGCCGGCCGACGAAGGGCGAGATGAAGCTGGCGCCGGCCTTGGCGGCGAGCAGTGCCTGTGCCGCGGAGAAGCAAAGGGTGACGTTCACCATCGTGCCTTCCGAGCTGAGCGCCTTGCAGGTCTTGAGCCCGTCCGGCGTCAGCGGCACCTTGACCGCGACGTTTCTGGCGAGCTTGGCGAGCTTGCGGCCTTCCTCGAGCATCGTCTTGTGGTCGGTCGCGACGGTCTCGGCGCTGACCGGCCCGGGGACGATGGCGCAGATCTCCTTGATCACGTCGAGCATCGGCCGTCCCGCCTTCATGATCAGCGACGGGTTGGTGGTCACGCCATCGAGCAGCCCGGACGCGGCGAGGTCCTTGATCTCGGCGACGTCGGCGGTATCGACGAAGAACTTCATATAAACTGTTCCAATGGCCAGTGGTTCGGGCTCGGCGTCTGCCACAATTTCTAGCGATTCTGGCTCGGAGCCACAAGCCGAGGCGGTCGCGCCGGCGGGGGGCGGTTCGGTGGAAAACACCGCGGCGGGAACGCTGCGCGTGCTGCTGCCGCTGCCGCTGGCCGATGCCTACGACTACAGCGTGCCCGAGGGACAGACGTTCGAGCCGGGCGCCTTCGTCGTCGTGCCGCTCGGCAAGAGAGAGGTCGTCGGCGTGGTGTGGGGCGAGGGCACGGGCGGCGTCGCGACGCACAAGCTGCGCGACATCGTGGGCCAATTGCCGGCACTGCCGATGGCCGACGCCATGCGGCGCTTCGTCGATTGGGTCGCGGCCTATACCTTGGCGCCGCCCGGCGCGGTGCTCAGGATGGCGATGAGCGTGCCCACGGCCTTGCTCGCGCCGCGCACCGAGGTCGTCTACCGCGCCGTGCCCCTGAGGGAGGACAGCGCGCTCAAGATCACCAGCGCGCGCCGCCGCGTGCTCGCGCAGCTCGAGGACGGGCCGGCCCTGCCGCTCGCCGAGCTGGCGCATCTCGCCGGCGTCGGCACCTCGGTGGTCAAGACCATGGCGTCGGTCGGCCTGATCGAAGGCGTCGAGCGCGTCATGCGAAGAAATTTCCCGCAGCCCGACGGGCGGCGCGAGGGACCGGCCCTGTCGGCCGAGCAGGCGGTCGCCGCGCAAGGGCTGGTGGACAAGGTCCTGGCGCACGGCTTCTCCGCCACCCTGCTCGACGGCGTGCCGGGTGCCGGCAAGACCGAGGTCTATTTCGAGGCGATCGCGGCGGCGCTCGCTGCGGGCGGCCAGGTGCTGGTGCTGCTGCCCGAGATCGCCCTCACCGCGCAGTGGCTGAAACGCTTCGAGGATCGCTTCGGCGCGCCGCCGGCGGCGTGGCATTCGGGGCTGACCTCGCTCGAGCGCCGCGAGACCTGGCGCGCCATTGCCGAGGGCCGCGTCGGGGTCGTGGTCGGCGCGCGCTCGGCGCTGTTCCTGCCGTTCGCCAACCTCGGCCTGATCGTGGTCGACGAGGAGCACGACGGCTCGTTCAAGCAGGAGGAAGGAGTCACCTACAATGCGCGCGACATGGCGGTGGTGCGCGCCCGCCTGGTGTCGGCGCCGGTCGTGCTCGCCTCGGCGACGCCGTCGCTCGAGAGCGTGGTCAACGTGTCGTCCGGCCGCTACGGCGCGGTGCACCTGCCGGCACGGCACGGCGGGCTCGACCTGGCGAAGCTCAGCGCCGTCGATCTGCGGCGCGAGCAGCCGGCGCGCGGGCGCTGGCTGTCGCCGCCGGTCGTCGAGGCGATGAAGCAGACCCTGGCGGCCGGCGAGCAGACCCTGCTGTTCCTCAACAGGCGGGGCTATGCGCCGCTCACCCTGTGCCGCGCCTGCGGCCATGGCATCGAATGCCCGCAATGCTCGGCCTGGCTGGTCGAGCATCGCTTCCGCCGCTCGCTGATCTGCCATCATTGCGGCCACGCCGAGCCGCCCGAGCAGGCCTGCAAGTCTTGCGGCGCGGTCGATCAGTTCGTCGCCTGCGGGCCCGGCGTCGAGCGCCTCGCCGAGGAGGCGATGGCGCTGTTTCCCGAGGCACGGCTCGAGCTGTTCACCTCGGACAGCCTGATGAACCGCGACGAGGCGACGGCCGCCGTCGAGCGCATGATCGCGGGCGAGATCGACATCCTGATCGGCACCCAGATGGCGGCCAAGGGGCATCATTTCCCCAACCTCACCCTGGTCGCGGTGGTCGATGCCGATCTCGGCCTGAACGGCGGCGACCTGCGCGCCGCCGAGCGCACCTTCCAGCTCCTGTACCAGGTCGCCGGACGGGCCGGCCGCGAGGACCGGCCGGGCCGGGCGCTGGTCCAGACCCACATGCCCGAGCATGCCGTGATGCAGGCCCTGGTGTCGGGCGACCGCGAGCGCTTCGTCGCCGCCGAGCTCGCCGACCGTCGCGCCGCCGGCATGCCGCCATTCGGGCGGCTGGCGGCATTGATCATCTCGGGGCCCGAGCCCGCCGCTGTGGATAATGTCTGTGCGGCGGTGGCGCGGCGGGCGCCGCACGGCGACGGCATCACGGTGCTCGGGCCCTCGACGGCGCCGCTGGCCCTGCTGCGCGGCCGCCACCGCCGCCGCTTCCTGCTCAAGACGCGCCGCGATATCGCACTGCAACCTCTGTTGCACGCCTGGCTGGAGCGGATCGGGCTGCCCGGTTCAGTGCGACTGCAGATCGATGTCGATCCCTATTCCTTCCTGTGACATAACGCGCTGAAAAACCGCGGTAATATCGAGCTTTCACAATCTTGCGCGAGGGCAGACCGCATGCTAGCAACGCGCGCTTTTCCGGGGTGGGGCGACGGGCCGCTCAGCACGTTCTCCCGGGGAAGTCCTGCCGGATCAGTCAGTTGCCGGCTGGACCAAACGGCAATGGAGAGGCTTTCACAGTGACTTCCGCCACCTCCGCCACGTCCGTCGTGGCCGGTCGCTATGCCAGCGCGCTGTTCGAGCTGGCGGACAATGCCAGGTCTCTCGATCAGGTCGCCCAGGACCTCACCACCTTTCGCTCCCTGGTCGGGGAGAGCCACGAGCTTGCCCGCCTGCTGGCGAGCCCGGTGATCGGCCGCGAGGCCCAGGGCAGGGCCCTGCTGGCCGTGCTCGACGCCGCCGGCATCAAGGGCCTGACGCGCAATTTCATCGGCACCGTCGCCGCCAACGGCCGCGCCCGCGACCTGGTCGCCATGGCCTCGGCCTTCCTGGCCGAGCTGGCGAGCCGGCGCGGCGAGACCACCGCCACCGTCACGTCGGCCGTGGCGCTCACGCCCGGCCAGCTCCAGCAGCTAGCTGAGTCGCTGCGTGGCGTGCTGGGCGGTGCCAAGGTTTCCATCGATACGCGGGTCGAGCCCGATATCCTGGGCGGCCTCGTCGTCAAGGTCGGCTCGCGCCTGTTCGATTCGTCCATCCGCAGCAAGCTGCAGCGCTTGCAGCTTGCCATGAAGGGGGTTGCCTAAATGGATATCCGTGCCGCCGAAATCTCGGCCATTCTCAAGCAGCAGATCGCCAATTTCGGCACCGAGGCCGAGGTCGCCGAGGTCGGCCAGGTCCTCTCCGTCGGTGACGGTATCGCCCGCGTCTACGGCCTCGACAGCGTCAGGGCCGGCGAGATGGTCGAGTTCCCGGGCGGCATCAAGGGCATGGCGCTCAATCTCGAGAGCGACAATGTCGGCGTCGTGATCTTCGGCGAGGATCGCACGATCCGCGAAGGCGACACGGTCAAGCGCACCGGCGCCATCGTCGACGTGCCGGTCGGCAAGGGCCTGCTCGGCCGCGTGGTCGACGGTCTCGGCAACCCGATCGACGGCAAGGGCCCGATCGCCTCCACCGAGCGCCGCCTGGTCGAGGTCAAGGCGCCGGGCATCATCCCGCGCAAGTCGGTGACCGAGCCGATGCAGACCGGCCTGAAGGCCCTCGATTCGCTGGTGCCGGTCGGCCGCGGCCAGCGCGAGCTGATCATCGGCGATCGCCAGACCGGCAAGACTGCCGTGGCGATCGACACCTTCCTCAACCAGAAGCCGATCAACCAGGGCACGGACGAGAGCCGCAAGCTCTATTGCATCTATGTCGCCATCGGCCAGAAGCGCTCGACCGTGGCGCAGATCGTCAAGACGCTCGAGGACAACGGCGCGATGGAATACTCCATCGTCGTCGCCGCGACGGCGTCCGATCCGGCGCCGATGCAGTTCCTGGCGCCCTATACCGGCTGCGCCATGGGCGAGTATTTCCGCGACAACGGCATGCATGCCGTGATCGTGTACGACGACCTCTCCAAGCAGGCCGTTTCCTATCGTCAGATGTCGCTGCTGCTGCGCCGCCCGCCGGGCCGCGAGGCGTATCCCGGCGACGTGTTCTATCTCCACTCGCGGCTGCTCGAGCGCGCCGCCAAGCTGAACGAGAAGAACGGCTCGGGCTCGCTCACGGCGCTGCCGGTCATCGAGACCCAGGCCGGCGACGTGTCGGCCTACATCCCGACCAACGTCATCTCGATCACCGACGGCCAGATCTTCCTCGAGGCCGAGCTGTTCTACGCAGGCATCAAGCCCGCGATCAACGTCGGCCTGTCGGTCAGCCGCGTCGGCTCGGCGGCCCAGATCAAGGCGATGAAGCAGGTCGCCGGCACCATGAAGCTCGAGCTGGCGCAGTATCGCGAGATGGCGGCGTTCGCCCAGTTCGCCTCCGACCTCGACGCCTCGACCCAGCGCCTGCTGGCGCGCGGCCAGCGCCTCACAGAGCTTCTGAAGCAGGGCCAGTTCAGCCCGATGCCGGTCGAGGAGCAGGTCGCCTCGATCTATGCCGGCACGCGCGGCTTCCTCGACACTCTTCCGGTATCGAGCGTCGGCGAGTTCGAGCGCCAGGCCCTGGATGCGCTGCGCGCCGAAGGCTCGATGCTGGCGTCGATCCGCGACAAGCGCGAGATCGTCAAGGAGACCGACGACAAGCTGAAGGCGTTCTTCGCCGACTTCGTCAAGAAGTTCGCCTGAGCCTTCGCAGGTCGAGATGCCCAGCCTCAAAACCTTCCGCCTCAGGATCCGAAGCGTCCAGTCGACGCAGAAGATCACCAAGGCCATGAAGATGGTCGCCGCGGCCAAGCTCCGGCGCGCCCAGGAGCAGGCCATGGCGGCCCGGCCCTATGCCGAAGCCATGGACAGCCTGATGGCCTCGCTCGGCGCCAGCTTCAACGGCGGCACCGGCCCGCGCCTGCTCGCCGGCACCGGATCCGACAGGGTCCACCTGGTGATCGTCGCCACCGGCGACCGCGGCCTGTGCGGCGCCTTCAACAGCTCGATCGTGCGCGAGGCGCGGCGGTTGATCCGCTCTCTGCTGGCCGAAGGCAAGACGGTCAAGGTGCTGGCGGTCGGTCGCAAGGGCCGCGACCAGCTGCGCCGCGACTTCGCCGGCAACATCGTCGAGACCATCACCGATCTCGGCCGGCCGAGATTGTCGTACGGCGACGCCCAGAAGGTCGCCACCCGCGTCATGGCGATGTTCGAGGCGGGCGAGTTCGACGTCGCCACGGTGATCTTCAACCGCTTCAAGTCGGCGATGACCCAGGTCGTCACCCGCCAGCAGCTCATCCCGCCGCCCGCGCCCGAGGGTGACTCGAATGCGGCGCCGGCGACCGCCGGAGGCGCCGTCTACGAGTTCGAGCCGGACGAGGGCGAGATCCTGACCGACCTGCTGCCGCGCAATCTCACCGTCCAGATCTTCCGCGTTCTGCTGGAGAACGCGGCGAGCTTCTACGGCTCGCAGATGACGGCGATGGACAGCGCGGCGCGCAACGCCGGCGACGTGATCAAGAAACTGACGCTGCAGATGAACCGCTCGCGCCAGGCATCGATCACCAAGGAGCTCATCGAGATCATTTCGGGCGCCGAGGCCATCTAGGCCCGCTGCCCCGCAATCGAAGGAAAGGGATACGTCATGGCGACAAACAATATCGGCACGATCACCCAGATCACGGGCGCGGTCGTCGACGTGCGCTTCGACGCCGATCTGCCGCACATCCTGAACGCCCTGCATGTGAATGCCGACGGCAGGCTCATCGTGCTCGAGGTCGCGCAGCATCTCGGCGAATCGGAGGTCCGCACCATCGCCATGGACACCACCGACGGCC
The DNA here is from genome assembly GCA_022844015.1 of Reyranella sp. Lineage (GTDB taxonomy): Bacteria > Pseudomonadota > Alphaproteobacteria > Reyranellales > Reyranellaceae > Reyranella. The sequence continues at coordinate 16,559 of JALHMO010000021.1, read as the reverse complement.
TGGTGCGCGGCGAGAAGGCGGTCGATACCGGCAGCCCGATCGCCATGCCGGTCGGCCCCGAGACGCTCGGCCGCATCCTCAACGTGATCGGCGAGCCGGTCGACGAGCGTGGCCCGGTCAACAACAAGCTGACCCTGCCGATCCATCGCAGCGCGCCCGAGTTCGTCGAGCAGTCGACCGAGGCGCAGATCCTGGTGACCGGCATCAAGGTCATCGACCTGCTGGCGCCTTACGCCAAGGGCGGCAAGATCGGCCTGTTCGGCGGCGCCGGCGTCGGCAAGACCGTGACCATCATGGAGCTGATCAACAACGTCGCCAAGGCGCACGGCGGCGTGTCGGTGTTCGCGGGCGTCGGCGAGCGTACCCGCGAGGGCAACGACCTCTACCACGAGATGATCGAATCGGGCGTCATCAAGCTCGACGGCCCGGGCTCCAAGGTGGCGCTGGTCTATGGCCAGATGAACGAGCCGCCGGGTGCGCGCGCGCGCGTCGGCCTGTCGGGACTGACCGTCGCCGAGTATTTCCGCGACGCCGAGGGCCAGGACGTGCTGTTCTTCGTCGACAACATCTTCCGCTTCACCCAGGCCGGCTCGGAAGTGTCGGCGCTGCTCGGCCGCATCCCGTCGGCGGTGGGCTATCAGCCGACCCTGTCGACCGACATGGGCGCGCTGCAGGAGCGCATCACCTCGACCAAGAAGGGCTCGATCACCTCGGTGCAGGCGATCTACGTGCCGGCCGACGACCTGACCGACCCGGCGCCCGCCACCTCGTTCGCCCATCTGGACGCCACGACCGTGCTGAGCCGCTCGATTGCCGAGCAGGCGATCTTCCCGGCGGTCGATCCGCTCGATTCGACCTCGCGCATGCTCGATGTGCGCATCGTCGGCGAAGAGCACTACAAGGTCGCTCGCGACGTGCAGCGCGTGCTGCAGCAGTACAAGTCGCTGCAGGACATCATCGCCATCCTGGGCATGGACGAGCTCTCGGAAGAGGACAAGCTGGTGGTGGCGCGGGCGCGCAAGATGGCCAAGTTCCTCAGCCAGCCGTTCCACGTCGCCGAGGTGTTCACCGGCACGCCGGGTGTGTTCGTCAAGCTCGAGGACACGATCAAGGCCTTCAAGGGCATCGTCGCCGGCGAGTACGACGAGCTGCCGGAGGCCGCCTTCTACATGGTCGGCACGATCGACGAGGCGGTCAACAAGGCCAAGAAGCTCGCGGCCGAGGCGGCCTGAGACGATGGCCAAGGTCACTTTCCGGCTGGTCATGCCCGAGCGCGAGCTGCTCGCGACCGAGGCCGACATGGTCGTCGTGCCGGGCAGCGAGGGCGATTTCGGCGTCCTGCACGGCCACGCGCCGCTGATCTCGACCGTCCGGCCGGGCGTGCTCGAGGTGCTGCAGGGCAACAAGGTCGACAAGCGCTACCTGGTGGCCGGCGGCTTTGCCGAGGTGACGCCGGAGCGCTGCACCGTGCTGGCCGACGAGGCCATGCCGTTCGAGGAGGTCACGGCCGAGGACCTCGCCGAGCGCGAGCGGGCCGCCGAGCGCGACCTGGTCGACGCCCAGGGCGAGCACGAGAAGGCGGCAGCCGCGAAGGCCGTCGCCATCGCCAGGGACCTGCGCCGCGCCCAGGCCTACTACGCGACCCGCTGATTGCAGGCCGCTCGCCTCTGCTACTCTCGCCCGTCATCCCGAGCGGAGCCGCCCGATCAGGCGCTGGTTACAGCGCCATTGGCGACGCAGTCGAGGGACCTTGTCTTGTTGATGCGACGACAAGAGAGGTCCCTCCACTGCGCCGCGCTACGCTCGGCTTCGGTCGGGATGACGGTGTATTTGCCAATGCGAATGCCCCGTCGGTGATAGGGGCGACCCGCTGAGCGGGCCACTGAAGATCGGGTCGTAAGCCCGCGCCGGAGGGTGATATTCACCGGCCGGCCCGGGTAATTATTCCAGATGTGCACGGGCGGGCCATTGCAAGCCGGCCCCAGCCCCGCTTTATTACGCAAAAGCGACAAGTCGCCGAGGGTGCTCGAAGCATGGGCAACTGGACACTCGAAACGATCGCCTGGGATCGGTTCGACGCGTCGAAGGTCGATCCGGAGATTCTGCGCAACATCAAGGCTGCGGCCCTGGTGGAGCGCAACGGGGGCGACTACGGCATCTATCTCGGCCGCGTCTTTGCCGACGATCCGGCGTTCAAGGCGGCCGTCGACACCTGGGCGGTCGAGGAGGTGCAGCACGGCATGGCGCTCGGCCGCTGGGCCGAGATGGCCGACCCGGGCTGGAGCTTCGACCAGGCCTTCGAGCGCTTCCGCGCCGGCTACAAGCTGCCGCTCGATGCGAGCAGCTCGGTGCGCGGCAGCCAGGCCGGCGAGATGATGGCGCGCTGCATCGTCGAGACCGGCACCAGCTCCTATTACAGCGCGCTCAAGGACGCGAGCGCCGAGCCCGTCCTCAAGCAGATCTGCGCCAGGATCGCGGCCGACGAGTTCCGCCACTACAAGCTGTTCTACGACCATCTGCGGCGCTGCCTCGAGCGCGACCGGCTGAGCCGCTTCGCGCGCCTGCGCATCGGCTGGGGCCGCCTGGCCGAGAGCGAGGACGACGAGCTGGCCTACGCCTATTTCGCCGCCAACGAGCCGGCCGGGGCGGTCTACGACCGCAAGCGCGCCGCCCGCGCCTATGCAAGCCGCGCCTATCCGCTCTATCGCGAGAGCCACGTCCAGCGCGCCATGGCGATGGTGCTGAAGGCCGTCGGCCTGCAGCCGCAAGGCCGCCTCAACAGCCTGATGACCCGCGCCGGCCTGTGGTTCCTCCGCCGCAGCGTCGGCAAGCATTCCGCCCAGGGAGCGTGAGCGGAAGCGGGCGCAAACCAGGGCATTCGACTGTAGCAATGGAGGCCACGCGCGACGGCCGCATTCTCGGCGGCGGGGTCGTTTTGCGGCTGCAGTCGACGTCACGTAAGCTCGGCCGTGGTGAGTGTGGGTTCATAGTGCTGCGCAGCGGCGTTCAATGGCAGCAGCACCTGTCACCGCGACGAGGCGCGACATGACTGGAAGAGCTGGCCTGGGATTGGGCATCGCCGAACTTTCCTCGGGGGCAGTCCCTGCGTTCTTCGATGGATCGGGCCGCCTCGCCGCGAGCTAATGGGGAAGCGAGTGACATCGTCGTTTCGATCCGGCTGGGACCGGGTGGGCGTCGCGAGCTCATGTGCCAGTGTGCCGGAGCAGGCCATGAGCGCTGGATGCAGCGCATCGATCCATCGATATCGGAACTGAGATGCCGACTGTGAGCATTGCCGCGGCCGTGGGGTCGGCGGCGAAGCGGGAAGGTCCGTCGGGAACGACCCGCTTCACGTTCGTCGTCGCGCTGGACGAAGCGGCGTCCTCGACCCGCAGCGTGCACTGGGCGGTGCACGGCAACGGGACCGGGTTCGCGTCGGGCGCCGACTTCGCGGACGGCATGGTGCCCTCGGGCATCGCGGTGCTGGCCCCCGGGGTGATGTCGGTTAGCGTCGCGATCGACGTGCGCGGCGATCTGCTGTTCGAGGCCGACGAGAGTCTCACGGTGACATTGTCCGCGCCGTCGGCCGGGCTGACGCAGGGCACGTCGAGCGCGACGGCGGTGATCGAGAACGACGACGTGACGGCGCAGCGCGACGCCTATGTCGTGCTCGAAGGCGGGACGCTCGCCGTGCCGCCGGCGTCCGGCGTGCTGTTCAACGACGGGGTCGAGGGCCCGGCGGTCGCCAGCCTGCGCGGGTTCGCGCAGCATGGTGGGGTGGCGCTCGCAGTGGACGGCAGCTTCGTCTACGTGCCGGTGGCGGGCTTCACCGGGCGCGACTCGTTTACCTACCGGGCCGCCGACGCCAACGGAACGACCGGCGACGTCGAGGCGGCGATCCATGTCGTTCCGGTCGTCGTCGGGGCGACGACGACCCTCGACCTGCTGCGGCTCACGCGGGAGGAACAGGTCGCGGCGATCTATGTCGCATACCTCGGACGGGCGGCGGACCGGGCGGGTTTCGATTTCTGGCTCGACCTGCTGGGGCAGGCGGGCGCGTCGCGCGCTCCCGCGGCGCTGCTCGCCGATCTGGCGGGCGCCTTCGGGTCGAGCGACGAGGCGATGGCGCTCTATCCGTTCCTGGCCGATCCGTTGGCGGCGGACGACACGGCGATCGCCGGCTTCCTGGCCCAGGTCTACCACAATCTTTTCGCCCGATTGCCGGATGCGGAGGGCCTGGCCTACTGGACGGGGCAGGTCCGCGCCCGGCTCGCGGCCGGCGAGCCCGTCGGCCCGGTGCTGGTCGACATCATCGCCGGGGCGCAGAACACGGCCGCCGGCCACGACATCACCACCCTGATGTCGAAGGTGGCGGTGACGCTGCACTATGTCGAGGAGCAGCGCAGCCGGGGCGGCGACTGGACGGCGGGCGACGACCTGGCGGACGCGCGCGCGCTGCTCGACGGAGTCGGCGGCGATCCGCGCGACGCGCTGGGCGGCAGCGTGTGGGCCGAGGCCCTGGTCCTCGTCGATCTCCAGGGCGACGGCCGCCGGCCGGTGGTGATCTCGGGCACGGGCACCGGAACGGTGACGGAGAAGGGCGGCGTCCTGAACGCGGTCGCGGGAGACGCGACCGCCACCGGCGAGCTCGATGGCGAGAGTGCCGGCGGGCCGGTCGACTTCGTGCCGCAGGTCGGCGTGCCTGTCGCCCATGGCCTGTTCTCGATCGACGCCGACGGATCGTGGACCTACGTGCTCGACGACAACGATGCGGCGGTGCAGGGGCTGAACGACGGCGACACGCTGGTGGAGAGGATCGGCGTCACGACGGCGGATGGCACGCCGCACACCGTGCTGGTCGCGATCGAGGGCCGCAACGACGCGGCCGTGCTGTCGGCGGCGGTGGCGACCGTGTCGATCGCCGATGCGGAGATGGCGGCGAATGGCACGCTCGCGATCAGCGACGTCGACAGCCCGGCGACCTTCGTGGCGCAGACGGCTACGGCCGGGATCTACGGCACGTTCTCGATCGATGCGGCAGGGGCGTGGGCGACGTGAACGGCGATGGTTTCGACGACCTGATCGTCGGCGCGCCGGCCGGCGACGATGGCGGCGACAATGCCGGCGCGGCGTATGTCGTGCTCGGCCGGGCGTCGGGTTTCGGAACTCTCGACGGCGGCCGCGCGGTGCTCGATCTCGGCAGTCTCGCGCCGTCCGACGGCCTCGTCATCCAGGGCCACCTGGCGAACGACGCTGCCGGCTGGAGCGCGGCGTCGGCCGGCGACGTGAACGGCGACGGCCATGCCGACCTGATCGTCGGCGGCCGGCTGGGCGACGATGGCGGCGTCGATGCCGGCGAGGCGTACGTCGTGTACGGCCGGGCATCGGGCTTCGGCAGCCTCGTCGATGGTCGCAGGGTGATCGACCTCGGCAGCCTGGCAGCGGCCGACGGCTTCTTCATCCAGGGTGATGTGCAGCACGATCAGGCAGGCACCAGCGTGTCGTCGGCCGGCGACGTGAACGGTGACGGCTTCGACGACCTGATCGTCGGAGCGCCCGGCGGCGACGATGGCGGCAGCGGCGCCGGCGAGTCTTATGTCGTGTTCGGCGGCAGGGTCGACGTTCCGGCGACTCCAGTCGAGACGACGGGCTCCGTCGCCGCCGAGATTCTGGTGGGCGCGGCCGGCGACGATCGGCTGGCCGGCGGCGGGGGCGCCGATTCGATCCGCGGCGGCGCCGGCAAGGACACGCTCTCGGTTGCCGACCTCGCCTTCCGCAGCCTCGCCGGCGGCAGCGGGATCGATACGCTCGCGCTCGCCGGCTCGGGCCTGGTCCTCGATCTGACGGACCGGACGCTGGCCGCCCGGATCTCCGGCATCGAGCGCGTCGACCTCGGCGGCTCGGGCGACAACAGGTTGATCCTCGACCGGCTCGCGGTGCTCGCCGAGACCGCGGCGGGGCCGGTTGGCACGCACGTCCTCGCGGTGACAGGCGATGCCGGCGATGCGGTGTCGCTGCTCGGCGGGCCGTGGCACTGGGCCGGCACGACCGTCGTCCAGGCGGTCATCCATCCGTTGCTCGGCACCATCCTCGAGGAGGAGATCACCTTCGAGCACTACCTGAACGGCAACGCGGAGGTTCGCGTCGAGCAGCGCGTGGCCGTCGGCCAGGTCATCGATCCGGACCTGCTCGTCCGGCGGACGATCGACCTGACGGTCCTCGCCTCGCCGCTGGGCTTCGTCATCCAGGGCGACGCCGCGTTCGACGGCGCCGGCACGAGCGTCTCGTCGGCGGGCGACGTGAACGGCGACGGCTTCGACGACCTGATCGTCGGCGCGCCTGGCGGCGACGACGGCGGCAGCGATGCCGGCGAGGCCTATGTCGTGCTCGGCCGGGCGTCAGGATTCGGCAGCGTGGTCGGTGGTCGCACCGTCCTCGATCTCGCGGGCCTCGCACCGTCCGACGGCTTCGTCGTCCGGGGTGGCGCGGCGGACGACGAGGCTGGGTTCAGCGTGTCGTCGGCCGGCGACGTGAACGGCGACGGCTTCGACGACCTGATCGTCGGGGCGCGCGGCGCCGGCGATGGCGGCGAGGCCTATCTGGTGCTTGGCCGGGCATCGGGTTTCGGCGCACTCGTCGACGGCCGCGCGGTGATCGACCTCGTGAGCCTCGCGCCATCCGACGGCTTCGTCATCCAGGGCGATGCCGCGTTCGACGAGGCAGGCTTCAGCGTCTCCTCTGCCGGCGATGTGAATGGAGACGGCTATGCCGACCTGGTCGTTGGGGCGCGCGGCGGCGACGATGGCGGCAACACCGCCGGCGAGGCCTATGTCGTGCTCGGCCGGGCGTCGGGCTTCGGCAGCGTGGCCGGGGGCCGCGCGGTGATCGACCTCGCGAGCCTTTCGCCGTCCGCGGGTTTTATCGTCCAGGGCGATGCAGCGCTCGACCAGGCCGGCTTCAGCGTGTCGTCGGCGGGCGACGTGAACGGCGATGGCTTTGCCGACCTGATCGTCGGCGCACCGGGTGGCGACGATGGCGGCAGCAATGCCGGCGAGGCCTACGTCGTGCTCGGGCGGGCGTCGGGCTTTGGGGCCGTTGTCGGCGGCCGCGCGGGGTCGACCTCACATTCCTCGCGCCGTCCGATGGCTTCGTCATCCACGGCGATGCGGTGTCCGACACGGCGGCCTTCTGCGTGTCGTCGGCGGGCGACGTGAACGGCGACGGCTACGGTGACCTCGTGGTCGGGGCGCCGACGGGCGACGACGGTGGTGGCGATGCTGGCGAGGCGTACGTCGTGCTCGGCCGTGCGTCGGGCTTCAGCACGGTGGCCGACGATGGCCGCCGTGTGATCGACCTCACGAGCCTGGGCGCGGCGGACGGTTTCGTCATCCAGGGCGATGCGGCCGGCGACAACGCCGGCTACAGCGTGTCGTCCGCCGGGGACGTGAATGGCGACGGTTACGGCGACCTGGTGGTCGGCGCGCGGTCCGGCGACGATGGCGGCAGCAATGCGGGCGTTGCCTACGTCGTGCTCGGCCGGCACTCGGGCTTCGGGGCCCTGGTCGATGGCCGCGCGGTGCTCGATCTCGGCACCCTGTCTGCGGCGGACGGCTTCGTCGTCCAGGGCGACGCGGCGGACGATCGCACCGGGTGGAGCGTGTCGTCTGCCGGCGATGTGAACGGCGATGGCTTCGACGACCTGATCGTCGGGGCGCCGGGCGGCGACGATGGCGCTAGCGGTGCGGGCGAGGCCTACGTGCTGCTTGGCGGCGCGTTCGGCGGCACGGCGACGAGGCCGATCGAGATGACGGGCTCGGTATCGGCCGAGATCCTGATCGGCGGGGCTGGCGACGACAGGCTGACGGGCGGCGGCGGTTTCGATCTGATCCGCGGCGGCGCCGGCAACGACACGATCGAGGTCGCCGACGCAGGCTTCCGGGGCGTCGATGGCGGCGGCGGCACCGACACCCTGGTCCTCGGCGGCTCCGGCCTGACCCTCGACCTGACGGACCGGACCGTGGCTGCCCGGATCGCCGGCATCGAGCGCATCGACCTCGGCGGCCCGGGCGGCAGCGTGCTGAACGTCGTCAGGCCGGCGGTGCTCGCCGGGGGAGCGGTGGCAGGCGGCATGCACGTCGTCACGGTGGAAGGCGATGTCGGCGACGGCGTGTGGCTGCGCGATTCGCCGTGGCGCTGGCTCGGTACCGTCGTCGACGGGACGATCTCCTTCGATCGCTACGTCAGCGGCAACGCCGAAGCGCGCATCGAGCAGGGGGTGAACGTGCGGCAGGCTTACAGCCTGCCATCGCTCGCGCCGTCGGCCGGCTTCGCCGTCCTCGGCGCGGCGCCGGGCGATCGCGCCGGCGCGAGCGTTTCGTCGGCCGGCGACGTCAACGGCGATGGCTACCTCGACCTGATCGTCGGGGCACCCGGCGACGCCGGTCGCGGGGCGGCGTATGTGATCTTCGGCCGGTCGTCGGGATTCGGAAGCGAGGTCGACGGCCAGTCGGTGATCGACCTCGCCGCCCTGGCGCCGGACGACGGCTTCGCCATCCAGGGCGAGGCGGGCGAGAATGCCGGCATCAGCGTGTCGTCGGCCGGGGACGTGAACGGCGACGGCTACGCCGATCTGATCGTCGGCGCGGCCGACGGCGGCTGCCTCGAGGAAGGCGTGGCGTACCTGCTGTTCGGCCGTCCGTCCGGGTTCGGCACGCCCGCCGGGGGCAGCGCGGTGATCGATCTCGAGAGCCTCTCGCCTGCGCACGGTTTCATCATCCACGGCGTCCGACAGTTCGACCGCTTCGGCGCCAGCGTGTCGTCGGCCGGCGACGTGAACGGCGACGGCTTCGCCGACCTGCTGGTCGGGGCGCCCAATGGCGGTCCCTCGGTCAACCCCGACCTCTACGGCCTCAGCGGCGATACCGGCGACGCCGTCGTGGTGTTCGGCGGATCGGCGTTCCCGACGTCCATCTTCGAGGGCCGCGCCGTCCTGTCGCTGCCTGACCGGGCCCGTCGGGGGGCTTCTTTGTCGAGGGCGATACGGCGGATGGCTTTGCCGGCGGCAGCGTTTCGTCGGCCGGCGACGTGAACGGCGACGGCTTCGCCGACCTGATCATCGGCCAGCGCGGCGGCAACGATGGCGGTCCCGAGGCCGGCGAGGCGTACGTGATATTCGGCAGCGCCTCGGGCTTCGGCATCGTCACCGAGCCGACCACCTGGGGCGAGCGCGAGAGTTGGCGCACCGGCGTGGGGCGGTCCCGGGTTCCCTACCGAGGCCCCGCGCGCGCTGGTCGAGCTCGGCAAGCTCGTCTCGACCGACGGCTTCGTCATCCAGGGCGACGCGCCGGGCGACCAGGCCGGCTTCAGCGTGTCGTCGGCCGGCGACGTCAACGGCGACGGCTTCGCCGACCTGATCGTCGGGGCGCCTTACGGCAGCGATGGCGGCGGTCGCGCCGGCGAGGCGTACGTGGTGTTCGGCCGCGCGTCGGGCTTCGGCACCGCCGACGGCAGCGGGCGCTCGGCGATCGACCTCTCCAGCCTCGCGCCGTCCGCCGGCTTCGTCATCCAGGGCGAGCTGGAGAACGACCAGGCCGGCGTCAGCGTCGCCTCGGGCGGCGACATCAACGGCGACGGGTTCGCCGACCTGCTCGTCGGCTCGGGCCGCGGCGTCTACGTGGTGCTCGGCCGCGAGGCGGGCTTCGGCACGCTGGCCGGGAACCGATCGATGGTCGACCTCGCCCGCCTGGCGCCCGAGGACGGTTTCATCGCCTTGGCGGCGGGCGGTCTGCCGAGCGTGTCGTCTGCCGACTTGAACGGCGACGGGTTCACCGACCTGATCGTCGGCGCGCCTTCCGCCGAGGGCACTGCCGGCGCGGCATACGTGATGTTCGGCGGCACCCTCGGCGCGCCGCCGACGCCCGTGACGAAGATCGGCACGGCCGCGGCCGACATCCTGGTCGGCGGCGCCGGCGGCGACAAGCTGGCCGGCATGGGCGGTGGCGATGCGATCCGCGGCGGTGCCGGCGACGACAGCATCTCCGTTCCCGACCTCGCCTTCCTCGGCATCGACGGCGGTGGCGGGACCGACACGCTGGCCCTGACCGCAGCAGGGCAACTGTACGATTTCACAGCCCTCGCCGACGGCAGAATCACGGGCATCGAGAGGATCGTCTTCACGCACGCCCTCGAGAGCACCTTGAGGCTCGGGCTGCCGGACGTGCTGGCGATGTCGGATGGTGCCGACCCGCGCTTCACGGCGGCGGGGACGGGCAATGCGCTGGTGATCGAAGGCAAGCTTCGCCTCGAGCTCGTCGGCCACGACCCCGACGGCGCCGGCCCGCTCGGCGTGGTGCCCTGGGAGATCGTCGCCTGGGATGTCGGCCTGGACGGCTCCGCGGGCGGCACGTACGACCTCTACCAGCTCACGCTGTCGGGGGTGCGGGTCGCCATGGTGGCCGCGGACCTCGGGGTGCTGACGACGCCGTGGTGATTGCCGCCTCGGCCGCGCTCACACCAGGTCGGCGAACTCGGCCAGCACGGCCTCGTAGACGGCGCGCTTGAACGGCACGATCAGGCCCGGCAGCTCGCGCGCGGGCACCCACTTCCAGGCGTCGAACTCGTCGCCGTGCGCGGCGATGTCGATGTCGGAGTCGCGGCCGGTGAAGGCGAGCGCGAACCATTTCTGCGCCTGGCCGCGCCAGCGGCCCTTCCAGTAGCCCGGCGCCACCCTGGCCGGCACGTCGTAGCGGATCCAGTGGCGGCTCTCGCGCAGCAGCAGCGCCCGCGTGGTGCCGACCTCCTCGCCGAGCTCGCGGCATGCCGCCTCGACCGGCGTCTCGCCCTTGTCGATGCCGCCTTGCGGCATCTGCCACGCCTGCCCGGCCGGCATGCCGGGCCGATGGCCGACGAACACCCGCCGGTCGGCGGCGATCAGCATCAGCCCGACATTGGGCCGGTAGAGAGGGTCGGGAGCGCTCACCGGGCTCTGCTGTTCATGTTCCACTCCGCCGGGGGGAGGAGAGGCGAGGCGCGGGGGCATCGCAGGGTTGCGAGATCATCCGCAACCCCCTTGGCCAACCTCTCCCCCTTCTCGCTGTTGAATTCACACATCGTGTGTCCTCCCTGCGCGAAGCGCGGGGATGCCCCCATAGGCGTTAAACTAAGAAGAATCCTCACCCTGAGGAGCGGCCCACAGGGCCGCGTCTCGAAGGGTGGGCAAAGGAGAGAGCGCTGCGATACCGCTTTTTCATCGAGCTGCTGTGTGGCCTATCCTTCGAGACGGCCGCTGCGCGGCCTCCTCAGGATGAGGATTCTGCTTAGTTTAACGCCTATGGGGCGGAGGGGTCAGGAGCCTCAGAAGCGTCCATCCATGTTCTTCCGGTGCAAGGTCTCATAGATCGACGATGGGTGGCGTCAATCTGACGAAATATTCTAGAAGAACGTGTGTTTCTCTCGACCCCTCCGCCCCCTGCCGGGGGCACCTCCCCGCGCTTCGCGCAGGGAGGATGTGTCGACAGCCCCTTTGGGGGGGAGAGGAATATGATTGGGCGGTGCATCGCCTCGCTGGCAGCGGAGCTGGCAGGACAGGACCGCTCAATTCCTGCGGCTACTCTCAATTGGCGCGGTTGCTGTAGAGCGCGATGCCGCGGATCAGGTCGGCGGCGCGCAGCAGCTGGTAGTCGGCCGCGGCTTCCTTGGGCGGGTCTTCCGTGTCGCCCGGCTTGGCTGGTGTCACCTGGACGGGCGTGGTCTGGCCGGGGGTGGCTTGGCCCGGCGTTGCCTGACCCGGCGCCGGCTGGCCCGGAGTCGTCTGAGACGTGGCCGGCTTGTCGGCCGGCTTGCCGGCCTCGGGCTTCGGCGGCTCGTCCTTCTTGTCGCCCGGCTTGTCGTTGGGGTTGGTGATCGAGCGGCGCAGGTTCTCCTCGCGGAAGCCCGAACGCGCCTCGATGTTCTCGATCTTGGCCGGCTGGACCTCGATGTCGGGCTTGATGCCTTCCTTCTGGATCGAGCGGCCCGACGGCGTGAAGTAGAGCGCCGTGGTGAGCCGGATGGCGCCGCCGCCCGACACCTGCATGATGGTCTGCACCGAGCCTTTGCCGAACGAGCGCGTGCCCAGCACGATGGCCCGGCGATGGTCCTGCAGGGCGCCGGCGACGATCTCCGACGCCGAGGCCGAGCCGCCGTTCATCAGCACGACGATCGGCAGGCCGCCCGCGACGTCGCCCGGCTTGGCGTTCCAGCGCTGCACGTCCTCGCTCTTGCGCGCCTTGACCGAGACGATCTCGCCCTTGTCGAGGAAGGCGTCGCTCATCGAGATCGCCTGGTCGAGCAGGCCGCCCGGGTTGTTGCGCAGGTCGATGATGAAGCCCTTGAGCTTGTTGCCGGCCTCCTTCTTGAGCTTCTCGACCGCGTCGAGCACGCCCGAGGTGGTCTGCTCGGTGAACGAGGTGACGCGGATGTAGCCGATGTCGCCGCCCTCCAGCTTGTAGCGCACCGCCTTCACCTTGATGGTGTCGCGGGTCAGCGAGACGTCGAACGGATCCTTGGTGCCGCGGCGGATCGAGAGCTTGATCGGCGTGCCGACCTTGCCGCGCATGCGCTCGACCGCCTCCTGCAGGGTGAGGCCCTGCACCGGCTCGCCGTCGAGCGCGAAGATCAGGTCGCCCGACTGGATGCCCGCCTTGGAGGCCGGCGTGTCGTCGATCGGCGATACCACCTTGATGACCCCGTTCTCCATCGTGACCTCGATGCCGAGCCCGCCGAACTCGCCCTTGGTCTGGACCTGCATGTCCTTGTAGGTCTTGGGGTTCATGTAGCTCGAGTGCGGGTCGAGCGAGGTCAGCATGCCGTTGATGGCGTTCTCGATCAGGGTCTTCTCGTCGACCGGCTCGACATAGTCGCGGCGCACCCGCTCGAGCACGTCGCCGAACAGGTTGAGCTGCTGGTACAGCTCGCTCTTGTCGCCGCCGGCCTTGGGGTCGGCCTTGTCCTGCGACCACGCGGTGATGCCCACCGGCACGGCGAGGAAAGCCATGATCGCGGCGGCGGAGGCGATACGCATACGGGTCATTGTCATTCCTTCGACGAAGGGGGCCTTCGAGATGGGATCGCCGGGCCGGCAGGCCGGACGATCAGGGTTTCCGGATCGTGGGTGCAAGATACAGGGGGCTCTTTGGCACTATCAAGGCGGCGGCAGGGCTCTTCTGGAGGCTCGATCGTGCGCCTGTTCACGAAGTGGCGAGGCCTCCGGGTCATGGCTCATGGCCGGGAGCGCGCCTTTCCGAAGGGTTCTCACCCTGATGGGGAGCGCCCCGTCCTTCGACGCGCTTCCCTCCTCACCCTGAGGAGCCGCGCGGAGCGCGGCGTCTCGAAGGGTGGGGATCAGGCGCGGTGCAGGCACGATGCGCGCTCCCCTTTGAGAAATCCGGGCTAAGTCGTCCCTCTCCCGTCATCCGAGCAAAGGCGCTTGCGAAGCAAGCACCGTAAGCGAAGGATCTCATCGCCAGAAGTTCCAAAGTACACTCGTACCAGGCGGCGATGAGGTCCTTCGCGGCGCTCAGGACGACAGAAAAGTTCGCGGTAGCGACCTCAATCAATCGCCAAAAAACGACTATCGAAAAAGTCACAGGCTCTCACGATGAGGTCTGCTTTGGAGTGGCGCGCTTCCAGCGCATGTGGAAATGGCGGTCACGCCGAGGCCGCGGCGGCCTGTTCCGGGGCCACGGCGAGGATGTGCGGACGGGCATGCTCCGACAGCAGCGAATGGCCGGTCATCTCGGCGGGCTGGCGCACGCCCATCAGGGCCAGAAGCGTCGGCGCCACGTCGGCCAGCTTGCCGTCCGACAGCGAGCGCACGCCGGCGGGGCCGTTGAACAGCAGCGCCGGAACCCGGTTCAAGGTGTGCTGGGTGTGCTTCTGATGCGTCGTCTCGTCGAACATCAGCTCGGCGTTGCCGTGGTCGGCGGTGACCAGCAGCACGCCGCCCGCCGCCTCGACCGCCGCCATCAGCCGGCCCAGGCAGCGATCGACCGCCTCGGCCGCCGTCACCGCCGCGTCGTAGTCGCCCGAATGGCCGACCTGGTCGGTGTTGGCGTAGTTGACGACGACCAGATCGTAGCGCCCCGAGCCGATCGCCGCGACCAGCTTGTCGGTCACCTCGTCGGCGCTCATCTCGGGCTTCAGGTCGTAGGTCTTGACCTTGGGCGAGGGCACCAGGATGCGGTCCTCGCCGTCGAACTGCCGCTCCTCGCCGCCGTTGAAGAAGAACGTGACGTGGGCGTACTTTTCCGTCTCGGCGATGCGCAGCTGCTTCAGCCCGGCCCTGGCGACGGTCTCGCCGAGGCCCATCGTGATCGCTTTTGCCGGGAACAGCGTCTTCAGGAACGGGTTGAGCGCCGCCGAGTACTCGGCCATGCCGACCGCCGCCGCAATCTTGACGACGCGTGCGCGGTCGAAGCCGTCGAAGCGCGGATCGAGCAGCGCCGTCAGGATCTCGCGCGCGCGGTCGGACCGGTAGTTGACCATCAGCACGCCGTCGCCGTCCGCCATGCCGCGGTAGCCGTCGATCACGGTGGGCACGACGAACTCGTCGTCCTGGCCGGCGGCATAGCCCTTGTCGACCGCCGCCTCGGCGGTCGCGGCGCGCTCGCCGCTCCCCTCGTGAATTCGGGCATCGACGATGGCGTCGTAGCCCACGGTCACGCGCTCCCAGCGCTTGTCGCGGTCCATCGGGTAGAAGCGGCCGGCGACGGTGGCGAACCGTATCGGCAGGCCGGGCTTCAGCCCGGCCCGGATCGCGCGCAGGCATTCGTGCGCGCTGCGCGGCGGCATGTCGCGTCCGTCGAGGAAGGCGTGGATCCACACCGGGACGCCGGCGCCGGCGATCAGGTTGGCGAGCGCCACCAGATGGTCCTGGTGGGCATGCACGCCGCCCGGCGAGGCGAGCCCCATCAGGTGGCAGGCGCCGCCGGTCTTCTTCAGGTCGGCGATCAGCCCGGCCAGGATCGGGCTGCGGGCCAGCGAGCCGTCGGCGATGGCGTTGTCGATGCGCGGCAGGTCGGGCACGGCGACGCGGCCGGCGCCGAGGTTCATGTGGCCGACCTCGGAGTTGCCCATCTGGCCATTGGGCAGGCCGACGAAGGTCTCGGAGGCGTCGATCAGGCCCTGCGGGCAGGTTTCGACCAGCCGGTCGTAATTCGGCGTGCGCGCGTTCAGGATGGCATTGTACGGCCGGTCGGGCCGGTGTCCCCAGCCGTCGAGAATGCACAGGACCGCGGGACGCCGTCTGGCCATGACTGCCTCAGGAGAGGGCACCGCTCAGGACGGCGCGCGCTGGCGTGGCGGCCGGGCGCGCTCGACCGAGTTGAACTTGTTGGGGCAGGAAAGGTCGCGCGGGTCGGTGTTGGGGTTCTGGTCCGGCACCTCGATGGCGCAGAACACGAACTCGCCGCGCGGCTCGCCATCGATCGTGATGTGATAGGTGTAGGTGCCCGGCGGGTCGCCCGGGATGATGCACCACGAGCGCTGCAGCACGCCCTCCTGCACCGTCTCCAGCATGCGCGTCGTCGCCTGCGTCTTGTCGGCGCTGACCTCGGTCTCCGGCCCGGCGATCACCTGCTCGGCCGGCTGCGAGGTCGTCAGCACCTCCTTGAGCGAGACCACGCGGTTGGGCCCGCCGAGATACATCCGCCAGCCGAAGCAGGCGCGGTTGAACAGCAGCGGGATGGCGTTGGTCTCGAAGTGCCGCTGCTTGCCGTCCTCGCCGGTGATCGACACGTACGGGATGCTGCGCACGGCCTTCGGCCTGTCCGCCTGGGGCGTGTCGGCCGGCGAGCGCGACGGCGTGGGCTGGGCCCAACCGGATTGGGCCAGGACAACTGTCGACACGGCCGCGAGGGCGACAACGGAGCAGGCGGCGAGCAGCCGCCGGACAGGGGCATTCATGGGGCGCAATGTAGCCTCGGATTTTCGTCAGAACAGGGGCAGTTTCAGAGATTTCTCCCGATCGGGTCGGGTCCGAGGAGAGTTGGAAGCCTCTGGATTCATCGTGCCGCCCCTCCCACCTCGAGCTCTCAGGGTGAGGTCTTTGGCTTGGCCGACAATGACCATTGCGTGTGGCCACCCCTCCCACCTCATGCTGAGGAGCGCCCCCAAGGGGCGCGTCTCGAAGCATGGGCTGCAGGCACCCTCGTTTGGTTCCATCCTTCGAGACGCCGCGCGACGCGCGGCTCCTCAGGATGAGGTTTCCTTTGCAACGGCACGTGGGCTGCCCGGGCTACGCCCGATGGTACGGGTGGCCGGCGAGCAGCTGCTGGGCGCGGTAGATCTGCTCGGCGAGCATGGCGCGGGCGAGCAGGTGCGGCCAGGTCATCGGGCCGAGGGAGAGGACCAGGGCGCACTGCCCGAGCAGGGCCTCGCCGTGGCCGTCGGCGCCGCCGATCAGGAAGGCGATGTCGGCCACCGACTCGTCGCGCCAGCGGCCGAGCCGCCGGGCGAAGGCCTCGCTGTCGAGCGCGCTGCCGCGGCGGTCGAGCGCCACCGCGACGGCGCCGTCGGGGACG
>JALHMO010000020.1 GCA_022844015.1 Reyranella sp. | reverse complement strand
TAAGGACGCATTCGCCGCGATCAGGGCGATGCCGTTCGTCTCAGCCGTGGCTTTCGCTGCAAGTCTTGGTCAGAACGTCGTGGAATCGGCGCTCATCGCGCCGGTCTCGGCGGAACGCGCGACAGGCTTCGGCCCGCCCGGCGATCTCCTGACGGGGAGCTACCTCGCGCCGCTGTTCGCGGCGGCGCCGCACAACGGCCCGCTCGCCGTGCGCTGGCCGCGCGAGGTCTTTCTCCAGGGCGACGCGCCGGGCCAGCACCTGCCGGCGCTGATCGAGCTCGCCGGGCGGGCACGCATCCTGGCCTACGGTCCCTACCTGCCGCTGCCCGAGGGACGGTGGCTGGCGCGCGCCTGGCTCGGCTTCAGCCCCGACGTCGGCAAGATGCCGTTCATCCTCGAGGCCGATTGCGGTGGCCTGGTCTCGCGCGGCTTCTTCGAGACGGCACGTGGCGGCATCTTCACCCTCGAGCTCGAGTTCCAGGTCGCCGACCCGATGCATCCCGTGGAGCTGCGCCTGATCAGCCAGGAGTCGACGCTCGAAGGCCAGGTCGCGCTGATCGAGGTCGCGCTGGAGGAAGTGCGATGATCCGCTGGGAGCGCGCCACTCCAGTGGCGCCCTTCTCCCTTGGAGCAGCCGATGATGCGCCACTGGAGTGGCGCGATCCCAGCGATGAGTCGCTACAGCTCCCCGTAGATCCGTGCCGCCAGCTTGAGGTCGGTGAGGATGCGGCCGCGCCCCGCCTTCATGATCAGCGCGCTCTGGCAGTATTCCTGGATCGTGTGGGCGGAGTGCACGGCCATGATCATGCCGCAGTGGGCGCGCCGGCCGAACAGCTCGTCGTGGCACTTGAGCTGGAAGCGGCGATCGCCGACCAGGATCACCTCGTCGATCAGGTAGCACTCGAAGTTCATGGCCAGCGACAGCGCGAAGGCGAGCCGCATGCGCATGCCGTCGGAATAGAAGCGCACCGGGACCTGCATGAACCGTCCCAGCTCGGAGAAATCCTGCACGTAGTCGTAGGTCTCGCGGAACGGCAGGCCGTACAGGCCGCTCAGGAACCGCACGTTGTCGTAGCCGGTGAGCTCCCCCTCGAAGCCGCCGCCCAGCGCGAGCGGCCACGACAGCGTGAGCCCGCGCCGCACCTCGCCCGAGGTCGGCGTCAGGATGCCGGACAGGATGCGGATCAGCGTCGACTTCCCCGCGCCGTTGGCGCCCAGGATGCCGAGCCGCTCGCCGGCGCCGACGCGGAACGAGACATGATCCACGGCGCGCACCGGGCCCTGCTCGGTGTGGAATATCTTGGTCACCTCGATCGCCTCGACGCAGCGCGCCGCCGCACCCGCGGCAGCGCTCGCCTGGTCGAGACCTGCCGGTGCGGAGGCTGACGCGATGGCGGTCACCGGAAGATCACGAGGCGACGTGATTGCGGGCATCGTCGACCAGCGACTTGCCGATCCGGAACACGGCATAGGCGATCACGAGGATCGCCAGGCTCCACAGGATGCGCCGCGGGTAGGCCGGGTGATCGGGCAGGCTGGGCTCGGCGACCCGCTCGACATAGACGTGCTGGCGCTGCGCCTCCAGGCGCGCCGTCTCCACGGCGGCGAGGGCCGCCATCAGCGCGCGCTCGGAGAATTCCCGCTCCAGCACCAGCTGCTCGAACTCGGCGATGCGCGGCGCGATCGCCGTCACGTCGCCGGCCAGCCGCTTGCGCTCGGCGGCGATCTGCGCCTCGAGCGCCGCCTGGCGCTTGCGCAGCGCGACCAGCTGCGGCCCGCCGGGCGAGCCGGCGCGCAGCTCGCGGATCTGCACGTTGACCAGGGCGACGTCCTGGGAGAGCCGGGCGATCCCTTCCAGGACGGCCAGCGTGGCGTGGCTCGGGTCGATCAGCGTCTCGCGCTCGCGGAACGCCGTCAGCTTCGCCTGTGCCGCCATCGTGCGCTGGCGCATGCGCTCGACTTCCTGCTCGGCGAAGGCGATCGCGTCGCGCCGCGCCCGCTCGTTCAGCCGGTTGATCAGCAGCTCCGAGGCTTCCAGCAGGGCCGTCGTCAGCCGCTCGGCCTCCTGCGGCGTGAACGCCTCCATGCGCAGCGTCGAGACGCCCGTCGTCGTGTCGTAGTCGACCGAGAGCAGCCGCCCGTAGTGCCAGTGCAGGCCTTCCTGCGTGTTCGAGGTGAAGAAGTTGGGGAAGCGCCACAGCACGTCCGCCTTCTCGCTGGCGACCGCCTCGCGCAGGCCCGCCTTCCGCTCGAGGTAGGCCATGGCGTCGCGCGATTCGAGGTAGTCGCGGACGACGTAGGCATCGTCGGCGCCGCGCGCGACGCCGGCATTCTGCATCAGGCTGGCGAGCGCCGCGCTGGGCATCTGCGTCCCCGGCGTGCGGATGACGAAGCGCGCCTCCGATTCGAAGCGGTCGGCGGCGATAACGCCGAAATACACCGCCCCGGCGAGGGCCGGCAGCAGCACGAACAGCAGCAGCCCGCGCAGCGGGCGAAGGTCGAGCTTGCGCCGCGCGCCGGCCTCGGGCGCCGGCTCGACGACCCGGCCCTGGTCCGGCAGGTCGATGACGGGCGTCAGCTTCAGCAGGCGCGCGTAGGATGTCAGGTTCGCGGCGTCGGGCATGGCCTGGTTTCCCGTTCGAGTATCTTGTCCGGAGCGAGTATCAGGTGGCGATCAGCGGTAGAATACGCAACCGCTGCGGAAGCGATTTGCGATGCCGTCTCGTTGCAATATAGCGGGCACAACCTTAAGTGCGTCCTGCGGGCTTGTAAAGATATTGGCGTCGACCCGCTCGTTTCGGGTCGCGTGCCGTCGGTGGAGGGCGCGTGAGTATCTCCGAATCCGATCGATTGGGCAGATGGCCGCCAGGCGCCGGCGACGGGGACGAGCGCGTGCGCGCGCCGCCATCCGGGTCGCCGCGTGCCGGCTTCTTCGCGCGTCGCGGCCGGACGATTCTCCTGTGGCTGGTGCTCGGCCTGCCGACGTGGTTCGCGATCGTCTATTTCGGGCTGATCGCGACGGATCAATACGAGTCCGAGGCCCGCTTCGTGGTCAAGTCGGCGAGCCGCCAGAACATGCCGGTCGGGCTCACGATGCTGACGAGCCTCGGCTTGATGCGCTCGCAGGACGATTCCTACGCGGTGCAGGATTTCATCAAGTCGCGCGACGCCATCGCGCGCCTGCGGCCGATCCTGCCGCTCGACTCGATGTTCCGCGTCGCGCATGCCGATTTCCTGGCGCGCTTCCCGTCGATTCTTTATCGCGACCGCGAGGAGGAGTTCTATTCCTACTTCCAGCGCATGGTCTCGGCGACCCATTCCGGGACGACCGGCGTGACCACCCTGAAGGTGAGGGCGTTCGACCCCACCGACGCGCGCGCCATTGCCGCCTCGCTGCTCGACCAGGGCGAGGCGCTGGTCAATCGCATGAATGCGCGGGCCAAGGCCGATGCCATTCGTGTCGCCCAGGCCGATCTCGAGCAGTCGCAGCAGCGCCTGATCGCGGCCCAGCTCGCTCTCACGACCTTCCGCAATCGCGAGCTCACCATCGACCCGGCGCACAACGCCGCCACCCTGGGCGAGCTGATCGCCCAGCTCTCGGCCGAGCTGGCGGCGACGCGCGCGCAGATCCGCGAGCTGCAGGCCGGCTCCGGCGCCAGCCCGCAGATGCCGGGCCTCAAGCGCAAGGAGGCGGCGCTCGAGCAGCAGATCGCCCAGGAGCGCGCCCGCATCGGCAAGGACTCCGGCGGCCTCGCCGACCGTGTCGCCGACTACGAGCGCCTGAGCCTGGAGCGCGATTTCGCCCAGAAGCGCCTGGCTGCGGCGGAAGCCGAGCTGGTGCGTGCGCGCGACGAGGCGGCGCGCCAGCAGCTCTACCTCGAGCGCGTGGTCGAGCCGCACGTGCCGGACTACTCGACGCAGCCGGAGCGGATCCGGCTCACCTTGACCGTGCTGTTCGCCAACCTGCTGTTGATTCTCATCGGCTGGCTGGTGTTTTCGGGGATCCGTGAGCATGTCGCCAGGTAAAAGCTCTCCGCTGGCAGGCTTCGCCATCCAAGCCCGGAACATCCGCGCGCTCGTCCTGCGTGACCTGATGATGCGCTACGGCCGCAATAACATCGGTTTCGTCTGGGCGATCCTGGAGCCCCTGCTGCTGACCGTCGGCGTCATGATCGTCTGGTCCTTCACGATGGGTGAGATGAAGCACGGCATGAAGCTCGTAGAGATCGTCCTCACGGGTTACATGCCGCTGACTTTGTGGCGGCATATGACGAACGCGCCTATCACGATATTCCGGCGCTCGGCGCCGCTGCTCTATCACCGGGCGATCACGCCCTTTGACATCCTGGTGTCGCGTCTTAGCCTCGAATTCGTCGCCACATCAACGGCTCTTCTCGTCGTCTGGGGCGGCCTTTACACGGCCGGTATCGTGTCGGCGATCGCCCGGCTGGACCTGCTACTGATCGGCTGGGCCATGATGGCATGGCTGGCAATGGGCTGCGGGGCAATCATTGCTGCGATCACTGAACGATCGGAGACCGCGGAGCGATTGATCCAGCCGTTTCAGTATGTGACGATTCCAATCTCGGGCGCCTTCTTCATGGTCGACTGGCTGCCATCCTGGGCACAAAAAACTGTTCTGCTCAATCCGATGGTTCACTGCTACGAGGTGTTTCGTGCCGGGTACTTTGGGGAGGCAGCTACGACCTACTATGATTTCGCGTACTTCTCTGTTTGGGCGCTGATCCTGCCCTTCGTCGGCATGCTGAGCGTACAAAGAGTTCGCGCCTGGATAAGGCTGCAGTAGGGAGCTTCGTTCGGCAGGACAGGCTGACGCGCGCTACGCCAATCACCTAATGCTTCGCCCCTTGCAGGAAGTGTAAGAAATGGAATTCAGGCGATTGTACCGGGAGCTGAGGGCCCGTTATGCGGATGCTCCTGCCGTATTCGAAAGTATTATCAAGGATGTCTACTTAAAGGTGCTGTCGCCGGGTAGCGTAGCAATTGACTGCGGCGCCCACACCGGCAAGCACACTCTCCCGATGGCAGGTGCCGTTGGACACTTAGGCCATGTATTTGCCTTTGAGCCCATTACTGAAAAATGCAATATACTTGAGAGGAGGTTGGAGGCCGGTGGGTTCAAGAACGTCACATTGATCAATGCGGTCTTGGGTGATGTAGGCCGGCCAGAGGTGCGATTTAATTATGTGAAGAACGATCCAGGCAAGAGCGCCTCGGTGTTGCGTACGGGGCTGCGTGAGACAGCCAATGTGCAAGAGTTGGCGCTGCCTCAGACAACGGTAGACGCAGAATGTAACAGGAAGGAAGATTGTCGATTTGTTAAGATAGATGTAGAGGGTGCCGAATTTCATGTTATGAGAGGGCTTATCGAGACGCTTAAGGTGGGTACTCCCGTCATTCACTTTGAGTGTGGATTAGAGACTCTCGGATTGCATGGGGCACAGCCGGAAGAGGTGTTTAATTTGCTCCGCGATCTAGGTTATGAACTATGCGACTTGCTAGGGCATGATTTGGAGAATGCGGCGATCTTTCTGGATAGTTTGCGTGCCGCCGGCCTATACGATTATTTTGCTTTTCCACCTTACGTCGACAGAAGGATAGTGAGCAATATATCGCATAGGCATTTCCCGAATTTTTCACAAAGTTTGTAAGCGGAATCTGAATTGGGTTTGGTAAATACATTGCATTGAGTAGCTGGTCCAAATCCTCTGCGCGGAGTGCAATTCCGCAAGCCGGGAAGCCCCGCGAAGCCTGTTAGCCGAATGCTATTCCACTATTGGAGGGCTGCGAATTGACCAAGGTAAGACCGTCGATCACTAACGTACAGGCCAATGTGGAGATGAACCGCCACCGATGGGGCGACGCTGAAGAGTGGTCCCGGCGCGATGCATTGGGGTATCAATGGGATGGGGGCGTCGTGCAACGCCCCGCGAACATCGCGTGGCTTGCTGATCGCTTTCTTCGTGAGCATACAAACAACAGGTACAACCTCAAGATATTGGAACTTGCTTGCGGTGCTGGCCGCTTCTCAGTCGAGTTGATGCGCTATGCAAAGGAAATCGATTTCCTAGACATGAATCAAGCATGCTTGACCATATGCCGGTCGCGGTTCCAACAGATTCCCATCAAGCAGAGATACTATTGCAACGATGGTCTTTCGTGCGACATGCTCGAGAGTCTCGACTATGACCTAATCGCCTCGTTTGACAGCCTCGTGCATGTCCACCCGGACATTGTCCACGGGTACGTGCGCCAACTCGCCGACAGAATCGTTCCGGGCGGCATTCTCTGGCTCGACCACAGTGGAAAGGGGATGCGCGAGCAGGGTCACCGCACAGACATGACGCTGGAGAAGATGGCGGAGTTCGCCCAAGGGGTTGGCCTAGAAATTGTTAAGCAGACTTTCAGGAACGACCACGACTGCATTTCGGTCCTGCGGCGACCCGTGACGCCTAATGCCTAGATGCGGGATGTTCGTCATACGCTTGCCGTTGCCGGGTCAAGATCGGCACCTTCGCTCGTTCGCAAGGCCACTAGGAGATAACCGACCCGTTTTCTACACGGCTAAAGCCGTGGCGATGATGCGGATCAGTTGCTACTTGAGCTGGCTATTCGGCTTCCTGGGTCGCCTCAAAGCGATAGCCGTACCGATCTTTGCTATAATTTTAAAGCCGCTCTTTTCCAGAATAGGCACGGCGAGCTTGCCTTTTCCGGTGTAAGTCCCCTCTGCGTCGATCCATGTGTCATCAATTACGATGATGCCTCCAATTCTCATCTTCTCTATAAGAGACTCCGCACAATCGGCGTGCATTCTCCAACACGTTTCGTCAGTTATGCTTGTATTTAGTAGCTCTCGATACCGATCCTTACGCTGCTGAGAATGGTTATCATGATAACAGTCAAAGGCATCTAAATAAACATAGTCAATCACTGAATCATACACAGAAAGATATTCCTCTCCTTTCATCGTAATCGCTCTTGCAGTAGGATTTATATACTTGATCACTTCCTTGGCACGTCTTGTATTGGCAGGATCCATATCTACAGTTCTAAAATACATGTCTGTCATAGCTGTGAAAATTGCAAGTTTCTCAGTCGAACCTTGGTTCGGCCATAACTCGCGTGTAGTACCAATCTCAATCAGGGTCTTTCCGGAGAGCACCCCTGGCGACTTACGTTCCTCTTCCGCCAGTACCGCCATGAGAAGGGCGTGACCGTGCTCGACACCAATCTCTTCTTCCATTGACTTCAAGGCACTCTTTTGTGTCCATATCAGGCGCACCGAACGTAGGGCCGACACCAGATCGAGCGAGACGGATTGCAATCGCAATGCTGCCAACGAGTTACTTAGTTGATCAAGTTTTGCAGGCAGTGCGGAGAATTTCTGCCGGTCGGCGTCAACCAGCGTGGTAAGCCCCTCGACCATCTCGCGCACCGCCACTGTCTCTCTAGCGCGGACCCCCATCGCCACCTTGAGCGCGTCGGTCGATCTCGTCTGAGTGCTTTCGAGCACTGCCTGCGCGTTTTCCAGTCCGGCCAGCCGCTGCCTGTCGGCAACGGCGTCGGTGGCCTGAGATTCGAGTGAAGCGCGTAGCGCCGCGATCTCCGCAGCACGGGCCTCCATTGCCACCCTGAGCTCGTCGGCTGATTTCGTGTGAGTGCTTTCGAGCGCCGCCTGCGCGTTGTCCAGTCCGGCCAGCCGCTGCCTGTCGGCAACGGCTTCGGTCGCCTGAGATTCGAGTGAAGCGCGCAGCGCCGCGATCTCCGCAGCACGGGCCTCCATTGCCACCCTGAGCTCGTCGGCTGATTTCGTGTGAGTGCTTTTGAGCGCCGCCTGCGCGCTGTCTAGTGCGGCCAGCCGCTGCCTGTCGGCAGCGGTTCTGGCGGCCAGCGTCTCGACCGTCTCGCGCAGCGGCACGATCTCCGCAGCACGGGCCTCCGTTGCCACCTTGAACTCGTCGGCTGATTTCGTCTGAGTGCTTTCGAGCGCAGCCTGCGCGTTTTCCAGTCCGGCCAGCCGTTGCCTGTCGGCAACGGTTTCGGCAGCCAGAGATCCGAGCGAAGCGCGCAGCCCCGCGATCTCCGCAACACGGGCCGCCATTGCCACCTTGAGCTCGTCGGTCGATTTCGTCTGAGTGCTTTCGAGCGCCGCCTGCGCATCGTCCAGTGCAGCCAGCCGCTGCCTGTCGGCAACGGTTCCGGCGACCAGCGTCTCGACCGTCTCGCGCAGCGCCGAGGCCTCGGCCACACGGGCCTCCATTGCCACCTTGAGCTCGTCGGTCGATCTCGTCTGAGTGCTTTCGAGCGCCGCCTGCGCATCGTCCAGTGCAGCCAGCCGCTGCCTGTCGGCAACGGTTCCGGCGGCCAGCGTCTCGACCGTGTCGCGCAACGCCGCGATCTCCGCAACGCGGGCCTCCATCGCTATCTTGAGCTCGTCGGTCGATCTCGTCTGAGTGTTCTCGAGCGCCGCCTGCGCATTGTCCAGTGCAGCCAGCCGCTGCCTGTCGGCAACGGTTCCGGCGGCCAGCGTCTCGACCGTGTCGCGCAACGCTGCGATCTCCGCAACGCGGGCCTCCATCGCCATCTTGAGCTCGTCGGTCGATGTCGTCTGAGTGTTCTCGAGCGCCGCCTGCGCATTGTCCAGTGCGGCGAGCCGTTGCCTGTCGGCAACGGTTCCGGCGGCCAGCGTCTCGACCGTGTCGCGCAACGCCGCGATCTCCGCAACGCGGGCCTCCATCGCCATCTTGAGCTCGTCGGTCGATGTCGTCTGAGTGTTCTCGAGCGCCGCCTGCGCATTGTCCAGTGCGGCCAGATGCTGCCTGTCGGCTATGGTTCCGGCGGCCAGCGACTCAAGCGCCGCGCGCACCGCCGCGGTCTCGGCAATACGGGCCTCGATCGCCACCTTGAGCTCGTCGGTGGATGTCGTCTGAATGCTTTCGAGTGCCGCCTGGGCGCTGTCCAGTGCGGCCAGCTGCTGTCTGTCGGCAACGGCTCCGACGCCCAGCGCCTCGACCGTGTCGCGCAGCGCCGCGATCTCCGCAACACGGGCCTCCATCGCCATCTTGAGCTCGTCGGTCGACCTCGTTTGAGTGCTCTTGAGCACCGCATGCGCGGCATCCAGAGCGATGAGCTTCTCGCGGTCAGCCGCAGCGTCGGCCCGGAACAGGTCCAGCGCCTCTCGAACCGCGCTCGCGCCGGCGGAGTATCCGTCCACTGCCGTCGAGAGCGCACTCAGAAGGGCGGCGTTCTCGTCGGCCCGCTCACTGATGCGCGACTGCAACTCCGTGAGTTCCCCCAATCTGCGCCGTTCGGCGTCCAGAAGTGCCGAAATCGCGCTTACGTCGCTTTGGAGCCTGCGAAGGCGCCCGGTCTCTTCCTCCATGCTTATCGACAGTCGGTCTAGGCTCCGTTCCGCCGTGACAAGGCGTTCGGCCCGCTCCTCGGCGATCTGCGCGGCCTGGCCGACTGTGCGGCTGAGGCCCTCGAGCTGTGCCAGACCGCGGTCCAGCCGGCCTCCAATGCCTTCCACAGACTTGCCCACTGCGATCAGAGTACGCGACTGCTCGGACACCCTGGCGGTCAATTCGGCCCGCGCCGCCGCCTCCGTGGCAAGTCGGTGCTGAGTGCTACCAAGTGCCGACTCCAACTGCGCAACTGCTCCGCGGCGCTCCTTCACCTCCTTTGCCTGGGCTTGGCTCATGACCTCAAGCCCCGCGTCGAGCTTCCCGCTCAGCCTCGTATCGGTCTCAAGCAGTCGGGACGAAATGGGCTGCTCGATCGCGCTGCGCCACTGGGGAAGCTCGTTGATTAGAACTGTGCGGGCGCGCGTTAGCTCGCGGGAGAGCGCGTCCAGCCGCACGACGAGCTGGTTCTGGCGGCTCGTCAGCTCCCGCAGACAATTCGCAACCGCTTCGTCTGGAAGATGCCCCCCTTGCGCACCTTCCCCGGAAGACCGTTCGGGCGCCGCGACCTTGCGCTTCACAGCGGCCAGAAGCATCCGTGTCCGCGCCTCGCACAACAGGAACAGCACAATGCCGGTCCAGCCCACCGCGCGCTCCAGCAGTGGCGCAAATATAAGCCCAATCGCTAGCGCAGCAAGCGCTACCAGGATGGCAACGTCTGCTCCGCTAACGAGCCGGTCTTCCGTCCCGGCAGGTTCTTCCGTCGCGAAAGGCCGCTGGCTAGTCAGCCTGTGCCCCCTCCACAATGGGCAGACTGAGCGGCTGCATTCGCCGACGAAACACTCCGAATGCCGGAATCGGATCTATCGGCCCGCCCGCAACTGCCTGCTCGACGTTGCAGAACTCGAACACATCAACCTGTGATTTAAAGGAAGTATTGTAAGCAACGGCACCGATCTCAGCAAGGATGTCTCCAGCCACTCGCCAACTGCGCACGTGCGACTTCCCGCCGACGTTGGGCAGGTGATAGCGGTCTCCGGAGCGTTGATAGCCGTCGAAGAAATAATTGGGGTTGTCGCCCTCGCGTACGATCTCGAGAACGTTGCCCTCCCTACGCTCTGCGCCAGAAACAACCTCGACGTAGTCGGCATCGACACCGAGCAGTATCAGAGGCGAGAAGCCAAGCGTAGCCGCCCAGATCGCCGTGTGACTGCCAGTGGTCAGGGGCTCACGGGCGAAGCGCGCATCGCCTTCGCGCAATTCATCGAAGTCAACCACCTGCGGCCAACGCCCGAGCGGACCCAGTGCTTCAATGAGACTATGTCGCAGAAGAAGCTTCTTGATACCATAGACATCAGCGTTTGCAATCAGCCGCGCAATCGGGTCTATATGAGAGAGCCCTAACACCTCGTCGAGACAGGCATAATGGGTCGGATACCAACCTATCCTGTCCCAATGGCGATAGGCGGCGTTCATGCCGAAGCATGCCTTCCCTTTTAGCCGCTTCAAGTCAAAGCCCGAGAGAGACGGACCGTTGCCAATAATGTATGCGCGTCCTGCAGCTTGTTGCGCCTTAGGTTCCGGAATACGAGTAACGGGAGCAGCATGCCCTGCAATCTGCCGCGTCCCGGATACCTCTCCCGTTGTCTCAATGCTTCTGAAGAGTCCAGCGACGTCCAGTTTGCCTAAATCAGCACTTCCGTAGATTGCCGGAAATCTTCTTTGCAAATCAGGGACCTTCTTCTTAAAATTGCTCGTATATCGTTTAACTATCTCGACATTCGACAAAAAGCGGGAAAAGTCAATAGTCGACGAGTTTGCCTTTGCAACGCCATCTCTTAGATGAGAAGCGATTATGTCATTGAGGTTACCCTCTCCGATGAAACAGTGGTCATGGAGAAACCTACGAACCGCCGTTGCGTTGACGCGTTGCTCGTCGAGCTTCGAGAGTATCTCTACTAGATCTCTCTCCGACTCCGTGTAGAAAAGCGCTCCGCCGGCATCCTTGAACTTGTCTGCCTTTTCTTTATGCGGGTTGTAATAGATAACAAACTTTCCTACTGCCAATGCCTCCAGTATACCAGAAGCAAAACGTTGTATGGTGACATCCGCAACTTCGAGCGCTGAATAGAAGGTGTCCTTCGTCACTAGTTCTGAGTACAACGCTCCTTCATCGGCCGGATGGCGCGAAATAACAGGTTGGAACCCGGCCAGCTGGCATGCCCCAACGGCTCCCCTTAGCCACTCGTCTCGGGCCTCTACCAGGACGCCATAGGAAAAGTTTGAGTTAATCAATGCCGTCTTGTTGGTGCTTCTCGATCGCTTGGCAGAGTGACGGAATAGCTCCGCTATCCTCGGAACGCCACCGACGAAAATCTTCTGCCGAGGGTTGCGGAAATACTTCCGGTCGTGTGGGCCAGGAATAATGACAACATCGGAAGTTCGATACGGCTCTCGCACTCGCTTGGTGTCTGCGTCGTCGTAATCCTGTATGCCTTCTACTAATGCTGCGGTTAAAATTCCAGCATCGTGTGCCGCGCAAAATAGAGATCTGACAATTGGTTCCCAATCATTAAATGCTACAAGCATTGATGGTCTAAGAGCGCCCTCACAAATGGTCGCGAAGTCCACAAGATCAAGGCCTAATTCCTGCGCCTTTCTCCGAACCCCTTCGTCGCGATATACGCCAGTAACATCGAGAATCTTGCTGCGCACCCCCAATCTATTGAGAGAGTGCAGGAAAAGTGATATAGTATAAACATGATAATCTTTGTGGGGGATAAACAGTATATCAGTCATACTTTCCCCTTTATCGCGCGCGATATGCATGCCCGTCGAATTTCGCTCGTGGGCAGCTCCAGAACCGCTAGCATGAGCCTTGCCTTGGTCGAAGGCAAAGGAACGAAAAGCATTCCTTACATTCTTCGGCACCGCAGATGAACCAAGCACAGACGACTCAACCTGCTGTATGAGGCGGTTAATGTCACCTTCTCGATCTCTGTACGAACTGACCAAGTAGTTTCGAACGTGCTCACCAGTGACTGTCAAGCGAGTGATGAGATTGGAAAGTTGCAGCAGAATCCTCCTGTTTGCAAGCACATGGAATATTTCGGGAGCATTCCGTACTCTAAGGAAATCGTCTGTATCTTTCCATAGCGCATATAAGGAATCGATGTGGGCAACCGAGAAAGTCTTGCTGAGGGAGTCCCCCCTTTGCCTGTAGAAGTACACAGCGTCGTCTATGGCCGTGTTCTTCTTCGAAAGAAGAAGCACCTTGTATGTGAAAAACAAGTCTTCGTGCGGAAGCCTATCGGGAAAAAAAATTGCATTCTCGGCAATCGTGCTTTTGCGATAAAGTCGGCAGCATGCGATCGAAGAGGCGTAGGCGACTAGCACCTGGGCTGCATGAGACAAGCGTTCGTCATGACAAAAATTAACCTTCTGTCGTATGTTGTTTCTTTGTTCATCAAGAAAGTTGCCAGATTCATCGACGCTAGCGAATCGAGCTGATACCACATCTGCTCCTGTAAGGACTTGCGCCTTACGCATAAGAGCCAAGTAACATGTAGCAACATAGTCGTCGCTATCTACAAATGTTATGAACTCACCCTGCGCTTGCTTTATGCCTGCATTGCGTGCAGCACCCAATCCAGAGTTTTCTTGCCAATGGTACCGCATATTGCGATGACGTTTGCAGTATTCGTGACATATTGTGTCGCTCCCATCAGTGCTCCCATCATCGATAATGACTACTTCAAAGTTCTCGTCCGTTTGGTGAACTAGTGATTCAAAACACTCTTCCAAATATGGAGCCATATTATAAACGGGCACAATAATAGAAATCTTGTACATGATACTATCCGCGTCAATTCTTGCATCTCACAGTAAAACGGCAGCGGGCGCACACGCTCTAGGGGCTAACCAACGCCGTTAGACGCGGTGGATCGCCGGTCAGCCCAAACAAATCCAGCGCCAGCCCGACCGTCAGGGTGTTCACACGGTCCACTGCCTCGGCTGTGTTGGAACCGTTGTGCGTTCCGAACATGACATCCTTGAAACCGCGCAGCGGGCTGGAGGCCGCCAAAGGCTCCTCCTCGAACACGTCGAGGGCGACCTTGGCCACCTTGCCGCTAGCCAGCGCCGCAATCAGTGCCTTCTCGTCGATCACGGGCCCGCGCGCCACGTTCACTACTGTTACGCCCGGCTTCATCGCTGCGAAGGCGGCGTCGGAGAGCAGGTGGTAGGTTTCCGGCGTCAGCGCGCAGGTGAGGACGACCACGTCGCTCTGGACGAGCAGGGTCTCGAAGGGAACCTGGACCGCGCCGACGCCAGCAAGTAGCGCCGCGTCGATAGGCACCGGATCGGAGCCGACCACCGTCATGCCGAACGCCGAAAGCCGGCGGCAGGCGGCGCGACCGATGGCGCCCAGCCCGACCACGCCCGCCGTGCGGCCCGAAAGCGTCATGCCTTCCACCTTGAGCCAGCCACCCGCCTTCACCGACTCGTGCATCCGGTGCAGGCCGCGCGCCAGGCTGAGCACATAGCCGGCCGCGCAGTCGGCGACCTCCTCGGAGAACACGCCCGGCGTGTTGTAGACGGGGATGCCGAGTTCCTTCGCCGCCGCCTTGTCGATACCGTCCGTGCCGATACCCCACTTGATGACGGCCATCAGGCCGGTCGCCTTGCCCGCTTCCAATACGGAGCGGTCGATGAAGTCGTCGCCCGCGATCACCAGACGCTGGCCGCGGATCACCTCGCGCATCTCCGCGGCGCCGAACTGCTGGCCCGGGATCGGCGGCAACGATGCCACCACGCCATGCGCCTCGAGCCTGCGGGCGAACTTCGCGTAATGGCGGACGAGGTGATGGCAGGTGATGAGCAGGGTGTTGGTCATGGCCCGCGCGCTCCACCGCGCTCGGCGAAGACCACCTCGGCGATGCGGAAATTGATCTCCTCGTCGATGTCGATCGCCTCCCAGGGCGACATCTCGAACATGAAGGGCCGCCGGCCGATGCGGTTGCGCGCGCCGCGCATGGTCTCGGCGTCGAAGATGAAGATGCAGCTGTTCTCCTCGTAGAGCGGCGGCAGGTCCTGTGTGCGCATCAGGAAGTTGGCATTGTGGTTGATCGGCCGGGTAAGCTGGTCCCACAGCCGGGTTCGATAAGGTGTCACCGAAAACAGGCTGTCATAGGTCGGATAGTTGCCGAGGAAGGTGGTCACCGCGCTGTCCACGGTCTCCGGCCTGATCAGCGGGTTGGTGGAGTGCGTCTGTAGGTAGAACTGCGAGGGAACCTGCGACATGTCGTGCAGCAGCACCTCGTTCATCGGTATGCCTCCGTCGCGCAAATGCTCCGGGCGGTCCAGCACGATCACGTCGGGGTATTTCCCGGCGCACTGCTCCTTGATGACAGGCGAATCGGTATCGATGACGACCTTGTCGATGTTCCTGCAGGCAGTGAGGCTGTCGAGCACGTGCTGATAGAGCGGACGGCCGTCGCCGAAGGCGCGGTAGTTCTTGCCGGGAACCCGTTCCGAGTTGTGCCGCATCGGCATCAGTGCAACCATTCGGTATGCCATGTAGCTTGCTGGCCTCGCTGCCCATCGGCTGTCCTGACGGGTGATAGGTTACTGGAGCCTACCGCAATCGCTCGTAGTCGATCAGCAACGCGCCGTCGGGCGAAGGCTCGGCCGGCGTGTCCTGACTGCGCCTGCTGCGGTCGTTGACGGGAAAGTAAAAGCGGTCCTTGATCTCCGAGGTGACGTCGGTCGTGATCCGGTGACCCAGGAAGGTCCCGAAGAACTGGTTGAACCGGAACAACATGATCGACGTGGCCTCGCGCCGGAGCACGCCGTCCCGGCGCGCCTGCACGAGGTCGCTCCACACGTTGCCCGACAGGACCCGCAGGAAGTCGAACGCCGAGAAGCCGAGCGTCGGCTCGATCGTCCGGAGCGCGATCGCCTCGCGACGGTACCGGTTGCGGATGCGCGCCCAGCTTTCCTCGTGCACATGGATGATCTCGGCCTCGCTAAGATAGGCGATCTGGACGCCGCGCTTCTGCGCCTCCTTCGCCCAGGCGAGGTCTTCGAGGCCGGTCAGGATCTCGTCGTAGGGGGATTGCTCCCAGTGGCTGCGCCGGATCGCGCAATTGGCGTTGTTGCAGAAGTAGTTCGCCTGCTGCGGCGCGTCATGGTCCGGGAACCACTTGCGGAAGATCTGGTGCTCGGAGAAACGCGTCACATGGTTGCCGCGCTGGCGACCATAGACCAGACCGACCTTCGAATCGACGAACGCCGAAACCAGGAGGCCCAGCCAATCCTTGCGCGAGGGATAGACATGCGCGCTGGCAAAAACCAGGAACTCGCCGCGAGCGGCCCTGCAGCCGAGATTGAGCGAGCGGCCAAAGGAGAACTCCTCCTTCCTCATGTGCAGGACGTCGGCGCCGTAGGAGCGCGCTATGTCCACCGTCCGGTCGGTCGAGCCCGAATCGACGAGCAGGATCTCGTGGTCGTCGAAGCTCTGCTGCCGCAGCCCTTCGAGCAGGCGGCCTATGTGGCGCTCCTCGTTGTAGCTCCGGATGATGACCGACACGCGGGGATTGGAAGCCATCTTCATTCCACGATGACCTGCACGGAGCCGCGTACGCCGATCTGAGGTGGCAATTGGAGCACAGTCGATTTCCCTAGGCTACGCGGTGCACGAGCCGCTGCCTCAAATGCTCACGCTTCCAGCACGCGGATGTGAACAGCGACGCCGAGGCCAGTCAATCGCCCTTTTACGCATATCGTGACATGCAAACGGATAATCGATGGTCGCACTATCTTCATATTGGATAGAGATCGTGCGGCGATGGGATTGCTTGCATCAGCGGTGGCGTTGGATATTCGGTTCAATATGAAAGCATTATCCAGGAGATCGGCGCGATTCTCATCTCGTCCATCACGATGGTCGATCACGGATTTGTCGCAAGCGTGGCCCGGCAGCCGTCTCGCGACCTGCGATGCGGCGGAATTCGGGCCCCGTCCACTTCGGAGTCGTCAGGGCTGATCCTTGCAGGTAATCGCCACGTTGGAGTAGCGCACCGCAACATTGCTGGACACGACAGCCCTTATCTCTATCTCCGCGTCGAGCGAGGCCGGGACGTCGAAGGGCACCACGTAGGTCCGGCTCAGCTTCAAGGCTCGCGACGAGTCCCGGGTGGGCATTTTGGCCAGGCACAGGTCTCCGGCCACGACCTCCAGGAAGCCATCGACTTTCTTTGCGCCCAGCCTGGCAGCCGTCGCGTGCAGATCTGCACGCGCCTGGTAGGCTCCCGGGGGGAGCCGCAGATAAGGTCCATAGAAGGCCATCTCCGGTGTCCGGCGCGGCCGCACGGATACGACACCGTCAATGCGCGTGCTGCCCGGAGACAGGCGCAGCTTGCCGGTAAGATCGCCGAGTATGGCCTCGTTGAGCTTGCGCCAAGCGGTCACCGGGGTCTCGGCCGCCTTGCGCAGGAAAAACACGCCGGGCCAGGTCGCCCCGTCGGGGCCGCGCTCCGCGAGCAGGCCAGGCTCCTCCTGAGAGCCAATCAGCCCCAGATCATGGCTGCTGAGCGCCATGTCGATGCCATCCGCGAGCTCGAGGCCGGTCGCGCCGGCAATCCGCCCGAGCAAACCCTTCTCGGTCCCGAACGCCATATCGACGCCGGTCCCTTCGGGCTCGGCCGAGCCGAGCAGGACGTTGCTGCTGAAGCCGATGATGCCGCCCAAGGCGAGCTTCGGCTCCAGCGCCGAAAGGATGCCTACGAAGCCGTCATTCTTGGCCACGAAGCCGGCAGCATGCGGGAGCAGGATGGCGTCGTAGCTGCTGCCGGGAAGCTTCCCGAAATCCTCGGCAGAATGAAGCTGCGCCTTGCCTGCAGGCGGCTGCGCGCTGCCCAGGAAATGGCGTCGCGCCCTCGGCTTTCCGCTCCCGGTCCCTATCAGCGCCCGCACGTCGAGCAGGTCGACGCGCTCGAACTGCTGGGCAAGCTTCTCGATCAGATCCTCCTGCAGCTCGCACACGACCAGCACAGACCGGACCGGATGGACATCGGCAAGCCGGTCGAGCGCGTAGAGGAAATGAACCCGCTCCCAGATCCAGCCGCTGCGCGCGCTCGGGCGATCGAAGGACACGTCGTTGGCAACGCCGTGGGCGTAGCTGAGCCAGCGTGGATCGTTCCAGTCCGCCGAGGCGGCGAGGCCGGAGACCGGACGGCGGGCAACGTCGCGGCGCGCGTCGTCCGCCGCGATGCGCAGCCCGGTCGGGGCGCGCTTCGCCAGGATCGCCCTGATCGCGGTTTCCAGCTTGGCCACCGTTTCGGTGCCTTTCGCGCGGGCGACGGGCTCGCAGCCGAGAAAGGCGAGCAGACCTGGCCCGTTGACACCAACGGCCGCCGACAGCCGCTCGGACGCCCCGGACTGACCCGCGGATTCGATCTCGGCGAGAATGGCGTTGATTTCCGCGATCTCCGCCTGGCTGACGGGCCTCGACCGGCCAAGCTTGGCGGCGAGCTGCTCGGCGAGGCTGCCGTCTCCCACCAGCTGGCCGGGCTGCGAAGCGGTCCGGGCGAAACCGTGCCGCAGCCGCGTCGTGATCGGAGCCGCGGTCGCATCGAGAAGCTGCGCGACCGGCCGCTCATAGGTGTTGTGGATGGCGTTGACGGTGACGATCCGCCGGGGTTGCCTCTCCAGGGACGCGACCGCCGCGCGTTCTTCCGCCACCACGGATTCCAGCAGCCGGTAGACATCGTCGAGGGCGGCCACCTCCGCCCTGTCGAGCCTGATCTCCGCGTCGAGAGGCCGGTCAGTGCCAGCGTCTCGCGTTGCCCCGAACTCGAACACGAAGACATCGGGCCTGCGTGCGAAATCGGCCGGCGACACGATCTGGATCTGCGGCTGTCCCGCCAGCGCCAGGCGCTCTGCGATCCCGGCGGTCATCGCGATCCGGTAGAGAAAGCCGAACTCCGCCGCCATCGAAATGAAAAGCGCGGCGGCGTCGGGTCGGGTGCCTGCATAGCCGATGCGCGTGCGCGGGTCGCGGTCACGGAAGAGGTCGGCGAGATGCGGAAGAACGTGAGCCGGATCATAGGCAAACCCGCCGTAGCTCGACGCCCGGTAGGCGGCGCGCCGCTCAGGGTGCTTGCGATCCCCGAGGATGCGAGCCAGCGCCTGGCGCGCCTTCGCCTCGCCGTCCTCCTCCAGCCGGATCTCCTCGATGTCGGCCTCCGGCAGCCCCCACCGGGCGCGCTGATGCGGCAGGTCGGCCGACTTCAGGCCGAAGACATGGATATCCGGATTGTTGATCCGGCCGCCGGCGCGATGGGCATGCGCCGGAACGACATGATGGGCGCAATGATAGGCGACCACGCTCTGCTCCAGAGACTTCGGCTCGCCGTACTTCTGGCGCATGCGCCGGGCGATGTTGTGGTCCACGTGGGACAAGCCGAGCATGCTCTCGTCGAACCCGTCTATCGAGAACAGCCGGGAGCGCAGGAACAGTTGGAAATCCCCCGGATTGTCGACGAGGACGTCGTCCTCGCCGAAGACATATTCGCGAAGCGCGAGCGACGGTCCCGCTTCGCGCAGGATTTGCGCGGTGCCGGCGGGATCGGTTCGCTGGAGGCCCCGGAA
This sequence comes from Reyranella sp., assembly GCA_022844015.1. Lineage (GTDB taxonomy): Bacteria > Pseudomonadota > Alphaproteobacteria > Reyranellales > Reyranellaceae > Reyranella. The sequence continues at coordinate 35,598 of JALHMO010000020.1, read as the reverse complement.
TATCCCCGCCGGCAGCTCGATGCGGGGGGTCACGTAATGCCCGTCCGGAAGCTGCCCGGTCAGCGCCGTAAGGGTCTCGCCGGGCTCCGCCGGCAGCGGAATGACGTCGGCGTTAGTCGCGAGGATCCATCGGTTGCGCGGGTTCGACCGGCGCAGCGCGACGTTGCGGGCGACGCATTCGATGACGGGCTGTGTCGCGCCGAACTCGGCGTGATGTCGCGGCCTGACACGAAGGATGCGCAGACGGGCCCTCGCACGCGGGGTGAGCGTATCGGCGATGGCTTCCGGCAAGGTCGGAAACTCATCCCCGGTGTTCCAGTCGACAAAAATGATCTCGTCGTCCGGCTCGGCCAGCAATTGCGCAAACCCGTTCAGGCTCAGCGCAACGCGCTTGTGGTAGCCCGGGCTGCCTTGATCGTTGCGACCATAGACGACGACGCTAAGCACCGGCTTCGTCCTCTCCATTAACATGCTGCCAGGGTGCCGCCCTTAACGGCCTGCCGAATGGCCTGATCACCCGTTCGTCCTTGATCGCGTGCCCCTTCAGGCACGCCGCGAGCGGCCGGCCGCCGACGGTCATGCTGTTGCCATTGAGCAGGCCAGCCTTGCATAGCTCCGCCATCACGGCGGGCACGCCGCCTGCGCGGTGGAAGTCCTCGCCCAGAAACTCTCCGACGGGCTGGAGATTGGCGATGAGCGGGACCGTATATCCCTTCTCCATCCATAGTGCATCGGGAAGATCGATGCCCGCGTGGCGGGCGACCGCAGTCAAGTGCTGGTGAGCGCTGGACGACCCTCCGATAGCCGACAGGGTAACGATCGCATTCTCGAATGCTTCGCGCCCAAGGATGTCGAGCGGCCTGATGTTCTGTTCCGTGAGCTCGACCGCCCTCTTGCCCGTCTCGAAGGCGTTCTGAAGACGTTCCTGGTAGGCGGCGGGGATTGCTGCACTTCCCGTGAGGCTCATCCCCAGCGCCTCCGACACGGAGTTCATGGTCAGCGCGGCTCCCATCGTGTTGCAATGTCCAAGTGACGGTGCCGACGCGACGATCGCGTCGAAGAACTGGCTTTCTGTCCATTGTCCGGCCTCGAGCCTGCGGCGCGCCTCCCGGATTGTCGTTCCGAAGCCCGCTCGTTGGCCTTCGAAGTGGCCGTTCAGCATTGGCCCGCCCGACAGAACGATGGCCGGCAGATTGACCACAACCGCAGCCATCAAGGACGCGAGCGTTGTCCCGTCGCAGCCGGTCGTGAAGACGACGCCATCGATGGGATATTCCTGCAGGATCTCTATCAGGGCCATCGCCGCGAGGTTGCGATCGAGACTGGCGGCCGGCCACCTTGTCGACTCCCGGATCGGGTGCACGGGAAACACGAAGGGAATGCCGCCGGCGTCCTTCACGCCTCGCTTCGCTGCTTCCACGGTCTGTCGATGGATCTTGTTGCACGGCGTGAGATCGGATCCAGACTGCGATATGCCGATGATGGGCTTCCCCGATTGAAGCTCCTCGCGGGTGGATCCGTCGTTCATATGCCAGGCACAGTAAAGCGCCGTCGCCTCGATATTGGATGGATCATTGAACCAATACTGGGACCGGTACCTGAGTTTCGAAGCCATAGCGGACTGCCTGCTGGTGCCTGTCGAGGTGCTCGACGAATAGAGCCGAGTCACGCTACCTGGCTCCCGGTGGAAGGGGCATGTCGGGCAAGGTGCGAGGGATGGACCTCACGTGTATTGCGCCCCTTCAGCGCCTCTTCCCATGCCGCCGCGTGGCGCACGATTGTCCCGAGGTCGTCGAACTGCGGTGCCCAGCCGAACTCCCGGTGCGCCCTCCCAGCGTCGGCCACCACCGACACGGCGTCGCCCGGCCGGCGGGCGGCGAGCCGTACCTCGAAGCCCACGCCTGCGACCTTCTGCACCGTCTCGATCACCTCCTTCACCGAATAGCCGCGGCCGTAGCCGCAATTGGCGACGAGGCTCGACGCCCCGGCCCGCAGCCGGCCGAGCGCCAGGTAATGCGCGTCGGTGAGGTCGGATACATGGATGTAGTCGCGGATGCAGGTGCCGTCGGGTGTCGGATAGTCGGTGCCGAACACCTCCATGAAAGGTCGCTTGCCGGTGGCGGTCTCGGAGGCGACCTTGATCAGGTGCGTGGCGCCCCGCGTCGACTGGCCCGTACGCAGCCTGGGGTCGGCGCCCGCCACGTTGAAATAGCGCAGCGCCGTGTAGCGAAAGTCGTGCGCGGCCGAAGCGTCGCGCAGCATCGCCTCCGTCATCAGCTTGGAGGTGCCGTAGGGCGATTCGGGCAGCGTCGGCGCGTCCTCCCTGACCGGCACCTCGGCCGGCGTGCCGTAGACGGCAGCAGTGGAGGAGAAGATGAAGTGGCGCACGCCCGTGCGCACCGCGCTCTCGATCAGGGCGCGCGACTTCACCGTGTTGTTCAGATAGTAACCGAGCGGGTCGGCGACGCTGTCCGGCACGACCACGGAGCCGGCGAAGTGGATGACGGCGTCGACGCCGTGGCGGTGGATGGCGGCCTCGACCAGCTCCTGGTCGGCGATGTCGCCGACGAGAAGCTCGGCCTCGCGCGGCACCGCCCAGTCGAAGCCGGTCGACAGCCGGTCGACCACCACGACCTCCTCGCCAGCATCGAGCAGGCGCCACACCATGTGACTGCCGATATAGCCGGCGCCTCCGGTAACCAGGACTGCCATCTCACCTCCCTCGGGCCGCATGAAGTTCTCGATCGCCACTCCTCGACATCGAACTAGGCCGGCGCGAGACCAACTGTGGCAGGCGTGAAGCCGGGAAAAATGTCGGGCACTGAGCTCGGGGTGCCGAGCGGGCCCGCCAACAGCTCAGCCAGGACGGAACGGATGTCGGTGGTCACCGCGAGGTCTACGGCGTTGTCCAGCTGCTCCGACGAGAGCCCTGGCCAGGTACCGCAGATCCGCCCGCCGACGATATTCGGTGCCGATACGAAGACCAGGCCGCCATGACCATGATCGGTGCCGTTGCTCTTGTTGGAGCGCAATCTGCGACCAAACTCGCTCATCGCTATCAGCACTATGTCGTCCAGCCTGTCGTGCATGTCGGTGTGGAACGCGCCGAGTGCACCTGACAGCTGGCTTGCCAGGGTGGCCAATCGGCCAGGCTGGTTGTCGTGCGTGTCCCAGCCGCCCATGTCGACGGCGAAGGCGCGAACACCAATGTCCATGCGGATGACACGAGCTGTGTTCATCAAGCTGCGACCGATGGCAGAATTGCCATAGACGGCGCCGCCCGCTGGACGATAGGCTGGCACCTTGCCATCAGGCTGGCGCAGTCGTCCGTCAATGAGCGCCATGCCCTCGAGCGTGCGCTGCGCAGATTGCTCGAAAGCACTGTTGCCGGTGTAGAGGCGGCGGAGCACCGCAGCGGTCTGGTTGCCACCCGGCAGGCTCATGCCTGCACTCAGATCGGGCGCGCAGATCGTATCGGTGTGCAAGGCAAGCGCCTCCGGCGCCCCGGCGGTGGCTGCAAACGCCGGCAACTCGGCCGCGTTGGCAGCCATGAGCCACCGTGTCATCCAACCTCCAGCCACGTGCCGCACCTGCCCCGGATCGGCGATACCCCGCTCGACCAGATGCTGTGCGCCGAAATGACTGCGCGTGCCGTTGGCGATTCCCGCAGCATGCACGAGGGCAAGTCGCCTTTCCTGGTAGAGTTCGCGCACTGCATCCATGCCGGGATGCAAACGGAAATCGTGACCAGCCGGCCCGCCATCGAGGCGGAGCCCCGGCGTGCTACCGTTGGCCAGCAATCGCATCTCGGGGGGGCGGCAAGCGATGTAGTCCCGATCGTCGACGGGCGCGACGATGCCCAATGCATCCATTCCGCCGCGCAGGAAAAGGGCCACCAGGATCGGCCCCGATGAAGGCGGAGCCGCCAAGACGCGAACCGACGGAGCTATCGCCAAGGCGGAAGAAGCGAGCAGAAGTGCGCGACGCGTCAGCATGGGCGTCACCTCATCTGAAATGCAGGGATCATGGCGCAGTAGGCCAGCATGCGACGGGCGAGCGGCAGGGCATCCTTGCGCGTGCTGAACGGCAGGCCTGGCTTCAGGCCCAATCCGCCCACGACGGCCACAATGAACTTGTCTTCGGCTTCACTCCCCAGGAGCACCCGATGCGCCGCGCGCGCGGCGGATTCCGCTGTGTCCTGTTCGGCGACCGCAATCGCTGCAGCAGGGTCGCCGGCCTTCCAGGCGTCATTGGCAAGGCCCAGCAACAACGACCAGCGCCCGCGTATCATCCACGAGCTCAACCAGTAGTCCGATTCGTCGGGATGACCGGTGGGAGGTGCCCATCCGAACAGCCGTTGGCCGCTGCCGTCCAGCGCACCCACGAGGCTCATGGTCGGCGCCACGTCGATACCGGTCGCCCGAGCGAACGACGCGTAGAGCTCGAGCGGGCGCTTGATCTTCATGCCTGCCGAGTGGCGAAAGTAGCCCGACCGCACGATTGACTCGACGGTCCGCGCGATCTGGTCGGGTTGCCGCCGGTGATCGCTCCATACCTTGGCTGCGGCTGCGACCATGGCCGGCTCGGGCTGATCGGAGACAAGCCGTCGACAGAGCTTCTCGCAGACATAGGAAGCCGTAGCTGAATGCTCGGCTACGAGGTCCAGCACGCGGCGGCCATCGCTGAGCGGCGGTTGATAGGGATCGAGCTCCCTGGCCAGCACGCGCTTCTGATAGTTGTCGTGCCACGTTTCGACGTAAGTGAACTTGCCAGTATGAGGCAAGCGACGGCCGCCTCCGAGCGCTGCACCGTCCTCGATCGTCCAGCCGGTGAAAGCCCGCGCGGCCTCGTAGATGTCTTGGTCGATGAATCCTTGCGGCCGCCCGTCGAGCGCGCCAGGCACATCGCGCCATTTGTTGTAGAGCTCGTTCAGGTAGGCGGGCCGGCCGAGCGTATGAAGCTCGAAGAGCTCTCGCGCGTAGTTTTCATTGGCCGCACCGCCGCGCGAGGAGCGATTGTTGAGATATATCTGCATGGCGGTGCTTGTCGCCACGGCTTCGAGCATCTCGCGGAAATTGCCCAAAGCGTGGTGACGAATGACGTCGCGATCGTACTCGGGTAATGCGACCGCAACGAGGGGATCGCCGACAGCATTGACATTGAAATGATTGTGCCAGAAATCCACCAACAGCTCTCTGAGCTGCCAGCGGCTGTGTACGGCACGCAGGAGGGTTGCGGCGACGACAGCCGTGCGGGAGAACATGCGCTCCTGTGGCGGCTTCTTCTGATCCACGACCTTCCATGAATCTTCGATGGGCTGGTTGATGACAGAGAGCGGCCGGTCTTCATCGACTTCAGCCTGGTAGACCGTGTTTACATATCGTACCCGCAATCGCATATCATCGATCCGAGCGGCGCAATCGTCCCGTAGAGGCGGCTTAAGTTGACTCGTCAGCCAATCTTCTGCGCCCCCCTTCGAGACGTCCTCCACATCGTCAACGGCCGGCCCGAATGCCAGCTTGCTCAAGATCAGCCGCGGCTCGATTTCGAAGGTCATCTGCGCACCATCCGCTACCGCACCAGTCGTTGATATCAGCCATTCGCGATTTGAACGCAGCATCGTGGCTTGTGTTCAAGGCTCCTCAGGGATTCGGGTGAGAGTGATCAAAGGGGGAAGGGATCCTTGCTGGAAGGGCTATCCTGTCGTCCTCGCTCGGAGTGGCAGTGATACAGAAACTCTTCGAGGTGAGTTCTCTCGTTGCGGAGGACGCGCAGATCGCAATGGGGCTCTACGATGATGGAGGCCGGCCTCGCCGCGACGTCACGAGACGCAGCCTCGCGTCCCGGGCGTGTACAAGCACAAACGCCATGTCGTGCGGCTCGTCCAACCTCGAAGGACGCATTGCGACCAAGCAAGCTCCCCTCAAATTTGGTCGATCGGAGGATAGCTCACGAAGTCGAGTCGTCAACGGCTCAGGGGTGCCTGTCGTTGTGGTATGCGCAGAAGCTCAGCTCGGGGAATATTCGCGCGAGAACCTGCATTGCGGGATCAAAAAAGCGCGGGGATATTGCCGGTCAAAATGGAAACAATCGAGAAGGCGCGATAACGCCCCGCTTCGAATTTGGTTGCACCGCGTTTCCGGGATCGTCGATCAGAAGCTCCCATACAGTCGATCGAGTCGCTCCTCGTAGGCGGCCGGCGTGAACTTCCGTGCCCGGACGTAGCCTCGCTCGATCAGCCCGGCGCGCAGATCGGCATCCGCCTCGATGGTGCGGATCGCCTTCGCGATGTCGTCGATCGAGTAGGGGTCGACCAGCAGCGCGGCGTCGCCGGCCACCTCGGGCAGGGACGAGGCGGTCGAGGTGACGACCGGCGTGCCGAGCGCCATCGCCTCGATCACGGGCAGGCCGAAGCCCTCGTAGATCGACGGGAACAGCAGCGCGCGGGCGCCGCGGATCAGGGCGACGAGCTGCTCGCGCGGCAGGTACTCGAGGCGCCGCACCTGGCGCTCGCGCCGCACCACGTTGCCGTCGATGCGGAAGTTGAGAAAGCGTTCGTTGCGGATCCTCCGCAGGTCGCCGCTGTTCTGCCATCCGCTGCCGCCGGCGATGACCAGCGGCAGCGTCGATCCGGACGCCGCATAGGCGTCGACCAGGCGGGAGACGTTCTTCTTGGGCTCGATGGCGCCGTAGAACAGGAAGTAGCCGCCGGGCTCGAGCCCGAACAGCCTCGCCAGGTCGCCGGCGATGGCGTCGTCGCCGCGCGCCAGCAGGCGGGCCGGGAGGTCGACCGCCTGCCAGGTGTTGGTGACCCGGCGCTCGTCGACCTTCAGGTGCTCGACGATGTCGCGGCGCGAGTGCTCCGACACGGTGACGATGTGGTCGGCGGTGCGGCCGATCTCGCCGAGCAGGCGATAGAAGTATTTCTTGTCGTCGAGCGTGGTGTAGGGCAGGCGCAGCGGCACCAGGTCGTGAATGGTGTAGACGTTCGGGCAGCCACGCGCCGCCAGCGGCACCGGGTGGGTGGCGTGGAACAGCCAGGGCCGCTCGCGCAGCCGGAGCTTCGCAAGCCGGCCGTAGAGGCTGAAATGCGCGGCGCCCATCTCGATCATCCGGGTTATCGCGAAGGCGCGCCGGAACGGCTGCAGGATGTCGGGGGCCGGTCCCGTGACCAGGCCGCCCTTCGCCAGCTCGATCGGGCCCAGCCCGATCAAGGCATTGAAGGGATAGCGGAAATGGCGCCACGCCTTCTGCAGGGTCGTCGGCGACTCGCGCTCGTCGACGGCGTCGAAGGCCAGCACCTCGTTCAGCCGCCGGTCGCCGCGCTGCAGGGTCCGCTGCACGCCGAACAGCCCGTCGGCGGCGTAGCCGAGGCGCCCCGCCGCCTCGGCGAGCGTGCGGGCGTAGGTCGCCACGCCGGTTCCGTCGCGCCGCATGAGATTGCCGATCTCGTAGAGGATCGTGCCGGAGGTCATGGCAGGGAGCGCTCCCCATAGGCGTTGAGCCAAGAAGAATCCTCATCCTGAGGAGGCCGCCCCTCGAGTTCCTCGGGATAAACTCCGCGGCCGTCTCGAAGGATGGGCCACACAGTAGATCGTTGAAAAAGCGGTGTCGCGGCGGTCCCTCCCTTGCCGACCAAGGGGCGAAGGTTACTTCGCCCCAATCGAGACGCGGCCCTGCGGGCCGCTCCTCAGGGTGAGGATTCTTCTTAGCTTAGCGCCTATGGGGCGCGCTCCCGGCCGTGCGCGGCCGTCGCTGGCGCCCGCGCCGGTCATCCGAACAGCAGGATGCGATCCTGGCGCGGTGCCTTGTCGAGCACCGAGGCCGCGTCGAGCGGCAGGATCGTGCCGTCCAGGGAAAGCTCGCGGGCCGTCCCGTAGCCCGCCAGCAGCTCGTCGAGGAAGCCGCGCGGGTCGTCGTAGCGCGCCGCATTGAACTCGAGCACGATGGCCGGATGGTCGCGCGCGATCAGCAGCCGCATGCCGGCGACGATGTCGAGCTCGCCGCCTTCGGCGTCGATCTTGACCAGGTCGATCCTGGGGTGCTCCAGCGCCACCGCGTCGAGCGTGACCGTCGACACCTCGACGGTTCGGCCGCCTTTCAGCCCGGTGCTGCCGACCAGGGTGGCATTCTTCGGCTCGCCGTCGGGCGCATAGAGCCAGGCGCGGCCCGCCCTGGCGCCGAGGGCATGCGGGACGATGCGGGTGCGCGACTGGTGGCCGTTCAGCAGCACGGTCTGCTGCAGCAGAGCCTCGGTGTCGGGGTTGGGCTCGACGGCGATCACGCGGCCGGTCTCGCCGACCGCGTCGCCCATCAGCAGCGTGAAGTAGCCGAAATTGGCGCCGACATCGACCACGGTCATGCCGGGCTTCACGCAGCGCGCGAGATGCTGGGTCAGCCAGATCTCCCAGAAGCCGTCGAGCATGACATGGCAGGCGAAGCCGCGGTCGGTGCTGCGCAGGAACATCTTGTGCCGCCCGAGGACGCGCGCGAGCACGATCCCGTCGCCCAGGTAGGCGGTCTGCGCGCGCCGGCGGATCGCGGCCTCGACCGTGGAGCGGGGCCAGCTCGCCAGATGGTGCGGGTAGAGCTCCATGGGCATTGTCGGGACGCTTACGCTGGTTGCCGATGAACGACGCACCTTAGGGCGGGCCCGACGGCCGGGTCATCGCCCATTGCTGCATCTCTCGACGTGTTTCGGATCGGCAGGGGCGATTGCCCAGGCGATGGGACGATGGTGGCTGCAAAAGCGAGCCAGCCCGGCCGCCCGCCCTGCCCGCGCGTGCGGTCTCGTGACAGCGGGTGGCCCAGGTCCGCGCGCCTGGAAGGATATCGCCGTGATCGACAGGACTGACGCAAGACGACCCGTCGCCGACGCAACGCCGTTCCGGTGCGGCGCGGCCAAGCCCTTGATTTCAGGGGCCAATGACGCAACGGACGCAACGGACGCAAGAATCCCGCCCGAGTTTCCACCGCCGCTCCGGGCAGGAGGGCGGCGCGACATAGGCGTTAAAATAGAAGGAAACCTCATCCTGAGGAGCGCCCGCGTCGCGCGGGGTAACCCCCGCGCTTTGGCGCGTCTCGAAGGATGGGCCACACAGGAGATCGTTGGAAACGCGCTGTCGCAGCACCCTCACTGTTTCCGACGAGACATGGCCCCTCATCCTGAGCAAGCTCCCCTCCTTGCCAAAGGGCGAAGGTTACTTCGCCCGAATCGAGACGCCGCGCTTCGCGCGGCTCCTCAGGGTGAGGAGGGGAGCGCGTCGAAGGACGGGCCGCTCCTCAGGGTGAGGTCCCTTTGTACTTTAACGCCTATGGGGCGGCGCGACTGCGCGGCGGAGCGGGCCTCGGACGGCTGCGACCGCAAGACGGGGGGTGCGACCGCACCAGGCGTTCCAAACGGCTTCTTGCGGTCGCGCCAACCCCTTGATTCCAAAGGATGCGACCGCAAGCGACCGCACCGACCGCAAGAAAAGACCGTCGTTTTACTTTTTGGGCCGGCGCGCCATTCCAGCGTGCGAGACGAAGCATCGGCGCCGGGTCTGGGCAGGTCTGAGCCGCGCGCTCTGGTCCCTGGAGACCGGCTGTGCAATCACCCGGCAAGCGTTTCAGTTTGAAAGGAAGTCGCGTGATGACCAGGATCAACCGTCGCACCGTTCTGGCGGCGAGCGCCGCCGCCGCCCTGATGCCGCAGGGGCTGCGCGCCCAGGCATGGCCGGCCAAGCCGATGCGCTGGGTGGTGCCGTACACCGCCGGCGGCCTCACCGACTCGGTGACGCGGCTCACGCTCGAGAAGGTGAATGTCGGGCAGACCTTCGTGGTCGACAACAAGCCCGGCGCCAACTCGCTGATCGGGGCGGAGATCGTCGCCAACGCGGCGCCCGACGGCTACACCTTCCTGACCGTGATCGCGGCCCATGCCGCCAACAAGACGCTCTATGCCGGCAAGCTCAAGTTCGATCCGGTGACCAGCTTCGCGCCGGTCTCCCTGGTCGCCATCGCGCCGATCATGATCCTGGTGAGCAACGACCTGCCGGTGAAGAGCGTCGGCGAGCTGATCGCCTACGCCAAGCAGAACCCGGGCAAGATCTCGTTCGGCTCGTCCGGCGTCGGCGCGGCCGCCCATCTCACCAGCGAGCTGATCATGCAGGTGACCGGCACCAAGATGGTGCATGTTCCCTACAAGGGCACGGCGCCGGCGCTGTCCGACCTGATGTCGGGCAACATCCAGATGCTGCTCGACGTGCCGATCGGCACCATGAGCCAGGTCAGGGCCGGCAAGGTGCGGGCGCTGGCGATGATGTCGAAGGAGCGCGTGCGCGGCGCCGACGACGTCCCGACCATCGTCGAGTCGGGCGGCCCGCTGATCGAGTCCTCCAGCTGGGTGATGTTCATGGCACCGGCCGGCACGCCAAAGGAGATCGTCGACCGGCTGGCCGGCGAGGTCGGCAAGGCGATGCAGGACGAGGCCTTGCGCAAGCGCCTGGCCGACCAGGCAGTGATCCCGGTCGGCGCCACGCCGGCCGAGACGATGAAGTTCCTCCAGTCCGAGGTCGAGAAGTGGCAGAAGGTGATCACCACGGCGGGCGTGAAGATCGACGTCTAGGTCCAGGTCCAGTTCTCGGTCTCGGTCTCGGTCTCGGTCTCGGTCTAAGGCGTGATGTCCCTGGATTGAAGCACCAAAGAATCCCTCACCCTGAGGAGCCACGCGTAGCGTGGCGTCTCGAAGGGCCGTTCTGTCGCCACCCTTCGAGACGCGGCCTGACGGCCGCTCCTCAGGGTGAGGTCTCCTTGGTGCTTCGACCAAGGATAATCACGCTCCGGGCTGGGCGTGATTCTCCTGGATTGAAGCACCAAAGAATCCCTCACCCTGAGGAGCCACGCGCAGCGTGGCGTCTCGAAGGGCCGGCCGAAGGGCCGTTCTGTCGCCACCCTTCGAGACGCGGCCTGACGGCCGCTCCTCAGGGTGAGGTTTCTTTGGTGCTTCGACCAAGGATAATCACGCCCCAGCCTGGAGCGTGTTTTTTTGGATTGAAGCACCAAAGAATCCCTCACCCTGAGGAGCCACGCGTAGCGTGGCGTCTCGAAGGGCCGGCTGAAGGACCGTTCTGTCGCCACCCTTCGAGACGCGGCCTGACGGCCGCTCCTCAGGGTGAGGTTTCTTTGGGGAGAAGATCGTGGTCGATATCCTGACGACTCTCGCGGCGCTGGCTGCCGGCTACCTCCTGGGCAGCCTCAACACGGCGGTGATCGTCGGGAAAATCTACGGCAAGGACATAAGCCGCCATGGCAGCCGGAATGCCGGGCTCACCAACACGCTCCGGGTGCTCGGCAAGCCGGCTGCGGCGTTGGTTCTCGCGGGAGACGTGCTGAAGGGGATCGCCGCCTGCCTCGTCGGGTTGCAGCTCGGTGTCCACGTCCAGTCGGGCGGGGCAGTGGATTGCATCGGCGCCCTGGCGGCGGGCGCGGGAGCGATCGTCGGGCACAACTGGCCGGTCTATTTCGGCTTCAGGGGCGGCAAGGGAGCGCTCACGGGAGCGGCCGTGCTGTTCATGCTCGACTGGCGCATGGCGCTTGCCTGCCTCGGCGTCTTCCTGATCGTCGTGGCGTCGACCCGCTACGTTTCCCTGGGGACGATCTGTGCCACGACGCTTTTCGCGGCTTTGTCGTTCATGCCGGTCTGGGAACATACGGTCTACTTCAGCCTGTTCGCGGTCGTGATGGCGCTCGTGGTCGTGCTCAGGCACCGCGAGAACATGCAACGGCTGCTGTCGGGAACGGAGAACAAGCTTGCCTTCTGATCGCCGCGTCGTGTCGCGCCTGTCGTCGAGACCGGGAAGGTTGGTTGCCGCATGACCGTCGACCTCGAGATCTTCAGCACCATCGCCATCCAGCCCGCCGTCGAGGCGCTGGCGCCGCAGTTCGAGGCGGCGACCGGCGCGCGCCTCGCGATCGCCTGGAACACCGCACCCGCGCTGGTCAAGCGCCTGCAGGCGGGCGAGACGGCCGACCTGTTGATCCTCAACCGGGCCGGCATGGACACCATGATCCGCGACGGCCGCGTCGCGGCCGGCAGCGACGTGACCCTGGCGAGCTCGGCCACCGCGATCGCCATCAGGGCAGGCGCGCCGCGGCCCGACATCTCGACGCCCGACGCCCTGGTCCGGACGCTGCGCGCGGCGCGCGCCATCTCCTACACCGACCCGGCGGCGGGCGGCGCCAGCGGCATCTACTTCGCGCAGCTGCTCGACCGGCTGGGCATTGCCGCGGAGATCAATGCCAAGACCCGGTTTCCGCCGCCGGCCGGCCTGTCGGCCAGGTTCCTGCCGACCGGCGACGTCGATCTCGCCGTCCAGCAGAAGCCCGAGCTCCTGCAGGTGCCGGGCATCGAGATCCTGGGACCTTTGCCGGGCGACCTGCACATGGTCACCACCTTCGTCGCCGGCGTCGAGGTCGCGAGCGCCAAGGCCGCGCTCGCAAGGGCGCTGATCGACTTCCTCCGTTCGGCAGGGGTCGCCGAGGTCTTTCGCGCCAAGGGACTGGATCCCGCTTGAGCGCGCGCCGCACGAGACATCGCCCGCTCTCGCCGCTCGGCTCGCATGGCAGCGTGCGACAGGAATGGCCCCGCGAGATCGCGCGCCCCGAGCGCCACGTTGGCGGCGGTTACTCCGCCATCAGTGGCGCGCTGCCGGCCGGGAGCGCGACCCTACTGGAACTCGTACTCGGAGATCAGCCACGGCTCGTTCCTCGCCGCGGCGATCCACTCCTTCATCGCCGGATGGCCGAGCACGGCGTTGCAGTAGGCGTCGGTGTCGGAATCGACCGGCACGGCGTAGGTGCGCAGGCGGGTCACGACCGGCGCATACATGGCGTCGACCGCGCTGAAGCTGCCGAACAGGAAGCCGTTGTCCTGCCAGGCCCCGGAGAAGCGCTTGCGGCAGTCGCGCCACGCCGAGGTGATGCGCTGCAGGTCGTTGCGCACCCCGGGCGTCATCCCGCGCCCCGGATAGGACGAGCGGATGTTCATCGGCATGTTGGCCCTGAGGTCGGCGAAGCCGGCATGCATCTCGGTCGACAGCGAACGGGCGTGCGCGCGCGCCGCCGCCGACGGCGGCCACAGCGTCGATTCGGGCTTGAGGTCATTCAGGTACTCGGCGATCGCCAGCGACTCCCACACGGCGAGGCCGCGATGGACCAGCACCGGCACGCGGCCGGAGGGCGAGTACTTGCGGATCGCTTCCTGCGTGGCCGGCAGGTCGAGCGGGATCACCACCTCGTCGAACTCGATGCCGGCGATCCTGGCCATCAGCCAGCCGCGCAGCGACCACGAGGAATAGTTCTTGTTGCCGATCACCAGGGTGAAGTCGGCCATATGCCCTCCTTGCCAGCGCCATACTTTGGCCGGCAATGTTGTCCGTTGCACTACAGATTCGTGAGCATGTCCATGTCGCTGCCGTTCGTCGACCGCTCTTCTTCGTCGCTGCCCGTGCAGCTTGTCGCGCAGCCGCGCTGGCGTCCCTGGCTCAAGGAGCAGAGCGCGGCGCGGCGCGGCTGGATCGAATCGTCGGGCGTCGCGGGGAATGCCGGCGATCTCGCGCTGCTGGCCGGGCGCGACGGCAAGGTGGCCGGTGCAGTCCTCGTGCTGCCGGAACAGCCAACCCTGTGGGATTTCGGCGCGCTCGCGACGAAATTGCCGGCAGGCACCTGGAAGATCGCGAGCGATACCGCGCCGGTATCGCCGACCGACGCCGCGATCGCCATCGGGCTCGGCACCTGGCGCTTCGAGCGCTACCGGTCGAAGAAGGCCAAGGCCGGCGCCAGGCTGCTGTGGCCCGACGGCGCCGACAAGGCGCGCGCCCGGGCGATCATCGAGGCGATCGCGCTGGCGCGCGACCTCATCACGACGCCGTCCTCCGACATGGGGCCGGCCGAGCTCGCCGCCGCCGCCGCCGATCTCGCCAAGCAGCACGAGGCCGCCCTCGAGGTGATCGTGGGCGACGATCTCCTGACCCACAACTATCCGATGGTCCACGCGGTCGGTCGCGCCAGCGCCCGCGCGCCGCGCCTGATCGATCTCACCTGGGGCAACGAGGACGACCCCAAGGTGACCCTGGTCGGCAAGGGCGTGTGCTTCGACACCGGCGGCCTCGACCTCAAGCCGGCGACCGGCATGCTGAACATGAAGAAGGACATGGGCGGTGCCGCGACCGTGCTCGCCGTCGCCGCCATGGTGATGGCGAGCCGGCTGCCGGTGCGCCTGCGCGTGCTGGTGCCGGCGGTCGAGAACAGCGTCTCGGGCAACGCCTTCCGGCCGCTCGACGTCGTGCCGACGCGCAAGGGCATCACGGTCGAGATCGGCAACACCGACGCCGAGGGCCGGCTGATCCTGTGCGACGCCCTGCACGAGGGCGCCGCCGAGAAGCCCACCATGATGGTCGACTGCGCCACCCTGACCGGGGCCGCGCGCGTGGCGCTCGGCACCGACCTGCCGGCGCTGTTCTGCAACGACGACGCGCTGGCCGACGACCTGCTCGCCGCCGGCAAGGCGGCTTCCGACCCGATGTGGCGCATGCCGCTGTTCAAGGGCTACCGCCGCCTGCTCGACAGCAAGGTCGCCGACATCAACAACGCGCCCGGCGTCGCCTTCGGCGGCGCCATCACCGCCGCGCTCTATCTCCAGGAGTTCGTGCCCGACGACGTGCCGTGGGCGCATCTCGACATGATGGCGTGGAACAACACCAGCAAGCCCGGCCGCCCCGAGGGCGGCGAGGCGCAGGCCGCGCGGGCGATCTTCGCGGCGATCGAGAAGCGGATCGGCAAGGCTCCGTGACGGTCGCTTCCGTCCGTGCTGCGCGGCGGCGCGCCGGCAGGGCCTTGTCGCCCGCGCTGTTGCGTCCAAGCAGCCTGGCTGGCTCTGTCGCCGACTGCGTCGGGTCGCGGCATGACGTCCCGCCGCGCGCTCAAATCATCGCGCCGTGCGCCCCGGCAGAGTGCGCGGCACGACGTGGATGTGGTTGTCGACGGCGGTGACTCCCGGCACCTGCTCGGCGGCGACCTGGAAGGCGCGGCGCAGCTGCTCGTCCGGTACCACGCCCCAGAGGTGCGCGACGCCGTGATGGACCACGACGTCGATCTGCCAGGCGGCAGCCCAGGCGTGCTGGCGGAACGCGTCCTCGACCCGCTGGCCGAGCGGCTTGTCGGGAAGCGCCGAGCCGGGAGTCGCATCGGCGGACTGGGGCTGCGACAGCAGTCCCTGCAGCAGGTCGATGCGACTGACGATGCCCACGACGGCGCCGCGCTCGACGATCGGCAGACGCTTGATGCGGTTTCGCACCATCAGCTCGGCGACCTCGCCCAGCGTGGCATCGACGTCGGCGGTGACGACGTCGCGGGTCATGATGTCGGCGACGTGCTGCGACCGCGAGCGGACGAAGGCCGCGGCCTCGGCGACGTTCTCGGCGGCGCGGCGCAACAGGGGCGCCGCCGACTCGCCGGTGCCGACCCGCCCGATCAGGTCGGCCTCGCTCACGATCCCTTCCAGCCTGCCGTCCTCGTCGACGACGAGCAGCGCGCTCACCCGAGCCGCGATCAGCCGCTCGGCCGCCTCGAAGATGGTCTTGTCGGCGGCAATCGTCAGAGCCCCTTTGGTCATCACGTCTCTGGCGCGCATGGCGGGTTCCTCGGTGAAGATCGAGTCGTCAATACCCCGTCTTCGGATCGACTCGATGGATGAACTCCCGCCCGCTGCGCAGGCGCTCGATGTTCTCGATGATGCCGGGGGACGCCGTGCGCGGGTTGGTGGCGCCGGCGATGTGCGGCGTGACGTGGACCTTGGGGTGCGTCCAGTAGGGATGGTCCGCCGGCAGGGGCTCCTGGTTGAACACGTCGAGCGCAGCGCCGCTCACCTGGCCGGACGCGAGGGCGGCGAGCAGGGCGTCGTCGTCGACCAGCGGGCCGCGGGCCATGTTGATGAAGTAGGCGCCTTTCGGGAGGGCGGCGAACGCCTTGGCGTCGAGCAGGCCCCTGGTGTCGCGGGTGAGCGGCAGCACGGCGACCAGGATATCGCTGCGCGCGAGGAACCTCTGCAGGCCGTCGGTGCCGTGGAAGGTCTCGATGCCGTCCAGCGTCTTGGCCGTGCGGCTCCAGCCGGCCGTCGGGAAACCCAGCATCGCGAACTTCCTCGCGGTGTCCTGGCCGATCGTGCCCAGCCCCATCACGCCGACCCGGCGATGCAGGGTGTCGACGAAGTCGAGCGGCTTCCATTCCTTCCTGCGCTGGCTCTCGGCGTACTTGTCGATGTCGCGGTGATGGCGCAACGCCCAGTAGATCGCATACTCGCTCATCTGGCCGACCAGGCCGTCGTCCATGATGCGCACGATCGGCACGCCCTCGGGCAGCCGGTCGTCGGCCAGCAGGTGGTCGACGCCCATGCCGAGCGAGACGATCAGCTTCAGGTTCCCGAACGAGGCGAGCAGGCCGCGCGGCGGCTTCCAGGCGAGCGCGATCTCGATGTCGGCCGTGTCGCCGAGCGCGTCGAGGGTGCGGAAATCGATCGTGCCGAAGGCCTCGGACAGGATCCGCTTCCAATGCAGCCCGTCGGTGTCGCGGCTGATATAGGCGATCGCATTGGCCATGAAGGGGACTCCGCTCGGGATTCGTCAGGTCTTCGGGAAGGAAGGAAAGGTCCGTCGGCTCGAGGAGCTTGCTTTCGCGAGCGCCTTTCTCTGGATGGCGACATTACCGCGAACACCCAACTCTTTGTCATCCTGAACGTAGTGCCTGTCCCGAGCGAAGCCGAAGGAAAGGATCTCATCGCCAGAAGTTGCAAACCCCGCTCATGGCAGGCGGCGACGAGATCCTTTCCCTCGGCTTCGCTCGGGACAGGCGCTGGGCTCGGGACGACGAGAGACCTGCGCTCTCGTTCGACGAGGTCTCGCAGGACGGCAGGGAGCGCGAGACGCCGTCGCAGGCCGTCACGTCGCCACGACGTTCCTGTCGGCGCCGATCGCCTCGAGGTCGAAGGCGGCGGCGATCAGCGCCTGGGTGTAGGGCGTCTGCGGCGTCTCGAAGATCTGCCGCGCCGGGCCGCGCTCCATGACCTTGCCGTGGCGCAGCACGATCACCTCGTCGGCCAGCGCGCGCACCACCTTGAGGTCGTGGCTGATGAACAGGTAGGCGAGCTTGTGCCGCGTCTGCAGGTCGCGCAGCAGGTCGACGATCTGCGCCTGCACGCTCATGTCGAGCGCCGAGGTCGGCTCGTCGAGCACGATGAAGCGCGGCTTCAGCACCAGGGCGCGGGCGATCGAGATGCGCTGGCGCTGGCCGCCCGAGAACTCGTGCGGGTAGCGCTCGCGCATCGCCGGGTCGAGGCCGACCTCGTCGAGCGCCTGGTCGATCATGCGGGTGCGCTCGGCGTCGCTGCCGATGCGATGGACCTGCAGCCCCTCGCCGACGATCTCGCCCACCGACATGCGCGGGCTGAGCGAGCTGAACGGGTCCTGGAAGACGATCTGCATCTGCTTGCGCAGCGGCCGCAGCGCGCGCTGGGCGAGGCTCTGCAGGTTCCTGCCGTCGAACACGATGCCGCCCTGGCTGGTCTCGAGCCTGAGCGCCGCCAAACCCAGCGTGGTCTTGCCCGAGCCCGATTCGCCCACCAGGCCGATCGTGTGGCCCTCCTTCAGCGACAGGCTGACGCCGTCGACCGCCTTCACGTGGCCGACCGTGCGGCGCAGCACGCCGCGCCGGATCGGGAAGTGGACCTTGAGGTCGTCGAGGCGCAGCAGCTCGGGCGCGGCGGGGTCGCCCGGTGCCGGCCGGCCCTTCGGCTCGGCCGACAGCAGATGCTGGGTGTAGGAATGCTGAGGGTCGTCGAACACCGGGGCGACCGGACCCTGCTCGACGATGCGGCCCTGGGTCATCACGCACACCCGGTCGGCCATCTTTCGCACGATGCCGAGATCGTGGGTGATGAACAGCAGCGCCATGCCGTAGCGCGCCTGCAGGCTCTTGAGCAGCTTCAGGATCTGCGCCTGGATGGTGACGTCGAGCGCCGTCGTCGGCTCGTCGGCGATCAGGAGATCGGGCTCGTTGGCGAGCGCCATCGCGATCATGACGCGCTGGCGCTGGCCGCCCGACAGCTGGTGCGGATAGGCGTCGAGCCGGTTGGCCGCATCGGGGATGCCGACCTGCTCCAGCAGGTCGAGGGTGCGCCGGCGGGCGGCCTGGCGGCCGAGGCCCTTGTGCAGGATCAGCACCTCGTTGACCTGCCGCTCGATCGTGTGCAGCGGGTTGAGCGAGGTCATCGGCTCCTGAAAGATCATCGACACGCGGTTGCCGCGCACCTCGAGCAGGTCGCGGGCCGGCGCGCCGACCAGCTCGCGGCCCTGGAAGCGGATGCTGCCCGTCGGGTGCGAGGCCACCGGGTAGGGCAGGAGCTGCAGCACCGACAGCGCGGTCACCGACTTGCCCGAGCCCGATTCGCCGACCAGCGCCACGGTCTCGCCGCGGGCGATCTCGAAGGAGACGTTGCGCACGGCGCGCACCGCCTTGTCGCCCTTGCCGAAATCGACCGACAGGTCGCGGACCTCGAGCAGCTTCTCGCTCATGTCGGCACCTTGCGCGGGTTGAAGGCGTCGCGCACCGCCTCGCCGATGAACACCAGCAGGGACATCATGAGGGCCAGGATGGCAAAGCCGGTGAAGGCGAGCCAAGGCGCATTGAGATTGTTCTTGCCCTGCAGCAGCAGCTCGCCCAGCGACGGCGAGCCGACCGGCAGGCCGAAGCCCAGGAAGTCGAGCGACGTCAGGGTGGTCACGGAGCCGGCCAGGATGAAGGGCAGGAAGGTGAGGCTGGCGGTCATGGCGTTGGGCAGGATGTGCCGGAACATGATGCGGGCGTCCACCATGCCGAGCGCCCGGGCGGCGCGAACATAGTCGAAATTGCGCCCGCGCAGGAACTCGGCGCGCACCAGCCCGACCAGGGCCATCCAGCTGAACAGCAGCATGATTCCCAGCAGCACCCAGAAGCCGGGCTGGATGAAGCTCGCCAGGATGATCAGCAGGTAGAGGCTCGGCATGCTCGACCAGATCTCGAGGAAGCGCTGCATCAGCAGGTCGACCGCGCCGCCGAAATAGCCCTGCACGGCGCCGGCGACGACGCCGATGGTCGAGCTCAGCACGGTCAGCACCAGGCCGAACAGGACCGAGATGCGAAAGCCGTAGATCAGGCGGGCCAGCACGTCGCGCGCCTGGTCGTCGGTGCCCAGCAGATGCGCCCACGACGGCGGCTGCAGGGCCTGGCGGCCCTCGCCCTTCGCCACCGTGTCGTAGCTGTAGGGGATGGGCGGCCAGATCATCCAGCCCTTGTCCTCGATCAGCTTCTGCAGCTCGGGCTCGCTGTAGACGGCGTTGGTCGGGAAATCGCCGCCGAACGTGGTCTCGGGGTAGTCGCGCACCAGGGGCGAGTAGAGGCCGCCGTCGTACCAGATCAGCAGCGGCTTGTTGTTGGCCAGCAGCTCGGCGAACAGCGACAGCACGAACAGGATGCCGAACAGGACGAGCGAGATCATGCCGCGCTTGCTCGAGCGGAAGATGGCCAGCCGGCGCCGCGTCAGAGGCCGCATCAGCCGCGCGCCTCGAAGTCGATGCGCGGGTCGACCACCGTGTACATGATGTCGCCCAGGATGCCCATCACCAGCCCGATCAGGCCGAAGAAGTAGAGCGTGCCGAACATGATCGGGTAGTCGCGGTTGATCGCCGCCTCGAAGCCCAGCAGCCCGAGGCCGTCGAGCGAGAAGATCACCTCGATCAGCAGCGAGCCGGTGAACAGCACGCCGATGAAGGCCGCCGGAAAGCCCGCGATGATGATCAGCATGGCGTTGCGGAAAACGTGGCCGTAGAGCACGCGGCGCTCGACCAGGCCCTTGGCGCGGGCGGTCAGCACATACTGCTTGTGGATCTCCTCGAGGAACGAGTTCTTGGTCAGGAAGGTGAGGGTGGCGAAGCCGCCGATCACCATGGCGCCGATCGGCAGCACCATGTGCCAGAGATAGTCGAGCACCTGGTCGATGGTGCCGAGCGAGCTCCAGTCGTCGGACACCAGGCCGCGCAGCGGGAACCATTTGAAGTAGCTGCCGCCGGCGAACAGCACGACCAGCAGGAGCGCGAACAGGAAGCCCGGGATGGCGTTCAGCACGATCAGGATCGACGAGCTCGTCAGGTCGAAGCGCGAGCCGTCGCGCACCGCCTTGGCGATGCCGAGCGGTATCGAGATGAAATAGATCAGCAGCGTCGTCCAGACGCCGAGCGAGATCGACACCGGCATCTTCTCGAGCACCAGGTCGACGACCCGCTTGTTGCGGAAGAAGCTCTCGCCGAAATCGAGGACGAGGTAGTTCCGCATCATCAGGAGGAAGCGCTCGTAGATCGGCTTGTCGAAGCCGTACATCTTCTCGATTCGTTCGACCAGCTCCTTCGGCAGGCCGCGTGCGCCGCGATAGGTACCGCCGCCGCCCGACGTGTCGGCCGCCGATTTCTGCACCGTCTCGCCGCCGCTCGTGCTGCCCGTGAAGCGTGCGGTGGCGTCGACCGCCGTGCCCTGCATCTGGGCCAGCATCTGCTCGACCGGCCCGCCGGGCGCCGCCTGGATGACGAAGAAGTTGATCACCATGATGCCGATCAGGGTCGGCACCACCAGCATCAACCGGCGCAGGATGTAGGCGAGCATCTAGCGGTTCTCCTCCCCAGCTCCGCTGGGGAGGTGCCCCCGTCTTACGGGGGCGGAGGGGTCATGTTTTCCGGATCGCGGACGTCCCGCCCGCTCATGAATCATGAGCATGATCATGAGCGGGCGGGACGTTCGCGGTCCCACGAACCATGACCCCTCCGTCGCCGTATGACGGCGACACCTCCCCAGCGAAGCTGGGGAGGAATCGTCGATGCTCACTTCCCTCCCCCGCGCTGCAGGGCCTTGTCCTTGGCCTCGTCGATCCACCAGGTGTCGAAGGCCACCGGGGCGTAACGGGCGCTCTTCGCCGGTCGGGCGAAGCGATTCCAGTAGGCGACGTAGGCGGTGTTGCTGTGCCAGTTGGGCACCACGAAGTGGCTCCACAGCAGCACGCGATCGAGCGCGCGGGTGACGTTGACCAGGCTCTCGCGGTCGGGCGCGGCGATCAGCGTCTCGACCAGCCGATCGATCGCCTCGTCGCGAATCCCGATCGAGTTGCGGCTGCCCGTCGTCGCGGCGGCCTTGGAGCCCCAGAAGTCGCGCTGCTCGTTGCCCGGCGACAGCGACTGGCCGAAGCCCTCGACCATCATGTCGAAATCGAACTCGTCCTCGCGGCGCTTGAACTGCGCCGTGTCGATGGTGCGCACGCTCATGTCGATGCCGATGCGCTCGAGGTTCTGCCTGTAGGGCAGGACCACGCGCTCGAAGCTCGCGTCGTTCAGCATCATCTCGAAGGCGAGCTTCTTGCCCGACCTCGTCTCGGTCATCTTGCCGTCCTTGATCTCCCAGCCGGCGTCCTTGAGGAGCGCCAGGGCGCGCCGGGCGAGGTCGCGCACGTTGCCCGTGCCGTCCGACTCCGGCAGCTTGAACTCCCGGGTGAAGACCTCGTCCGGGATCTTGCCGCGCAGCGGCTCGAGGTACTTCAGCTCGGCCGGCGTCGGCAGGCCCGAGGAGGCGAGCTCGGAGTTGCCGAAGAACGAGATGTTGCGCTTGTACATCCCGTAGAACAGGTTCTTGTTGGTCCACGCGAAGTCGAACATGGTGCCGATCGCCTCGCGCACCCGGCGATCCTTGAAATACTCGCGCCGCGTGTTGAAGGCGAAGCACTGCATGCCGGTCGGCAGTTCGTGCGGGATCTCGGCGCGCTGGATGCGGCCGTCGCGCACCGGCGGGATGTCGTAGGCGGTCGCCCAGTTGCGCGCGATGTTCTCCTGGCGGATGTCGATCTCGCCCGCCTTGAAGGCCTCGAACTGCACCGTGACGTCGCGGTAGTACTCGTAGCGCATGACCTCGAAATTGTGGCGGCCGCGGTTCATCCAGAGGTCCCTGGCCCACCAATCGTCGGCCCGGCGATAGGCGATCGAGCGCCCGACGTCGACCGCATCGACCTTGTAGGGGCCGCTGCCCAGCGGGATCTCGAGCGACACCTTCTCGAAGTCGCGCGTCGCCCACCATCTGGAGGGCAGGACGGGAAGCTGGCCGACGATCAGCGGCAGCTCCTTGTTGGTGCTGTCGCGGAAGGTGAACAGCACCTTGCGCTCGCCGACCTTCTCCGCCTTGAGCACGTCGTGATAGTAGAAGGCGTAGTTCGGCGCGCCCTTGGACTTCAGGATGTCGAAGGTGAAGATCACGTCCTCGACCGTCATCGGGGTGCCGTCGTGGAACCTGGCTTGCGGCCGCAGCGTGAAGGCCACCCAGGAGCGGTCGTCCGGCCATTCGATGGTCTCGGCGACCAGGCCGTACTCGGTCGAGGCCTCGTCGCGCGACGCCCAGCAGAGCGTGTCCCAGATCGCCGAGATGCCGGCCGCCGGCACGCTTTTCACGATGAAGGGATGCAGGGAATCGAAAGTGCCGCGCGCCGCCAGCCGCACCGAGCCGCCCTTGGGGGCGGCCGGGTTGAGGTAGTCGGGCGGGCCGGCGTCGGCGGCATATTTGGGCGTGCCGTGCATGGCAAAGCCATGGCTGACGGTCACCCTGGACGAGCCCTGGGCCCGCACGATCGCCGGCGCGGCCACCCACAGGGCCGCGCCACCCGCCAGCAGTCTGCGCCGTTTGATCGACATGCGAATACGCTCCCCGATGCCTGTCGCTGCAGTCCATATAACGTGCCGGATTTGGGCGGCACTATGGCCCAGGGGTTACTTCGCTGTCAGGTTTGCCGCAGGGCCGCCCGGTCACCCTTTGTTGAGGCCGGCCATACGCTCTCCATCTCCTCCCCCGATTACGCGGTCGAATTCACACATCATTTTGTCCTCCCTGCGCGAAGCGCGGGGAGGTGCCCCCGAAGGGGGCGGAGGGGTCAGGAGCCTCAGTCGAAGCGTCCATCCATGTTCTTGCGGTTCAAGGTTCGTAGATGGACGACTAGTGGCGTCAATATGACGAATGTTCTAGCGGGACGTGTGCTTCTCCTGACCCCTCCGCCCCCTTCGGGGGCACCTCCCCGCGCTTTGCGCAGGGAGGACAATATGTGTGAACTCGACAGCCCCGATTACGGGGGAGGCCCCAGCACGTCGGCACACCACGATGCTGTGAAGATCGGGGCGGTCCACGCCTCGATCTTCACGGGAGGGACAGTGGCCCGGTCAGCTTTCGGTCTTGATGCCGGCTTCCTTGACCAGATTGCCGTAGCGGGCGTAGTCGGCCTTCCACATCGCCATTACCTCTGCCGGCGTGCGCGGCGCCGGCACCTCGCAGCCGGCCTTGGCCAGGCGGTCGCGGGTCTCGGTGCCGCCGAGGGCCTTCATGGCCGAGGCGTGCAGGCGCTCGACGATCGGCGCCGGCGTGCCGGCGCGCACCGCGATGACGTACCAGCTCATGACCTGGGCGTCGGCGAAGCCTGCCTCGGCGAAGGTCGGCACGTCGGGCAGGGTGGCGAGCCGCTTGTCGGCCAGCACGGCGAGCGCGCGCAGCTTGTCGGCCTGGACGTGCTGGATGGCGAGCGGGCCGGGCAGCAGGCCGACCTGCAGCCGTCCTTCGAGGAGGTCGGTCATTCCCGGTGGGATGCCGCGATAGGGCACCGAGGTCATGTCGAACCTGTAGCGGTTCTTGAGCAGCTCGGCCGACAGATGGATCGACGAGCCGTTGCCGGGATTGAGATAGTTGAGCTTGCCAGGGTTGGCCCGGCCGTACTCCACCAGCTCCTTCAGCGTCTTCACCGGGATGGCGGGGTTGACCGTGGCGACCGAGGTCGCCACCGCGACCAGCGCCACCGGCTGGAAGTTGGCCAGGGGATCGTACGAGACCGGCTGCAGGTGCGGCGCCACGACATGCGAGATGGTCGCCATGACCCAGCTGTAGCCGTCGGCCGGCGCCTGCGGGATCATCGCGGTGGCGAGCGTCGAGTTGCCGCCGGGCCTGGGGTCGACGACGACGGGTTGGCCGAGATCGGCCTGCATCGGATCGGCCAGCGCGCGGGTCACGATGTCGACGATGCCGCCCACCGGGTACGGCACCAGGAAGCGCATGGGCTTGGCCGGGAAGGCCTGCGCGAAGGCCTGCGGTGCGGCGGCAATGGCCGCGAGCGCCCCCAGCGTGGCGCGGCGGGTCGGTTGTCTCAAGATCGGTCCTCCCTGCGGACGTTCGATTTTCTTCCATCATGCGATAGCAGAGGGAGATGGCCAATGCATGGCCCATTCATGACCCCCCGAGAAGTTTTCTCGTCGGCGAGTTTGACTCGAGGCTGGGCCGGCATCAGGTTGGCCGCATGGCCGATACCATCAACTTTGCTCCCGACTACGATGCGCCGCTCGAGTACATGCGGCGCACGCGCGAGTACTACCTCGCGCTGGGTTACGACAATCCGTACCGCTGGGCACACTACCTCGATGCGCCGTTCCAGCCGCTGACGAAGCCCCTGGCGGACAGCACGCTGGCGCTGATCTCGACGGCGGCGCCCTATCAGCCGGACAAGGGCGACCAGGGTCCGGGCGCGGCCTACAATGCCGCGGCAAAGTTCTACTCGGTCTTTTCAGGCGACACGGCCGTCGACCACGACACGCGCATCTCCCACATCGGCTACGATCGCAAGCACACCACGGCTGCCGACAGCAACACCTGGTTCCCGCTGCCGCTGATGCGCCAGCTCGCGGCCCAGGGCCGCTTCAAGCTCGCCAAGCGCTTCCATGGCGCGCCGACCAACCGCAGCCAGCGCGTGACCTTGGAGACCGATGCGCCGGAGATCCTGGCACGCTGCCGGCAGGACCAGGTCGACGCGACGCTTCTGGTCCCGACTTGACCCGTCTGTCACCAGACCGTGAGTCTGGTCGCCCGCTATCTGGAGAGGAACGGCATCCCGACCGTGGTCATGGGCGCCGCCAAGGACATCGTCGAGCACACCGGTGTGCCGCGCTTCCTGTTCAGCGATTTCCCGCTCGGCAATTCGTGCGGCAAGCCGCACGAGCCGGACACGCAGGCCTTCACGCTCGATCTCGCCCTGAAGGTGCTGGAGAGCGCGGTCGGCCCGCGCACCACGGTGCAGTCGCCGCTGCGCTGGAACGACGACGGCGACTGGAAGCTCGACTACAACAACCTCGAGCGCATGAGCCCCGAGGAGGTCGCCAAGCGGCGTGCCGAGTTCGACAAGGTGAAGCAGGTCGCCTTGGGCCAGCGCCAGAAGGCCGGTGTGGCATAGAGAGGAACGCTGCCTCGACGGGCGTGGCGTAGGAACGACATGAGCAAGCCGTTTGCCGGAGTAAAGGTTCTCGACTTCACGCGGGTGCTGGCGGGGCCCTACGGCTCCTACCAGCTCGCCCTGCTCGGGGCCGACGTCATCAAGATCGAGTCGCGCGAAGGCGACGACATGCGCTACGGCAACCGCGCCAACGACTGGGAGAAGCGCGGGCTCGCGGCACCCTGGGTCTCGGTCAATGCCGGCAAGCGCTCGATCACCCTCGACCTCAAGAAGCCGGCGGCGATCGAGGCGGTCAAGCGCCTGGTCGCCAAGGTCGACGTGGTGATGGAGAATTTCCGGCCGGGCGTGATGGACAAGCTCGGAATCGGCTACGACGTCCTGAAGGCGCTCAACCCGCGGCTCATCTATTGCGCCGTCTCCGGCTTCGGCCAGGTCGGGCCGGATCGCGAGACGGCGGCGTTCGACGGCATGATCCAGGCAATGTCGGGCCTGATGTCGATCACCGGCTTCCCGACGAATGGGCCGACGCGCGTGGGCTTCGCCGGCGCCGACGTGATGTCGGGCGCGACGGCGGCGCTGGGTGTCGCCTCGGCGCTCTTCCAGCGCACCCACACCGGCAAGGGCCAGCTGGTCGACGTCGCCATGATCGACGCGGTGATGGGCTATCTCGCCCAGCAGTTCACCGAGCACATGATGACCGGCCGCGTGCACGAGCAGGCCGCCAACCTGTCGGTCACGCGCAAGCCGACCGGCGACCTCTACAGGACGAAGGACGGCTGGATGGTGCTGGCCGTCATGACCGAGCCGCAGTTCCAGCGCCTGATGAAGGATATCGGCCGGGCCGACGCGCTCGCCGATCCGCGCTTCCCCGACTGGCCGACGCGCATCCAGAACAACAAGGTGCTGCACGAGATCATCGAGGCCGAGCTGGTGAAGGAGACCTCGGCGACGTGGGCCGAGCGCTTCGCCCGGGCCGACGTGCCGGCCGGCCGCGTGCTGACGATCCCGGAGACCGTGCAGCTGGAGCACTTCGACCGTCGCACGATCCTGCAGACGGTCGACACGCCGCACGGCCCGATCCGCGTCGTCGGCTCGGGCTTCCGCCTCGAGCATGGCGGCGGCTCGGTCGACCGCCCGCCGGCGATGCTCGGCCAGCATACCGACGAGGTGCTCGGCGAGGCTGGCTATACGCCCGCCGAGATCGCCGAGCTGCGGGCCGCCAAGGTGGTGTGACAAGGAAAGCGCCGATGCGCTTCGGGCTGTTCGGTCTTCTCCTGCTTGTCGGCAGCCTGTCGATGGGATCGGCGGAGGCACAACCGTTCCATGCTGGCGTCGCGCAGGTCACGGTGCAGGACGACTTCCCGTTCGAGGTCCTTGTCGCCTATCCCACGCAAGAGGCGGAGGGCTCCATCGAGGTGGGGCCGTTCACGCTGTCGGCCAGTCGCGATGCCGCGGTCGGCGGATCTGTTGGAAAGCGATTGCCGGTCGTCATTTTTTCCCATGGCAGTGGCAGGGGACCGGGCACCCCGCTACCTTTTGGTGGTCTTCTGCTGCACCTGGCGCGCAAGGGCTTCATCGTCGTCGCGCCCTTCCATAGCGGCGGCCGCCGCCCCTTCGAGGTGCGGCCGCGACAGATTCGCAAGGCGGTCGACTTCGTGCTGACGGCCCCTCGATTCGCCACCCACGTCGACTCTGCACGCATCGGCATGATCGGGTTTTCCTTCGGCGGGGTCGTCGCGCTTCTTGCCGCCGGAGCAAAGCTCAATCTCGGGCACTTGGCGCGCTACTGCCGTGATCGTCGTGACGACCCGCGAGCCTGCGACGGCGTCCCGACTGACGGATCCCTGGCGGGCGCATCCGTCCGAAGGTCACCGGATGCGATTGATCTGCGCGCGCTCGTTCTGCTCGAACCATTCGGCGCACCGTTCGACGGTCCAGGCCTCGCCTCTATCGATATGCCGGTGCTGATCTATCGTGCCCTGGAGAGCGACTTGCGGGCCGAAGGCAACGCCCTGGCCCTGGCGCAGGGCTTGCCGAGGTCGCCGCAGCAGCGGGCAGTTCCGGGAGGGCACTTCGTCTTCGTCGACCCTTGCCCGGCAGCGCTGGCTTTGGAAGCGCCGCAAGTTTGCAGAGATCCGCCAGGCCTCGACCGCGCAGCCATCCAATCTCCGCTCAGGCGAGAAATTACGTCGTTCCTGCGCTCCAACCTCTGATTCGCGAGCTTGTCTGGTCACGCTCGAACGAGTCTCGAGTGCTGACGGCAGTGACGAGCGCGAGGGAAACGTTCAGCCGTGAACTCGCCGCCTCGGACTGTGCTATCAATCACACCGATATTGTGATCGAGGACAGGATGTCGAGGCGCAAACGGGTCATCATTGCGGTCATCGTGCTCGAGGTGCTGCTCGGCCTGGGCTGGGTATGGCTGAGCCAGGTCGCGGCGGGCGGCGGCAGCAGCAACCCCGATGCGCCGCGCATCATCGGGCAGGTGATGGGTGCGGCGATGGGCATCCTGCTCGGCATCTCGCCGCTGCTCTACCTGTTCGCCCGCAGCAACGACCGGCGCGCCGAGGAGAGTTCCCGCAAGCCCTGACGGGTCGGGCCACGACCCCTGCCGAATAGCCACTCGGGCGGAATGAATTTCCCGGTCGGGGTGGTGACGCTTATGCTCGATGTGGGAAGTTCACGCGTAAGGGACGATCATGGCTGCCAGGGATTTTGCCGGTCGAACCGTCGACTCATACGTGCGCGCCTTCACAGGTGGGGAGGTCGCTGCACGGGATATCGTCGATGGGCTGATGGACCGTGTCGCGCGCGCTGCTCCCTTCAATCCGATCGCAACTCTCGATGCCGAAGGCGCGCGGGCAGCGGCCGATGCGCTCGATGCCCGGTATCGCCAGGGGGCGGCGTTCGGCAGGCTGGCCGGCGTGCCGGTGTCGGCCAAGGACCTGATCCTCACCAAAGGGCTGCGGACAGCCTTTGCCTCTCGCGTGATGAAGGACAACATACCAACCGTCGACGCCGATGCCATCGCCCAGTGGCGCGCCGCCGACGCCATCCTGTTCGCCAAGACGACAACGCCGGAGTTCGGCCACAAGGTCCTGACCGACAGCCCCCTGCACGGCGTCACCCGCAACCCCTGGAATCGCGACCACACGTCGGGCGGATCGAGCGGCGGCGCGGCCGTCGCGATCGCGCTCGGCCTCGGGCCGATCGCCATGTCGACCGACGGCGCCGGCTCGGGCCGCATCCCGGCGGCCTGCTGCGGCGTCTATGGCCTCAAGGCCACGCTCGGCCGGGTGCCGCACGAGGTGCCGAACGACCAGTTCGGCCAGCTCACCTAATCTTGGCGTGATGGCCCGTCACCCGGCCGATCTCGGCGCCGGCCTGGCGGCGATGTCGCGCGGCCATCGCGACGATCCGTGGACGATGTCGACCGGGCGCACGCCGTTCGCCTGGCCTGCGCCGGAGGCGGCGCATCCCGTCACGGGACGGCGCGTCACCGTGATTCGCCGCATGACGGGTGGCTATCTCGATCCTGATACCGAGGCGCGTCTCGATGCGGCGATCGCCTGGCTCGACCGGCAGGGCGCGCGCATCCGCGAGCTCGACGGCCGCACGATCGACTGGAAGCTCGATGCCGCGCGCATCATCCTGCGCGCCAACCAGATCGAGCGCTTCGGCGACCTGCTGAGGAACCGCCGCGACGAGCTCGATCCGTCGTTCGCGCGAACGCTGGAGGAGGGCGCCGCGATCGACGTGGTCGCGCTACGTCGTGCCCTGGCCGATCGCACCAGTGCCTACAGGGCGGTGCAGACGCTGTTCGCCGACGCGGATCTGCTGCTGACGCCGACCGTCGCCACGCCGGCGCCGCTCGCCACCCAGGACCAGTTCGCGCCGCTGGTGGTCGACGGCAAGCCGATCGGTGACCTGCGCGCTGCGTGGTACAGCTACGCCATTCCCTTCAACATGACCGGACATCCGGCGATCTCGATCCCGTTCGGCCGCTCGCGTGCCGGCCTGCCGATCGGGCTGCAGTTCGTGGCGCCCTGGCACGAGGAGGCCCACCTGATCCGGCTGGCCGAGGCCTTCGATGCCGAGACCGGCGCGTCACTGGAGTTCCCGCCGGGGTTCGCGCCCGGATAGGAGCCTGTCGGACTGAAGCCCCGCGCGGAACCGGCATCGGCTCGAGGCGTTTACCCGTGCGAGCGGTCGGACTAGTGTTCGTCCGAGCACTGGAGGTTCGTACCCATGTCGAGTGAATCCCTGCACGAAGACGCGAGCAAGCTCGGGCCGGAGGTGATCGATCGGCATCGCGCGATCGTATCGCTGATGGAGGAGCTGGAGGCGGTCGACTGGTACGACCAGCGCGCCAAGGCGACCAGCAACGAGGAGCTGCGCGCCATCCTCGAGCACAATCGCGACGAGGAGAAGGAGCACGCGGCGATGGCGCTCGAATGGCTGCGGCGCAACGACCCGACCCTGTCCCGCCATCTCCAGACCTTCCTGTTCAAGGAGGGGCCGATCACCGGGATCGAGGCCGGGATGGTCGCCGGCACGGGCGAGACGGATGCTGCTGCGGGCGCGGGCAAGGACGGCAGCCTGGGCATCGGCAGCCTGCGTCAGGCGCGGGGAGCCGGCCAATGATGAAGAACCATCTGTTCCGCGAACGCGCGCCGATCACCGAGGCCGGCTGGGAGGAGATCGAGAAGGAAGCCAAGCGCACCTTGCGGGCGCTGCTGGCGGCGCGCCGCGTCGTCGATTTCCGCGGCCCGCTGGGCTGGGGCGCTTCCGACGTCGAGCTTGGCCGCGCCGATCCGATCGGCTCGCCGCCGCACGGCGGCAACGTGCAGGCCCGCCTGCGGCGCATCCAGCCGCTCGTCGAGCTGCGCATCCCGTTCACGGTGAGCCGCGCCGAGCTCGACGCCATCGATCGCGGCGCGCGCGATCCCGACCTCGACGCTGTGACGGCGGCGGCACGGGATATCGCCATCGCCGAGGATCGCTCGATCTTCCACGGCTACAAGGAGGCCCAGATCACCGGCATCTGCCAGGCCCGCGCCGGCGCCGCGGTGCCGCTCGGCACCAGCCATGCCGACTATCCGGGTGCCGTCGCGGCCGCGCTGACCAGGCTCCGCGACGACGGCATCGACGGCAAGTTCGCGGTGGTGCTGAACGAGCAGCTCTACAAGGACCTCGCCTCGCGCACCGACGGCGGCTACCCCATCCTGAGCCACGTCCAGCGCCTGATCGACGGCGAGATCGTGTGGGCGCCGGGCCTCGATGGCGGGCTGGTGATCTCCCAGCGCGGCGGCGATTTCGAGCTGACGGTCGGCCAGGATTTCTCGATCGGCTATCTCGATCACGACCGCGAAAGCGTGCAGCTCTACATCGAGGAGAGCTTCACCTTCCTGATCCTGACCGAGCAGGCGGCGATCCCGCTCAGCACCGGCGGGAAGAAGTAGAGCGTCGGCGCCTCGCGGATCGGTCGGCGGGGCGCTCGAGTTCCCCTGTCGTCCGTGCCGCGCGCGGAGGACAGGAGAGCTGCCTGGTCCTCAGGGAAGCGGCGACGAGACGAGCCTTCGCTCACACGCCTGCGTCCGATCCGCGCGCGTGATCTGCGCTCCAGCCGAGCCAGCGCGCTCCGGGGCCTGAGCCGGCATCGCACCCGCGCTGTCAAAGAACCTTCGTCAAGTAGCAACGATCCCACAGCCAACGGGCTGGACAGTGCCCCGAAGGGGGGATCGTCGACATGTCGTTGGAAGCCTCCGCGCATGGCCTTCGCGCGACCCTGCTGGTCGCGGCGGCATTGCTGGCGCTGGCAGCGCCAGCCCTGGCCCAGACGCAAGAGCCGTCGACCAGGGAGCTGCTCGAGCAGGTCCGGTTGCTGCAGAAGCGGATCGAGCAGCTCGAAGCGGCCGAGAAGCAACGGCAGGCGGCCGATACGAGACCTGCCACGGCGACTCGGCCGCCAGTGCCGGGCCAACCGCGGCCGGCCGGTAGGGCACCGACAACCACGGCTGCTGTCGTCGTCGTGCCGCCGCCACCCGCCGTACCTGCGGCAGCAGGGGCGGCGGGTCCGGTGCTGGAGGTTGGAGGGCCTGCCCTGCCGGCGGGCGATCCGGGCAAGCCCTGGGACGGTTCCTTCATGATGGGCTCGGTGAGGCTGACCCTCGGCGGCTACATCGATCTCACCGGCTACTTTCGCAGCCGCAACGAGAACCGCGGCACGGGCACGGGCTACAACGCCATTCCCTTCGGCGGGCCGACTCCGCAGGGGAACTCTGCCGAGCTCGGCCTGAGCGCTCAGCAGACCCGCCTCGCGCTCAAGCTCGAGGCGCCGGTCGGCGACGATGCCAGGATCACCGGCTACGGCGAGATGGACTTCAACAACGGCGCGGGCGGTGCCAACTCGGTCCAGTCGAGCAGCTACACGCCGCGCCTGCGCCAGGCCTGGGGCTCGTACGAGGACAAGTCGTGGCAAGCCTACTTCCTGGCGGGCCAGGCGTGGACCCTGGCAACGCCCTTCAAGAGGGGGCTGGACCCGCTGGGGACGTGGCAGCCGCCGACGATCGATCACAATTACATGGTCGGCTACACCTACCTGCGCGTGCCGATGGTGCGGGCGGTGAAGGGCTTCGGCAATTTCTGGGCCGGCGTGGAGATCAACACGCCGCAGACGGTGTTCGGCGGATCGGCCGCCGTGCCCGCCGGCGAGAGCGTGTTCACCGGCTATCCCGGAGCCACCGGCCTCAACCCTCAGGTCAACTACAGCGTCAACGTCGCCCCCGATGTCGTCGCCAAGCTGGCGGTAGACACGAAGCTCGGGCACTTCGACGTCTTCGGCGTCGCCCGCTGGTTCCGCGACCAGGTCACCTTCGGGACGACGAGCGTGAATTACGATGCCTTCGGAGGCGGCTTCGGCGCCAGCGCCTTCGTCCCGATCGGTCGGTGGGTCGACCTGATGGGCAATTTCACTTACGGCAGCGGCATCGGCCGCTACGGCGCCGCGGGCCTGCCCGATGTCACCTTCCTGCCCAATGGCGGCGTGACGACCCTGCCCCAGGGCATGGGCACCGCCGGCGCGGTCGTGCATGCCATCCCGAGGGTTGTCGATCTCTACGGCTTCTACGGATGTACACCGAGCGCCGCCGAGAACCTGATCATGTTCAACTTCCGCTACCTGCCGTTCGAGTGATCCTGACTCCTCCCTTGAGAATGCGCTGGGGGCGCGCGCCATAGGCGCTAACCTTGCCGAAGACCTCACTCTGAGTGAGCGGCCCGTCCTTCGACGCGCTCCCCTCCTCACCAAAGGGCGAAGTAGCCTTCGCCCTTTGGTCGGAACGAATCGGGTGCTGCGACACCGGCTTTCCAGCGATCTCGTGGGTCGTCCATCCTTCGAGACGGTCGCTACGCGACCTCCTCAGGATGAGGACTTTGCTGGACCGGCCACAGTTTGCGCCTATGGGGCGCGCCCAGCACGCTTTCACAAGCGAACGAGTGCTATCGGCGGCGCGGGCCCTGCCAGCTCACCTCGTAGTTCATGATGACGCGGTACTCCGTGGTCGAGGCGACCGGCGTGTTGGCCGCGTACTGGTCGACGAAGGCGACGCGGGCGCGCAGCTGGAGCGGCTTCAGCCAGTCCGGCACCTCGAGCCTTTCGGCGCGGAAGTTGAGCTCGAGATCGTACTCGTAGATGTCTGGCAGGAGCGCTCCGGTCGTCGCGTTGACGGCGTTCTCGCCGTAGGTGACGTTGGCCAGGAAGAACGTGCCGGGCAGGCCGATGGCCCCGAGATCGTAGCGCGCGCCGACCTGGTAGGATCGCTCGCCGGCGCGGTCGAAGTCGCGGACCTGCTGCTTGTTGAAGCCGATGAAGACGCCGTACGGGCTGCGGTACTCGGCGGCGCTTCCGGTCTGCATGTAGGAGCCGTAGAGGGTGAACGGTCCCCAGTTCGTGTCGACCCGGGCGCCTCCGACGAAGGTGCCGAACGAGGTGCCGGTCAGCAGGTTGCGGCCGTTGCTGCCCTGGACCATGAACTGGCCGGCCAGCCGCACCGACAGGTCCTCGGCGAGGGGAATGATGCCGACCGCGTCGGTGTAGTGCGACCACAGGATGTCGGGCACGTAGTAGGCGGAGGAACGGAAGGCGAAGCGGCGCGGATCGCCGTATCGCACGCTGACCAGCCCCATGCCGGCGTTGACATTGGGAGCACCGGCCTGCTGGGCCATGTTGATGAAGGCCGAATCGTCGCGCGTCTTGATCGCCGCCACGTAGCCCGCGAAGTAGTTGACGTCGGCCAGCCTGCCGCGCAGGGCGTAGGCCTCGAAGGTCTGCGGGAGCATGCGGTTGTCGCGCGGGTTGACCTCGAGCTCGTCGATCCACTGGCGGTAGGCGGTGAAGGTCTGGCCCATCCAGCGCACCGACGCATAGGCCTGCCCCAGCGTGAAGAAGCCGTAACCTTCGGGCTTCAGCAGCCGGGTCCCATTCGACGTCTCGTAGGCATTGTTGGGTGCCCAGATCGGTTGCGTCGTGTAGCCCACGGCGCCGATCTGGAAGGTGTCGTAGAGCCAGCCGCTCTCCAGCCCCACCCAGCCGCCACCGGCGAGCGCGACGCTGACGGGCGGGTTTGGTCCGATGCGGTCGAAGAAGTAGCTCCGGAAACGCACCGTCGCGCGCGCCTCGTCGTGGAGGAAACGCTTCAGCTCGCCGCGCAGGCGGGTTTCCGGCAAGCCGCCGGTGGCGCCAGGTGTGACCTGCTCCTGGCCAGGCTCGCTGCCACTCTGGGCAACGGCCTGCGGCGATGCTGCACACAGTGCTGCCGCCAGCAGCAGGTGCCGCATTGTTGCGCGCATTGTCGCGGAGATTGCAGCCATGCCAGCCGTTCCGAGATCCTGCTGCCGCTATTGTGCCATGACCACGTCGCTACCATGGTCTAGGCGGGAACCATCGTCCCCCCGGGTGCATTGTGCCTGAAAACTGCCTCGCCATCCTTGCAGAGCCGGCATCGTCGGGGGAGATTTCGCTAACATGGTCCGTACTGGTTGCTGAACCGGCGAATCGAGGGCAGGTCGAGCGATGAAAAGGCTGCGAACCCTTCTGGGGATCGCCGTCGGGCTGGCCATCGTGGCCGGCGCCGGCTGGTACATCACGAAATATCAAAGCGCTCCTGCCCCGACGCGCCAGGGTGGCCGCTTCGGCGCGAACCTGGCGACGCCGGTCGGCCTCGCCACGGCAGCCAAGGGCGAGATCCCGATCGTCATCCGCGGGCTCGGCACCGTCACGCCGCTCCATACCGTCAACGTGAAGACCCAGATCACGGGCCAGCTCGTCAAGGTCGAGTTCAAGGAAGGCCAGATGGTCAAGGCGGGCGACCTTCTCGCCGTGGTCGATCCCCGGCCCTACGACGTCGCGCTGCAGCAGGCGATCGGCCAGATGCAAAGGGACGAGGCGCTGCTCAAGAACGCCCAGACCGACCTCGAGCGCTACAGGAAGCTGGTCGCCCAGGATTCGATCGCCCGCCAGCAGTACGACACGCAGGTTGCCCTGGTCCGGCAGTACGAGGCGGCCCTGGTGATCAACCAGGCGCAGGTCGACGCCGCCCGGCTCAACGTCACCTATACCAGGATCGTGGCGCCGCTCACCGGCCGCATCGGCCTGCGCAATGTCGACCAGGGCAATTTCGTGACCATGGGCGACGCGACCAGCATCTGCGTCATCATCCAGGTCCAGCCGATATCGGTGATCTTCACCATCCCGGAAGATTCGCTGCCCCAGGTGCGCAACCGGGTGAAGGCGGGCGCCAGGCTGGAGGTGCGCGTGCTCGATCGGGCGCAGAAGAACGAGCTGGCTGTCGGCACGCTCGACAGTCACGACAACCTGATCGACATCACGACCGGCATGGTCAAGCTGCGCGCCCTCTTCGACAACAAGGACGAGACGCTCTTTCCCAACCAGTTCGTCAACGTGCGCATGCTGGTCGACACGGTGAAGGACGCGGTCGTGGTGCCCGTCGCCGCCATCCAGCGCGGCCCGGCCGGCATCTTCGTCTACCGCGCCAAGGCCGACGACACGGTCGAGATCCGCGTCGTCCAGCTCGGCGCGACGGACGGCGAGAAGGTGCAGGTCACCAGCGGCCTGCAGCTCGGCGACCAGGTGGTGATCGACGGCATCGACCGCCTGCGCGACGGCGCCAAGATCCGCCGGCCGGGCGGCGGGCCGCGCGCGACCTCCGGGCCGCCGGTCGCCG
>JALHMO010000019.1 GCA_022844015.1 Reyranella sp. | reverse complement strand
CGTCGTGTCGATGGCGCCGGTGATCGTGCTGTGCCGCGCGATCGACCGGTCCGGCGCTACTTCCAGCCCGCGCGGTCCATGACCTTGAGCGCTTCGGCGTTGTTCTGCGCGTACACCCGGGCGTTCAGCTGATCCTGCTTGAAGCTGCCGAGCGACTTGAGCTCGGGCGACAGCTCGGCGCCGGCGACGACGGGGAACTCGGAATTGCCCTCGGCGAAGTAGCGCTGGGCCTGGGGCGACACGAGATATTCCAGGAATCGCACGGCTGCCGCCTTGTTGGGCGCATGACGGGCCACCGCTCCGCCGCTGATGTTGACATGCGTCCCGCGGTTAGACTGGTTGGGGAACATGACGGCGCACTTGGCCGCGACCTCGCGATCCTCCGGCTTCTTGGACCGCATCAGGTTCACGAAGTAGTAGGTGTTGACCAGGGCGAGGTCGCCTTCACCGGCGGCGACGGCCTTGATCTGGTCGGTGTCGCCGCCGCGCGGCGGCCGCGCCAGGTTGGCGGCAACCCCCTTGGCCCAGGCCTCCACCTTGTCCGGCCCGTTCGCCGCGAGCAGCGAGCCCACGAGCGATTGATTGTAAATGTGGCCGGACGGGCGGATCAGCAACTTGCCTTTCCATTTCGGGTCCGCCAGGTCCTCGTAGTTCTGAGGGGCATTGGCGGCCGTCACGCGCTCCTTGCTGTAGACGATGACCCGGGCACGCACCGAGAAGCCGAACCAGGTGTTGTCGGGATCGCGCAGATGTGCCGGTACCGCCTTGGTCAGCACATCCGAGGCCACCGGCTGCAAGACCCCGAGTTGGCGGGCACGCTCGATACGGCCGGCATCGGTGGTGATGAGAACATCGCACGGGCTCTTGTCGCCCTCCGCCCGCAGTCGCTCGAGCAGCGGATCGGGCTCCGCGTCGATGCGGTTTATCTTGACGCCGCTCTGGTCGGCGAAGTTGCCGTACAGGGCTTCGTCGGTGTTGTAGTGACGCGCCGAGTAGAGATTGAGCGTCGCCTGGGCCTCGGCCCGGCGCCATACCATCGCACCGGCGCCAAGCGCCAATCCGCTTCCAAGCAGCGCACGTCTCTTCACAGTCGGCCTCCAAGTGCGAGTGATTGTCACTTTCCTTAGCAGCAACCATGCGATCTTGCAAATCGCTCGCATGCGCACAGGCTTTCACGTTCTCCACGAGAAATTATCCCGGCTCCTCCCCTTTGCCTTGAAATTGCCACTTGGATTAAGATTTCCCCTCAAGTCCCACTCGGAGCCAAGGGAAGTGTCCGGTCGCTTCCCCAGGCTCGTTGCTCGGGGGAAGCGAGGATGCTGTTCGTCGAGGTCCTCACCCGCGTATTGGGTGAAGGCCAGCTGACCGTGATCGATGCGTCCGGACGGCCGCATCGCATTGAAGGTGCCCGGCCCGGCCCGTCGGTCACCATGCGGGTTCACGATCGGTGGACCGGCCTGCGGCTGGCCGTGCGCCCGCGGCTGGCCCTGGGCGAGGCCTACATGGACGGCAGGGTGACCATCGAGGCCGGCGGCGACATCTACGATCTGCTCGACCTGATCGGCCGCAACATGCAGGCGCTCGATGCGACGCCGATGGTGCGCTGGTCCTATGCGCTGCAGCGCTGGCTGCGCGCCGTGGAGCACTACAACCCCATCGGCAAGGCACAGAAGAACGTCGCCCACCACTACGACCTCAAGGACCAGCTCTACGACTTCTTCCTCGACCGCGACCGGCAGTATTCCTGCGCCTACTTCCGCACCGGGGATGAATCGCTCGAGGAGGCGCAGCTCGACAAGAAGCGGCACATCGCTGCGAAGCTGCTGCTCGAGCCGGGGCAGCGCGTCCTCGACATCGGCTCGGGCTGGGGCGGCATGGCTCTCTTCCTGAGCCAGCAGTTCGGCGTCGACACGACGGGAGTGACCCTGTCGGCGTCGCAGCACGCTGTCGCCAGCCGCCGCGCCCTCGAGGGCGGCCTCGCCGACCGCGTCCGTTTCAAGCTGCTCGACTATCGCCAGGAAACCGGGCGCTACGATCGCATCGTCTCGGTCGGCATGTTCGAGCATGTCGGGTCGGCCCACTATGTCGAGTTCTTCACCAAGGTGAAGGACTTGCTGACCGAGGACGGCGTGATGCTGCTGCACTCGATCGGACGCATGGAACCCCCCGGCGGCACGAATACGTGGCTGCGCAAGTACATATTCCCGGGCGGCTACACGCCGGCGCTGTCGGAGGTCCTGGCGGCGATCGAGAAGGTCGGCCTGTGGGTGGCGGATATCGAGGTGCTGCGGCTCCATTATGCGGAGACGCTGCGGCACTGGCGCCTGCGCTTCCTTGCCAACCGCGAGCAGATCAAGCAGATCGCAGGGTACGACGACCGCTTCTGCCGGATGTGGGAGTTCTACCTCGCGGGTTGCGAGGTGGCGTTCCGGTACATGAACCAGATGGTCTTCCAGATTCAGCTCGCCCGCCGCCAGGATGCCGTGCCGCTCACCCGCGACTACGTGATCGACGCCGAGGGCGGCCTGCACCGCCCCCGCTCCATGGCCGCGGAGTAACGTCTCGAGTCTCTCCCCATCCTCGAACGCTGCCCCGTAACTGGGCAGGGCATTTGGATAAGAAAAAACACCGTCATCCCGACCGGAGCCAAGCGCAGCGAGGCGTAGTGGAGGGACCTCTCTTGTCGCGATAGCAGTGAGAAAGGTCCCTCGGCTGCGCCGCCCTTCGGCGGCTCCGCTCGGGATGACGGAATATCTTGTCCAATTGCGAGTGCCCTGCGTAGTCGATGCGCAATCAGGGGAGTGCCCCGTCTGGCGGAGTAAGGAGCGCAGAAGGCGTCACGCCGCGTTCGTCGCCGCGAAGGTCTCGAAGGCGTCCTCGACCAGGCTGACGTGGTGGAGCATGGCGGCATGGGCGCCGGCGGCGTCGCCCGAGAGGATCGCGCGGACGACGGCGTCGTGCTCCTGGTTGGACCGCAGCAGGCGGCCTTCGACCTGGAACTGGGCGCGCCGGAACGGCCCGACTCGCCGGCGCAGGCCGAGGGCGAACTCGGCGATGGGCGCGTTGTGCGCGCCGGCGTAGATCGCCGAATGGAAGGCGACATTGGCATCGGAGTAGGCATCCGGGTCGCCCGCCGCCGCGAGCGCCGTCATGGCGTCGTGCCGCGCCTGCAGGCGCCGCCGCTCGATCGGCGTCATGCTCATGGCGGCGAGACGGGCGCAGGTCGCCTCCATCTCCGCCATGGCGACGAACAGGCTCTCGACTTGCAGCGGCGTCGCCTTGGAGACCACCGCGCCCTTGCGCGGGCGCATGTCGATCAGGCCGCTTTGCATGAGCTGGCGCAGCGCCTCGCGCACCGGCGTGCGCGACACGCCGTGCTGGCGCGCCAGGCCGAGCTCGTCGAGCCGCAGCCCCGGCTTCAGCGTGCCGTCCAGGATGCCATCCGCAATCGCCGTGGCGAGCTTCTCGGCCCGGGTGGGATTGTCCGCCTGCATGCTCCATCCGCCTCGTCGGCGCAGTCGCTGCATACAATTTGGATGCCAATCCCGCGAACGGCCCACATGATGCCCAAACGGAATGCAACCTGCCGACATTGCATACAATCGATGCCCAACTCCTCGGCTTGCCCGCCCGCGAGCAACGCCGCGGCGGCCGTGTGACGCCTCGCTTTCCCCCCGATTCGACGTCGATTTCGGGCAGTGCCGCCTGTCAGCGCGCCGATGGCATGTTGGTTGCTCCCTGCCCTTCGGGTCACCACTGGCCGAAGACAGCAGCAGGGGGAAAGCAATGAGCGACACGTTCAGTATCGGGCGCCGCGGCCTTCTGGTTGGCGCCTCGGGTGCGGCCGCCCTCGGCCTCGCCGGCAACGCCCAGGCGCAGAAGCCCCTGGTCGTCGGCTTCATCTATGTCGGGCCGCGCGACGACTACGGCTACAACCAGGCGCACGCCGAGGCGGCCGCCATCCTGAAGAAGATGCCCGGAGTCAAGGTCGTCGAGGAAGAGAAGGTGCCGGAGACGGTCGCGGTCGAGAAGTCGATGCAGAGCATGATCAACCTCGATGGCGCGACGCTGCTGTTCCCGACCTCGTTCGGCTACTTCGATCCGCACATGCTGAAGGAAGCGGCCAGGTTCCCGGCCGTGCAGTTCCGCCACTGCGGCGGCCTCTGGCAGGAAGGCAAGAACCCGAAGAACACCGGCAGCTACTTCGGCTACATCGACGAGTGCCAATATCTCAACGGCATCGCCGCCGGCTCGACCACCAAGAGCGGCAAGCTGGGCTTCGTCGCCGCCAAGCCGATCCCGCAGGTGCTGCGCAACATCAACGCCTTCACGCTCGGCGCCAGGTCGGTCAACCCGAAGATCACCACCCAGGTGATCTTCACCGGCGACTGGGCAATGCCGGTCAAGGAAGCCGAGGCGACCAACAGCATGATCGCTCAGGGCATCGACGTCGTGACCTGCCATGTCGATTCGCCGAAGGTGGTGATCGAGACCGCAGAGCGCGCCGGCATCTTCACCTGCGGCTATCACTGCAACCAGTCCAAGCTGGCGCCCAAGGGCTACCTGACGGGGGCCGAGTGGAACTGGGAGAAAGTCTACGTCGACTTCATCGAGGCGATGAAGAAGGGTCAGGCGCCCGGCAACTTCGTGCGCGGCGGCCTCAAGGCTGGCTTCGTCCGTCCCTCCGCCTACGGCCCGGCCGTGACGGCCGGGGCGCGCACCAAGGCCGACGCCGTGAAGGCAGAGATGCTCACCGGCAACTTCGCGATCTTCAAGGACGGCCTGAAGGACAACAAGGGTAACATGGTGGTCCCGGCCGGCACCACTTACAGCCAGACCGAGCCCAAGCTGGAGAGCATGAATTACCTCATCGAAGGCGTGGTCGGCTCGACGTCGTAAGCAGCCTCTCGGGGATCGGCGGGCGGCCATGGGGCAGGCCCTCGAGCGCATTGCCGTGCCGATGCTGGCGTTGCTGGCATCGGCATTCCTGTTCGGCCTCCTGCTGGCGGTCTACGCCCGCGTCGATCCGCTGGAAGCCTTCGCGCTCATGTACCAGGGCGCATTCGGCAGCTGGTTTTCCTGGCAGAACACCCTGTCGCGGGCGGCACCGCTGATCCTCGCCGCCCTGTGCACCGCGCTGCCGGCCCGGCTTGGCCTGGTGATCATCGGCAACGAGGGCGCCGTCGTGCTGGGCGGCGTAGCCGGCGCGGCGATGGGCGTGGCCCTCGCCGGTGCGCCGCCCCTCGTGGTGCAACTCGGCATGATCGTCGCCGGCATGGCGGTGGGCGGGTTGTGGGTCGCCCTCGCCGGGGCACTGCGCCAATGGCGCGGCGTCAACGAGACGATCGCCAGCCTGCTCCTGACCTACATCGCGATCGCCCTGATGAACCACCTCGTCGAGGGCCCGCTGCGCGATCCCCAGAGCCTCAACAAGCCGTCCACCGCGTCGATCGGCGACGCCAACATGATCGGCACCATTCCCGGCATGGATGTCCATTGGGGGCTGGTGTTCGGCATCATCGCCTGCCTGCTGGTCTACATCTTCCTGAGCTTCACGACCTGGGGCTTCGCCATGGACGTGATCGGCGGCAACGCCAAGACCGCCCGCATGATGGGCCTGAACGTCGGCCGCTACGTGCTGCTGGCCTGCGGCGTCGGCGGCGCGGCGGCGGGCATCGCCGGCACCGTCGAGGTCGCCGCGGTGCTTGGCCGGGCCAACGCCTCGCTCGCGGTCGGCTATGGCTATGCCGGCATCCTGGTGTCCTTCCTCGCCCGCCATAATCCGCTGGCGATCATCCCGGTCGCCATCCTGCTGGGCGGCATCGCTGCCAGCGGCGGCCTGCTGCAACGCCGCCTCGATCTGCCCGATGCCGCCGTCGTCGTCCTGCAGGGCATCATCTTCGTCGCCATCCTGGCCAGCGAGACGCTCTACGGCCGGCTGCTGCCGCGCAAACAGGGGAGCTGACGATGTCCGACGGAGAGCTGGGCATCTGGGGCGTGCCGCTGGCCATGCTGGCCGGCGCCATCCGCGTCAGCACGCCGTTCCTGTTCGTGAGCATCGGCGAATGTCTCACCGAGCGCTCGGGCCGCATCAATCTCGGGCTCGAGGGCACGCTGGTAATGGGAGCCATGAGCGCCTACGGCGTGGCGCTGGGAACGGATTCGCCGTGGCTCGGCGTGCTCGTGGCGGCCGGGGTCGGCCTGCTGCTGGGCGCGCTCCATGCCGCGATCTGCCAGCTGCCGCGGGTCAACGACATCGCCACCGGCATCGGCCTGATGCTGTTCGCCACCGGCCTCGCCTTCTTCCTCGGCAAGCCCTTCATCCAGCCCAAGGCGCCCAATCTCGGCGCCATCGATCTCGGCTGGTGGAGCGACATCCCGCAGGTACGTCAGGCGCTGCAGGTCAACTACCTGTTCATCCTCGGCGTCGTGCTCGCCTTCGCCCTGGCCTGGGCACTGCGCAACACGCGCTGGGGCCTGATCGTCCGCCTGGCCGGCGAGAGCGTCGACGCGGCCCTCGCCATCGGCGCCTCGGTCGGCCGGGTGCGGCTGATCGCGACCTCGATCGGCGGTGCGTTCGCCGGCGTCGGCGGCGCCTTCCTGTCGCTCTACTATCCGGGAAGCTGGAACGAGGGCCTGTCGAGCGGCCAGGGACTGATGGCGGTGGCGCTGGTCATCTTCGCCCGCTGGGATCCGATCCGCTGCCTGTGGGCGTCCCTGCTGTTCGGTGCCGCCGGCGCCATCAGCCCGGCGCTGCAGTCGATCGGCGTGACCCAGGGCTACTACCTGTTCAGCGCCGCGCCCTATGTGCTGACGCTTGCCCTGATGATCGCCACCTGCTCGCCGGCGCGCAGCCTGCGCGGCGCGCCGGGCGAGCTGGGAGCGGTCAAGTGATCCCCCGCACGAGGAAGGGCATTCGCCTATGAGAAAAAACCGTCATCCCGACCGGAGCCGAGCGCAGCGAGGCGTAGTGGAGGGACCTTTCTTGCTGCGGCGTCGGGCAAGAAAGGTCCCTCGACTTCGCCTCCCTTCGGGCGGCTCCGCTCGGGATGACGGCATTTTTTGTCAAACGCAAATGCCTTGCGGTGCGAGGAGGCCGTCGTGACCAAATTCGTGAAGTCGCATCCCTACGCCTGGCCATGGAACGGCGATCTGCGGCCGGAGAATTCCGCCCTGATCGTCATCGACATGCAGACCGATTTCTGCGGGGCCGCCGGCTATGTCGACAAGATGGGCTACGACCTGTCGCTCACCCGCGCGCCGATCGAGCCGATCGGCCGCCTGCTCGCGGCCGTGCGCAAGGCCGGCTGGCACGTCTTCCACACGCGCGAGGGCCACCGCCCGGACCTTGCCGACCTGCCCGCCAACAAGCGCTGGCGCTCGCAGCAGATCGGCGCCGGCATCGGCGATCCCGGCCCATGTGGCCGCATCCTGGTGCGCGGCGAGCCGGGCTGGGAGATCATCCCCGAGCTCGCCCCGGTGCCGGGCGAGCCGGTGATCGACAAGCCGGGCAAGGGCTCGTTCTGCGCCACCGATCTCGAGCTGATGCTGCGCACGCGCGGCATCGCCAACCTGGTGCTGACCGGCATCACCACCGACGTCTGCGTCCACACCACCATGCGCGAGGCCAACGACCGCGGCTTCGAATGCCTGATCCTCGAGGATTGCACCGGCGCCACCGACAGGGGCAATCATCTGGCGGCTCTCAAGATG
This sequence comes from Reyranella sp., assembly GCA_022844015.1. Classification (GTDB taxonomy): domain Bacteria; phylum Pseudomonadota; class Alphaproteobacteria; order Reyranellales; family Reyranellaceae; genus Reyranella. Next base: position 47,032 of record JALHMO010000019.1, on the reverse strand, counting down.
GTCGAGATGCAGGGCGGCGTGTTCGGTGCCGTCGCCAGTTCCGCCGCGCTGATCGAGGCGGTCGCTTGAGGGCCAACGCATGAGCGTGATCGGCACGGTTCCCTTCCCCGAGCACCGCGGCGCGCCGTCGCTCGAGCTGGTCGGCTTCTCCAAGCGCTTCGGCGCCCTGGCCGCGCTCGACGACGTCTCGGTGAAGGTGAATGCCGGCGCCTTCCATGCACTGCTGGGTGAGAACGGCGCCGGCAAGAGCACGCTCGTCAAATGCGCCATGGGCTACTACGCCGCCGACCAGGGCCAGATCCTGCTCAATGGCCGCGAGGTCGAGATTGCCCATCCGAAGCAGGCGCACGAGCTGGGGCTGGGCATGGTCTACCAGCACTTCACGCTGGTGCCGAACATGACCGTGCTGGAGAACTTCGTGCTGTCGCGCGGCAAGCTGCCGCCGGTGATCGACTGGGCGAGCGAGCGGCGGGTGCTCGCCGACTATTTCTCGACGACGCCCTTCACCGTGCCGCTCGACACGCCGGTCGCCGATCTTGCCGCCGGCCAGAAGCAGAAGGCGGAGATCCTGCGCCAGCTCTACCTCAAGCGGACCCTGCTGATCCTCGACGAGCCGACCTCGGTGCTGACGCCCGACGAGGCCGACGAGGTACTGTCGACCCTGAAGAAGCTCACCCGGGACGGCGCGGTCACGATCATTACCATCACCCACAAGTTCCGTGAGGTGAACGCCTTCTGCGACACGGTGACGGTGCTGCGGCGCGGCAAGCTGGTCGATACGCGGCCGACCGCAGATCTGGACAACGACATGATGGCCGAGATGATGGTCGGCCGGCGCGATAACCGCGTCGTCGTCGAGCGCGAGGCACGGCCGCCTGGCAAGGCCGTGCTGCGCATCGAGGGACTGAGCGTCGCCGACCATGTCGGCCAGCTGGCCGTCGAGGAACTGGCGCTGGAGGTCCGGGCCGGTGAGATCGTCGGCGTGGCCGGCGTCTCCGGCAATGGCCAGCGCGAGCTGGTCGAGACGCTGGCAGGCCAGCGCGATGCCCAGGCCGGTCGCATGCTGGTGCACGGCGAGCCCTACACGGCGACCCGGCCCGAGATGATCCGCCACAAGATCGCCTGCCTGCCGGAGGAGCCGCTGCGCAACGCCTGCGTCGCCGACATGTCGGTGGCCGAGAACATGGCGCTGCGCTCGTTCGACCAGCCGCCCGCCTCGCCCGACGGCATGCGCCTGCGGCGCCTGCCGATGCGCGACATGGCGCGTCGCCTGATCGAGGCCTATCGCGTGAAGACGCCCGGACCCGACGCACCGATCAAGGCCCTGTCGGGCGGCAACGTGCAGCGCGCCGTGCTGGCGCGCGAGCTGTCGAGCGAGGGCGACCTGCTGATCGTCGCCAACCCCTGCTTCGGCCTCGATTTCGCCGCCGCCGCCGAGATCCGCACCCGCATCGTGCAGGCGCGCAACCGCGGCGCGGCGATCCTCCTGGTGAGCGAGGACCTCGACGAGGTGCTGCAGCTCTCCGACCGCATCGTCGTCATGTTCGACGGCAGGCTCGCCCTGCAGACCGACGCAGCGCAAGCCGACGTCGGCGCCATCGGCCGCGCCATGGCGGGGCACTGAGTTCCATTCCTGGCTCCGCCGATTCTTAGAGCAAGTGGGCCAAGGCAAATGGGCGCCGACAAGCGGGACCGGCGCAGGCTTGCAGCCGCGACGTTAAAAATTCCGTCATCCCGACCGGAGCCGTGCGTCGCGCGGCGTAGTGGAGGGACCTTTCTTGTTGCCGTACCAGCAAGAAAGGTCCCTCGACTGCGCCGCCCTTTGGGCGGCTTCGCTCGGGATGACGGAATTTATGTCCATATGCGAATGCCCTGCCCCATTCGGCGGAACGGTGGAACATTGCGCCGGGTTGACGTCGCACAAATCTCGCCTGGGCCACGACTGCAAAGCTCCGGCCGGCATCGAGTGCGAAGATGGGAAAAGGCCGCTTCCGGTCTGGCGCGAGGAGCTTGGGATCAACCCGGTGACGAGCGGCAATCTCAGTTGGTATGGAGTGCCGGGCGCCGCGAGTTGAAACCCGAAGATCGGTGGCGGTCGGGAAAGTGCAGGCGTCCACTTGGTCCCTTGTTCCAGGACCGACGGCGGGTGATATGTCCTCGGCCAGCATTCTCGGCGACTGCGCCGGGGTCATGTTGATGGAGCGGGCGAACGCCGATGGCCAAGGAAAAGATTGTTTCCGCAGACGAAGCCGCCGCCATCATCCATGACGGCGACACCGTATGCGTTTCGGGCTGTCTCGGCATCGGCACGCCGGACGAGCTGCTGCTCGCCATCGAGCGGCGGTTCTCCACCACCCGCTCCCCGTCGAAGCTCACTCTCGTCTTCGCCGCTGCGCCCGGCGACGCGAAGGAACGTGGCCTCAACAGGCTTGCCCATCCCGGGCTGGTCAAACGGGCGATTGGAGGCCATTGGGCGCTGGTCCCCAAGCTCGGCGAGCTTGCCCTGGCCGGCCGCATCGAAGCCTACAACCTGCCCCTCGGCTGCATCTCGCAGCTCTATCGCAACATCGCAGCGCGCGGCCCCGGCGTGTTTTCCAAGGTGGGGCTCGGCACCTTCGTCGATCCCCGCCTCCAGGGCGGCAAGCTGAACGACGCCACGACGGAGGACCTCGTCGAGCTGGTCCGCATCGACGATCAGGACTGGCTCCGCTACAAGTCATTTCCCATCAATGTGGCGCTGCTGCGCGGCACGACGGCGGACCCAGCCGGCAACATCACGATGGAGCGCGAAGCCCTGACGCTCGACGGCCTCGCCATGGCGACGGCGGCGAAGAACTCGCGGGGCTTCGTGATCGTCCAGGTGGAGCGCATCGCGGCCGCCGAATCACTCAGCCCGCGCGAGGTGCAGATCCCGGGCATCCTCGTCGACTGCGTCGTGGTCGCCGATCCCGCCAACCACATGCAGACCTACGGCACGGCGTACAACCATGCGTTTTCCGGGCGGCAGCGCGTGCCGATGGACCGGATAAAGCCGCTCGAGTTGAACGAACGCAAGATCATCGCCCGTCGCGCGGCCTTCGAGCTGCCGCCGGGAGGCGTGGTCAATCTCGGGATCGGCATGCCCGAGGGCGTCGCAGCGGTCGCGAGCGAGGAACATGTCCTCAAGCTCGTTACCCTGACGGCCGAGCCCGGGATCATCGGCGGCATGCCGCAAGGGGGCGTCAATTTCGGTGCGGGCCTCAATGCCGATGCCGTCATCGAGCTGAATCAGCAGATCGATTTCTACGACGGCGGCGGCCTCGATCTGGCGTGCCTGGGCATGGCGCAGGTCGACGACGCAGGCAACGTCAACGTCAGCCGCTTCGGCTCCCATCTGGCGGGCGCTGGCGGCTTCATCAACATCTCGCAGAGCTCCCGCAAGGTGGTCTTTGCCGGAACCTTCACGAGTGGCGGCCTCGAGATCGCGATCGAGAACGGCGCGGTGCGAATCGTTCGCGAGGGATCGGCCCACAAGTTCGTGGCGAGGGTGGAGCAGATCACCTTCAGCGGCGCCCGCGCGGCGGAGACCGGGCAGACGGTGCTCTACGTCACCGAGCGCTGCGTGCTGCGCCGCGCGCCAGGCGGAGTCGAGCTGATCGAGGTCGCTCCCGGAATCGACATCGAGCGCGACATCCTGGCTCAGATGGATTTCCGGCCCTCGATTGGCAAGGTGCGTTCGATGGACCCGCGCATCTTCGCGACCGGGCCGATGGACCTGAATCAGCTGCTTCTCGGACGCCGTTTCGCCGACCGCATCCACTACGATCCCGAGCGCAACCTGCTGTTCGTCAATCTGGGCGGCCTCCACGTTCGGACGGTCGAGGACGTCGACCTCATGCGCCGCGAGGTCGAGAGCGCTTGCCGCGCCGCCGGCAGGCCGGTCGCCCTCGTCGCCAACTATGACGCGTTCGAGCTCGATCCGACCGTGAGCGACGCATACTTCTCGATGATCACCTATCTCGAGCAGTCCTACTACAGCTCGGCCTCGCGCTATGCCAACAGCGCTTTCCTGCGCCTCAAGCTCGGCGCGGGCCTCGCGGAACGCCATCTCGCGCCGCACGTCTTCGAGACCGAAGCCGAGGCGCGACAGTTCATGGGTTCGCAGGGACGCTAGGCGTAATTCTTGCCGCTGTTCCCGGGGCACCGGGGTTGACGTCGCGCGAATCTCGCCTAGCTTGCGGAGGCTGGCAACGGGACGTTGCCAGCAAATGCGCGGCATCAAGGAGGATGGATCATGCGCAGACACGGGGCTGTGGCTGACAGAATGCCGATCGGCGGAAAGCCACCTGATCGGGGCGTGCCGGTGCAACGCACGCGTCCTCGCCATCCGGCTGCGCCCGACCTTTTTCTTCGCCGCCGCGGCATCGCTTTCGAACGCCAGGGCGCCCTTGGCACGCGGGTGATGCGGATGTTCGGCGCGCTGGCCGGCGAAGCCGACGCAACGCCCCCGCCTGACGCAACCCCGAAATCGACGTCGTCCCTTGCGTCAGTCGCAAGTCGTTGATTCCAAAGGGCACTGACGGAACGGACGCAACGGACGCAAGATCTGGCCGTGTCCACGCCGTGCGGCAGGAGCGTAAAGGAGAACGATGGGGCTGGGGTTGTGCCCGGGTTTCAGGCTATTCTGTCCCCATGCCGACTTTGCGGTGGTGAACGGCCCCTCTCGTCTCTAACAAAGGCTCTGCCATGGAGCCCATGAACAAAACGTCCAACGTCACGCGCCTGCCGGGCACGGAAGACATCCGCCTGCGCGAGCCCCCGCACAATTTCGAGGCCGAGCAGGCGCTGCTCGGCGCGATCCTGGTGAACAATGCCGCCTATCACCGGGTGGCCGAGTTCCTCAAGGGCGAGCACTTCGCCGATCCATTGCACGGCAAGCTGTTCGATTCCCTGGCCCGCCTGATCGAGCGCGGCCAGGTCGTCAGCGCGATCACGCTCAAGACCTATGTCGAGAGCGACGAGACCATGAAGGAGGCCGGCGGCGCGGCCTACTTGGCCGGCCTCGCCGCGGCGTCGGTCCATGTGATCGATGCCGGCGATTTCGGCCGCATGGTCCACGACCTCTATCTGCTGCGCCAGCTGATCACGCTCGGCGAGGACGTGGTCAACGGCGCCTTCAAGCCGACGCTCGAGGCGACGGCGCTGGAGCAGATCGAGGTCGCCGAGAAGAAGCTCTACGACCTGGCGAGCGTCGGCCAGACCGAAGGCGGCTTCAAGCCGTTCCGGGCGGCCCTCACGGAAGCCATGGTCGCCGCCGAGGCAGCCTACAGCCGCGCCGGCCAGCTCACCGGGGTGGCGACCGGCCTGTTCCAGCTCGACCAGCTGCTGGGCGGCCTGCACAAGTCCGATCTCATCATCCTGGCCGGCCGGCCGTCGATGGGAAAGACCGCGCTCGCCACCAACATGGCGTTCAACGCCGTCAAGGCCTACCGCGAGGAGCACGGGCCGGACGGCAAGCCGGTGGCCGTGGATGGCGCGGTGGTCGGCTTCTTCTCGCTCGAGATGTCGGCCGAGCAGCTCGCCAACCGCATCCTCTCCGAGCAGGCCGAGATCTCGTCGGAGAAGATCCGCAAGGGCGAGCTGATCAGCAGCGATTTCGACAAGGTCCTCGCGGTCAGCCAGCAGCTCGAGCACCTCAATCTCTATATCGACGACACCCCTGCCCTGACGATCGCCGCCCTGCGTACCCGGGCGCGCCGCCTCAAGCGGACGCGCGGCCTCGGCCTGCTGGTCGTCGACTACCTGCAGCTTCTCAACCCGTCGGGTCGCTCGCGCCAGGAGAACCGCGTCCAGGAGATTTCCGAGATCACACGCGGGCTGAAGACCCTGGCCAAGGAGCTCGATGTGCCGGTGCTGGCCCTGTCGCAGCTCAGCCGCGCCGTCGAGCAGCGCGAGGACAAGCGGCCGCAGCTCTCCGACCTGCGCGAATCGGGGTCGATCGAGCAGGACGCCGACGTCGTCATGTTCGTCTACCGCGAGGAGTACTACCTGACGCGCTCCGAGCCGACGCGGCGGGCCGAGGAGAGCGACCAGCGCTTCAACGAGCGCCACGACGCCTGGAAGCAGCGCTGCGAGCAGACCTATGGCAAGGCCGAGGTGATCGTGGCCAAGCAGCGTCACGGGCCGACCGGCATCGTGCGGCTGGCGTTCGAGGGCGCGATCACCAAATTCGACAACCTGCCGGCCGACGAGGAGCGGCCGCACGGTCCGGCGTTCTAGGGCATGCCGGGACTGGTCGAGACGTTCTCATTTTCCCTCCCCAGCTTCGCTGCCACGGAGTGGACGCAACTCATGTTCCTCTCCGCCCGCGAAGCGGGGGGAGAGGTTAGGAGAGGTGGGTCATGGGGTCGTTGCCCGCAAGGAGATCAATCACCACCCAGGCATCGATCGTGTCGCGACCACCCACCTCTCCTCCCCCACGCTTCGCGTGGGGCCCCTTCCTCTCCCCCCGCCTGCGCGGGCGGAGAGGACTCATGAACGGCTTCTCCCATTTCCGGGAGCTTGAACCTGAGATGTATCCACGCCGTCGTGGCGCCGCTGGGGAGGAGAATGACGAGCGTGTCGTCAGGCGTGTGCCCTGGGGGCAAGGCCTTGTCGATCACGATGCCATCCGCGACGATGACGGCCTGGATTCGACCAATGTCTGCCCCGGACGATAACGCCGCTCGGCGGGCCGGCGCGATCCTGACGATCGACCTCGGCGCGATAGCCGCCAACTGGCGCGGCCTGCGCGACGCCGGCCGCGCCGACGGCAGGCCGATCGATTGCGCCGCGGTGCTCAAGGCCGACGCCTACGGCACCGGCGCCGCGATCGTCGGGCCGCGCCTGGCGGCGGAAGGCTGCCGGCAGTTCTTCGTCGCCCACCTCGACGAGGGCATCGCGCTGCGCGCCGTCGTGCCCGATCATCCGATCTGCGTCCTCAACGGCCTGCTGCCCGGCACCGACGGCGACTTCGTCGAGCATCGGCTGACGCCCGCGCTCAACCATCTCGGCCAGCTCAATGCCTGGCGCGCCGCCGCGCAGCGCTTCAGCCGGCCGCTCGACGCGATCATCCACATCGACACCGGCATGCATCGCCTGGGCTTCTCGCCCGACGAGGCGCAGGCCCTCGCCAGCGAGCGCGGCCGCCTGCGCGGCCTGCGCCTGGCGCTGCTGATGAGCCATCTGGTGGCGTCGGAGGAGCAGGCCAACCCGGTCAATGGCGAGCAGCTGTCGCGCTTCCGCAATTTCCTCCGCACCATGCCGGGGGCGCCGGCGTCGCTCGCCAACTCCTCGGGCATCTTCCTCGGGCCGGACTACCATTTCGACCTGCTGCGCCCCGGCGCGGCGATCTACGGCATCAATCCCCTGCCCGGCGAGGCCAATCCCATGCTGCCGGTCGTGTCGCTGCAGGCACGCATCCTGCAGACCCGGCGAATTGACGCTCTTCAGACCGTTGGATACGGTGGGGCGTGGCGGTCCGCCCGGCCGAGCCGCATCGCCACGATCGCCCTTGGATATGCCGACGGCTACTTCCGCACGCTCATCAACCGAACGCACGTCTACCTCGCCGGCCATCGCGTGCCGGTGATCGGGCGCATCTCGATGGACCTCGTGACGATCGACGTGACCGACATCCCCGAGAGCGAAAGCCAGCTCGGCGCGACGGTCGAGGTGCTGGGCCGTCACGTGACGGCGGAGGATCTCGCCGACCATGCCCGCACCAATGCCTACGAGGTGATGACCGCCCTCGGACGGCGCTATGCCCGCCTCTACGTCGATCGCCCGGAGACTGCCTCGTGACCCTGCCGATCGTGACCGTGCTCGGGCGCATGACGCTCGCCTTCCTGACGGCGATCGGCGCCGTCAGCGCCTTCGCCTTCCATGCCGTCCGCCAGGGCCTGCGGCCGCCGTGGTACGGCCGGCAGATCGCCCGGCAGATCATGGAGATCGGCTATTACTCGCTGCCGGTGGTCGGCCTGACGGCGATCTTCACCGGCATGGTGCTGGCCCTGCAGAGCTACACCGGGTTCGCCCGCTTCTCGGCCGAGAGCGCCATCCCCAACGTGGTCGTGGTGTCGCTGACCCGCGAGCTCGGCCCGGTGCTGGCCGGGCTCATGGTGGCCGGCCGGGTCGGCGCGGCCATGGCGGCCGAGATCGGCACCATGCGGGTCACCGAGCAGATCGACGCGCTCACCACGCTGTCTACCGACCCGTTCCGCTATCTCGTGGTGCCGCGCCTGATCGCCGGCATCGTCACCCTGCCCATCCTGGTGCTGATCGCCGATATCATCGGCGTGCTCGGCGGCTTCCTGGTCGGCGTCTACAAGCTCGACTTCAACGACGTCGCCTACCTGCGCAACACGATGGACTTCCTCGAGTTCCAGGACGTCTTCTCCGGCCTGGTGAAGGCCGCCGTGTTCGGCTTCCTGATCACCCTGATGGGCTGCTACCACGGCTACACCTCGCGCGGCGGCGCGCAGGGCGTCGGCATGGCGACGACGAACGCGGTGGTCTCGGCGTCGATCCTGATCCTGACCTTCAACTACTTCATCACCGAGATGTTCTTCGCGCTGTGACCGTCCCCGCCAAAATCCTGCTGCGCGGCGTCACCAAGTCGTTCGGCCCGAAAAAGGTGCTGCAGGGCATCGACCTTGCGGTCGCGCCGCGCGAGTCCGTCGTGGTGATCGGCGGGTCGGGCACCGGCAAGTCGGTGCTGCTGAAATGCATCCTCGGCCTCATGCAGCCCGATTCCGGCGCGATCCATGTCGACAGCGAGGAAACCACGACGCTCGGCAGCCGCCAGCGCGAGCGGGTCATGCGCAAGTTCGGCATGCTGTTCCAGGGCGGCGCGCTGTTCGACTCGCTGCGGGTGTGGGAGAACGTCGCCTTCGGGCCGATCCAGAGCGACGGGATGGCGCCGCAGAAGGCGCGCGACGTGGCGCTGGCCAAGCTGGGCGCCGTCGGCCTCGGCCCCGAGATCGGCGAGCTGTTCCCGTCCGAGCTGAGCGGCGGCATGCAGAAACGTGTCGCGCTCGCCCGCGCCATCGCGCGCGAGCCGGAAATCATCTTCTTCGACGAGCCGACCACCGGCCTCGACCCGATCATGGCCGACGTGATCAACGACCTGATCGTGAAATGCGTGAGCGATCTCGGGGCGACCGCCGTCTCGATCACCCACGACATGGCGTCGGCCCGCAAGATCGGCCATCGTATCGCCATGCTGCACGAGGGCCGCCTGATCTGGCAGGGCCCGGTCGGCGAGATCGACCGGTCGGGCGACCCGCGCGTCGACCAGTTCATCCACGGCCGCGCCGAAGGCCCGATCCAGATGCAGGTCCGGAAGCTGTGAGGGCGCGAGCTGCTCTTCTCATTCTCCTGCCCGCCGCAACCACCGCGGAGTGGACCCGACTCATGTCCCTCTCCGCCCGCAAAGCGGAGGGAGAGGCTAGGAGAGGTGGGTCACGGGGTCGTTGTCCGAGAAGCGGCCCATATCGATCCAATCGTCTGACGGCGAAGATGTGCCAACGACCCACCTCTCCTCCCCCACGCTTCGCGTGGGGCCCCTTCCTCTCCCCCCGCTCGCGCGGGTGGAGAGGACTGGCTGAACACCCCCTCTCGGGCCGGGCAAGGCCCTGATGGCGCGGCCACTCAAGCGTTTCGCCTGCCAGTCGTGCGGCGCCATCACCAGCAAGTGGAGCGGGCGCTGCGAATCGTGCGGCGAATGGAACACCATCGCCGAGGAAGCGGCGGCCCCGTCCGGGCCGGCCGGCGGCGGGCTGGCGCGCGGCCCGGGGCGCCACAGGGGGCGGCTGCTCGAGTTCGCGAGTCTCAAGGGCTCGACGCCGCAGCCACCGCGCTATCGCAGCGGCATCGCCGAGTTCGACCGGGTGTGCGGCGGCGGCCTGGTGGTCGGCTCGGCGCTGCTGATCGGCGGCGATCCGGGCATCGGCAAGTCGACCCTGCTGCTGCAGGTCGCGGCCGCCCTGGCGCGCCAGCACACCGCCTGCGCCTACATCTCCGGCGAGGAGGCGCTCGATCAGGTGCGCCTGCGCGGCGAGCGGCTGGGCGTGAGCGATGCCCCCGTGCAGCTCACCGCCGCCACCTCGGTACGCGACATCGTCGCCTCCCTCGAGCGGCCGGATGCGCCCAAGGTCGCGGTCATCGATTCGATCCAGACGATGTGGCTCGACTCGGTCGAGAGCACGCCTGGAACCGTCACCCAGGTGCGCGCTTCGGCACAGGCGCTGGTCGAGCTCGCCAAGCGCCGCGGCATCGCCATCCTGCTGGTCGGCCACGTCACCAAGGATGGCGCCATCGCCGGCCCGCGCGTGCTCGAGCACATGGTCGACACGGTGCTCTACTTCGAGGGCGAGCGCGGCCACCAGTTCCGCATCCTGCGCACGGTCAAGAACCGCTTCGGCCCGACCGACGAGATCGGCGTGTTCGAGATGTCCGACCGCGGCCTCGCCGACGTCGCCAACCCGTCGGCCCTGTTCCTCGGCGAGCGGCGCGGCCAGGTCTCCGGCGCCTGCGTCTTCGCCGGCATCGAGGGAACCCGTCCGCTGCTGGTCGAGATCCAGGCGCTGGTCGCCCCCTCCTCGTTCGGCACGCCGCGTCATGCCGTGGTCGGCTGGGATTCCAACCGGCTGGCCATGGTGCTGGCCGTCCTGGAGGCGCGCTGCGGCGCCGCCGTCGGGGCAAACGACGTCTATCTCAACGTCGCAGGGGGCCTGCGCATCAGCGAGCCCGCCGCCGACCTCGCGGTCGCCGCGTCGGTGGTCTCCTCGCTCGCCGACGAGCCGGTGCCGGCCGACATGGTGGTGTTCGGCGAGATCGGTCTGGGCGGCGAGGTGCGGCCGGTCGGCCAGCGCGAGGCGCGCCTGCGCGAAGCCGCCAAGCTCGGCTTCCGCAGCGCCCTGGTGCCGCGCGCGCGGGGCGCCAGCACATCCACGCCGCGCGCGCCGGAGGGCATCGCCATTGACGAAATCGACCATCTATCGGACCTTGTGGCGCGTTTCCAACCGGCCGACCGGCGCCAAAGGCGTCCGGAGCGTGAAGGCCTGGCGGATCGGCGGCGCATTTAGGCCTCGGAGCGTATGGAGACGATGGAGCAGCTAGGGATCACCGTTTTCGACGTCGCCGTCGCGGCCGTCGCCGTCTTCGGCGCCCTGATCGGCATGTCGAGCGGCTTCGCCCATTCCGTGCTGTTCATCGCCTCCTGGATCGGTGCGGGCTGGCTCGCGCTCAACTACGCCAAGCTCGTCCAGCCGGAGATCGAGAAGCTCGTCGGCAGCACCGAGCTGGCCTACTTCATTTCCATGCTGGTGGTTTTCGTCGGCGCCTTGATCGTCCTGGTAATGGCCACCAACGCCCTGTCGCGGGCCGTCCGGGCGAGCCCGCTGGGCCGGCCCGACCGGATCCTGGGTGCCGGCTTCGGCGTGCTGTGCGCCTGGGCTGCCCTCGGGGCCGCCTTTCTGTTCTACGGCTATCTCGGGCCTCGCCAGCTGCCGCCGGCGGTCGAGGGCGGCGCCACCTTCCCTATGATCAAGGAAATGGCGGGTTTCATCGAGCCTTACCTGCCGCCCGGCTTCCGGACCCGCCTCCAGGGCCGGGGCGAAGGCCTGATGTCCCCGCCTTCCCCGGCGGCGCCCGCCGATGCGGAGCCCAAGGAGACGGAAACCAAGCCGCAGTGACTTTTCCTTGATGGCGCGGGTGGCGGACACCAGCTATAACCCCGCCGTGTCCAGTGCCCCCCAACGCATAGACAACGACCTCGACAAGTTTCACGAGGAGTGTGCGTTGTTCGGCATCTTCGGGACGTCCGATGCCGCCGCCCACACCGCCCTCGGCCTGCACGCCCTGCAGCATCGCGGCCAGGAAGCCTCCGGCATCGTCACTTTCGACGGCCGGCACTTCCACCAGCATCGCGCTGCCGGCCTGGTCGGCGACATCTTCGGCGACCCGGCAATCATCGCCACGCTGAAAGGCTACGCGGCGATCGGCCACAACCGCTACGCCACCACCGGCGGCTCGTCGGACCGCAACATCCAGCCGATCTTCGCCGATTTCGACTTCGGCGGCCTGGCCCTGGCCCACAACGGCAACCTGACCAACGCCTACCTGCTGCGCAAGGAGCTGGTCCGGATGGGTTGCCTGTTCCAGTCGACCACCGACACCGAGGTCATCAACCACCTGGTCGCCCGCTCGAACTACTCGACCGTGGTCGACCGGCTGATCGATGCGCTCGGCCGGGTCAAGGGCGCCTACTCGCTGCTGCTGCTGACCAACGAGGCGCTGCTCGGCGTACGCGATCCGAGAGGCGTGCGCCCGCTGGTGATCGGTCGGCTCGACGATGCCTGGATCCTGACCTCGGAGAGCTGCGCCCTCGATATCATCGGCGCCCGCTTCGTGCGCGACGTCGAGCCGGGCGAGATCGTCATCGTCGACGGCACCGGCCTGCGCTCGATCAAGCCGTTCACCAGGGAAAAGCGCCGCTTCTGCGTCTTCGAGCACATCTACTTCGCGCGGCCGGATTCGCGGGTCGAAGGCGTCGGCGTCTACGACGTGCGCAAGCGCATCGGCATGCAGCTCGCCAGGGAGAGCCCGGTGCCGGCCGACGTGGTCGTGCCGGTGCCCGACTCCGGCGTGCCGGCGGCGATCGGCTACGCCCGCCAGTCCGGCCTGCCGTTCGAGCTCGGCATCATCCGCAACCACTATGTCGGGCGCACCTTCATCGAGCCCGCCGACAACATCCGCCATCTCGGCGTACGCCTGAAACACAACGCGAACCGCGCCCATATCGAAGGCAAGCGCGTCATCCTGGTCGACGATTCGATCGTGCGCGGCACGACCTCGATGAAGATCGTCGAGATGGTGCGCGGCGCCGGCGCGCGCGAGGTGCACATGCGCATCGCCGCGCCGCCGACCACCGATCCCTGCTTCTACGGCATCGACACACCGGAGCGGTCGAAGCTCCTGGCGTCGCGCTACGACGTCGCCGGCATGGCCAAGTTCATCGGCGTCGATTCGCTGGCCTTCCTGTCGATCGACGGCCTCTACCGGGCGATGGGCCTGCCGGGACGCGATCCGGCCAACCCGACCTTCTGCGATGCCTGCTTCACCGGCGACTATCCGATCGCGCTCGACGACGTGCTCGGCGTCGAGGACCGCCAGCTCTCCCTGCTCGTCGAACCGGCCTGAGACCGGCGCATGTCCACCGGCAGTGCCGGCCGCCTGGCCGGTCGCATCGCCCTGATCACGGGCGCCTCGCGCGGCCTCGGCGCCGCGGCGGCCCTGGCTTACGCCAGGGAAGGCGCACACTGTATCCTGGTGGCGCGGACGGTCGGCGGCCTCGAGGCGCTGGACGACAGGATCAAGGACGTCGGCGGCGCGGCGACGCTGGTGCCGCTCGACGTCACCGACGGGCCGGGCATCGATCGCCTCGGCGCCGCGCTCCATGAGCGCTTCGGCCGGCTCGACGTGCTGCTCGGCAATGCGGCCATGTTGGGCGTCCTGTCGCCGCTCGGCCATATCGAGCCGCAGACCTTCGACCAGGTGATCGCGGTGAACCTGACCGCGAACTGGCGCCTGATCCGCTCGCTCGACCCGCTGCTGCGCCGCTCCGAAGCCGGGCGCGCCATCTTCGTGACGTCGGGCATCGCGCGTCGTCCGGTGCCCTACTGGGGCGCCTACGCCGCGAGCAAGGCCGCACTCGACATGCTGGCCGGCATCTACGCCGCCGAGGTCGCGCACACGCCGGTGCGCGTCAACCTGTTCAATCCCGGGCCGATGCGAACGGCGATGCGCAGCCAGGCCTTTCCCGGCGAGGACGAGGCGCAGCAGACGCCGCCTGAAGCGCATTGCGAGGCGCTGATCCAGCTCGCCCTGCCCGGCTGCACGATGAACGGCCAATGGGTGGCCGGCGACGGGGCGCTCGCCCGCTCAACGGACCCTGGCGGGCGCCACTGAGGCGCGCGGCGCGGCGACGACACGGCCGTTCACCTGCTCGATCGCCTTGTCGATGCACAGCTTGAGTGCCGCGGTCAGCTTCCAGCGTTTCTCCCCGCGAGCGTCAGATGCGCCCGCAGGGTCGAGTGCCTCCTCCAGGCAGGTCTTGAAGACAGTGGCATCCTCGCCATGCCCCGAGCGGTCGAGCGCGCGCACGACGCGGCCGATGAAGGTCGGATCGGGATCGCCTCGTGAAGCCCAGGACAGGTAGGCCGAGGACGCGCCCAGGGCGACCAGGAGATGGATCGGCACGGCAGGCACCGGCCCATGGCCGACCCGGTCGAGATAGGCGACGGCAATGCGCAGGCGCGGTGCCGCATCGCCCGGGCTGAGGTCGGCAGCCCGCAGGTACCTGTCGACCGCGCCGTCGAACTCGCCCATGCCGCGCAGGACATCGCCCCATTCGACGAGCAAACCGGCGGATTGCGGTCCATTGGCGACCGCCGCGGCGTAGCGGCTGGCCGCATCGGTCAGCATCTCGAGCTCGGCCGGCTGGCCGATCGCCACGGTCGCCAGGGGCAGCTGCGTTCGCCGATGCGCCGCGAGCAGCCATTGCCGGTAGATCAGATGGCCCTCGAGACGGCGAACCAGGGCGTCGAGCGAACGATCGCGCCGCCGCGGCATCTGGCGCAGTTTCTCCACCGCCTGGGCGAAGGTCGATTCTGCGAGATGGAGCTGCCACTGCAGGGACGATTCGCGATCGTCCGTCCATGCCATGCCGGGCGTGGTCTCGTGAATCGACACGCCCTTGCGGATGTAGGCATCGATCAGGACGGCAAGCGCGGTAGGCGAGCTCGGCATGCGGCCGAGCGTGTCGCTGAACCGGCCGATTGCCTGGTCGAGCTCGCCGAGTTGCTGCGCGCGGTCGATGCCGGCCAGCGCCGCCGCGCGCGACAGGTGGACCATACCGAAGACGTAGGGTACCCAGGGCAGGTCGGCCTCGCGACCGCTCTCGAGCGTACGGGCGATCAGCGCCTGTGTCCGCTCGAAGCCGCAGCGCTCGCGGCGGTTGCGGATGCGCCGCTCCTCGCGCGCCGCGTCCGACGCATCGGGCGCCGGCGCCGCGTCGAGGTCGTTGCAGGCCTTCTCCTCGGTACGAAAGACGTGGAGCGCCGCTACCTTGGGATCGCGCAGCGTCATCACGCCGAGGGCGAGGCATTCCAGAACCTCGTCGACGCCCGACGGGACATTGGCTGCCTCACAGGTCGCGCGCGCACCATGCTCGCCGACCAGGCTGACCGATCCCACGAAGCCGGCCGGCTCGCGGCGCACGGCAAGCGAGGCCCGGATGGTCGGCCGCGTGAAGCCGAACAGGGCCGCAACCTCGCGAATGCTCGCGCGCAAGGTGAGCGGTGCTCCCGGAACCTGGAGGTCGATGGGGTTGGTCGACTGATCGACATAGAGCCGCTGCCATTCGGCGACGCCGGCGCTCTGAATGAGGTTGAGCGAGGCCGCAATCTGCTGCGCGGCGAGATCGGGTGTCGGCGCCGTCCTGAGATCGGGCAGCTGCACGATCACCGGGTCGACGACCATCCCTTCCTTGGAAACCTCGCGGATCACCAGGATGGCCACGATGGCGACGCCCACGATGACCGCCACCGATACTGTCACCTTGCGGATCTGCTCGAGCCACCTCGACAGAGCTTCGACGGCCGCAAAGGCCACCGTGGGCGCCTTGCCCGGCGTCCCCGCCGGCGATACCGGCTCGCGTTCGCCGCGGCTCGCTCCGATCGGTCCTGCCTCGCTTGCCATCGATGCCCTCATGCGCGTTCGCGCAGCACCCTGCCGCCGGCGTCATCAGGGTCAGGAGTGCGGTGGCCCTCCCGACGATAAGGTCTCTCCGGCATCGCCATCGTCTCGCGCGCGCGTGTCCGCCCTTTCGAGCAGGCTCGCGATGACGCTCGAGATCGCCGGGACCTCGCCGCGCAGCATCATCAAAGGTGCCTGGGGAAGCGCATCGAGGTGTCTGCGACCGAGTGGCGTCAGACGCAACCCTCCCCACCCTTCCTCGACCAGGGCAACGGCCAGGAGCCGCGCCGCGATGGGCGCATCGATCATGACCGATCTGTGCGCGACACGGCGCAACTGGATCTCTTCGAGCGGGCTGAGGGAGCGAGGCACGGGACCCTCCTCTCGCGCAATACGATCATCGCGCTCCGAACCGCGCAAGCTGCAGCGAGCGGACTCCAGCTATGCGCCGATGCACAGAAGCCGCGAGCGCCGCCAACAGGGAGTCGGGGGCGGACGGCGCCACCCCCGCGATCGAGATCGACCTACCGCAAGGACCGCGGCAGCCACAGGACGATGTCGGGGAACAGGATGACGATGGCGAGGCAGATCACCTGGATGATCATGAAGTCGCCCATGCCGCGGTATATGAGTCCCAGGCTCCACTGCGGGACGACGTTGCGCAGGTAGTACGCCGACATCGCCACGGGTGGAGACAGGAAGGCGGTTTGCAGGTTCACCGCTGTCAGCGCGCCGAACCAGATCAGCAGCTCGAGCTTGCTCAGGCCAAGCTGGAGCCCTTCGACGACGGGCAGGACGATCGGCAGGAAGACCAGTACGATCGCCGGCCACTCGAACGGCCAGCCGAGCAGGAATATGGCGATCATGATGATGAGCAGCTTGCCCATGTCGGGCAGCGGGATCGCCGCCAGGGCCTGCGTGATGACCTGCGCGGTACCGAGCTTGGTGAACACCGCGCCGAAGACATTCGAAGCGACAGCCAGCAGAATCACCACGCCGGCAGTCATCATGGTCATGATGGCTGCGTTCTTCAGCGCCGTGAAGGTCAGCTTGCGGTAGCACAGCGCCAGCAGGGTGGCGCCGCTGGCGCCACAGGCCGCCGCCTCGGTGGGCGTCGCCATGCCGGCCAGGATGGTGCCCAAGGTGAACCCGATCAGCAGGGCGAGCGGCAGCACGCCGATCACGAACTCCCTGACCAGCACGAACGGGTCCGTGACCCGATCCTCCAGCGGCACCGGCGGGCCGAGGGCGGGATTCAGGAAGCTGCGGCCGAGGGTATAGACGATATAGAGGCTGGCCAGCAGGAACCCCGGCCCGAAGGCGGCGGAATAGAGCAGGTTCACCGGGACGCCCATGGTCGGCCCCATGACCACCAGCATGACCGACGGCGGAACGAGGATGCCCAGCGTTCCGCCCGCCGCGATCGCGCCCGCGGACAGCCGGGCATCGTAGCCGGCCTTGATCATCATGGGTGCGGCCATGATGCCCAGGACGGTCACCGCAGCGCCGACGATGCCCGTCGCCATGGCGAAGATCGTGGCCGTCAGGATCACCGCCAGATAGAGCGCGCCACGCACCGGAGCGAGCAGGTTGCGCAAGGCGCCGAACAGCCGCTCCATCAATCCCGCCTGCTCGGTCATGAAGCCCATGAAGATGAACAGCGGAACGGCAGGGAAGACCTCGTCCTTCATCGTCCCCCAGATCTGGAGGTACGTCAGGTTGAAGGTCAGTTCCAGCCCCAGGCCGATCCAGCCGAACAGCATGGCCAGGAACAGCAGGGTGAACGATATGGGAAAGCCCACGAAGATGACCGTGATCATGCCGAACAGCATGATGAGGCCGATGATCTGATCTCCGGTCATAGCTCGAGCTTCTCCTGGTGGACCAGGAACTCGCCGGTTCGGGCGGCCCACAGGCTCTTGAGAAGCTCCGAGACGCCCTGGACGAACAACAGTGCGCAGGCCAGCGGGATGACGCCGCGCAACGGCCACAGGATCGGCTGCCACGACGTGGTGTTCGATCGCTCGTTGATCGACATCGCGTAAAAGAAGTCGTCGACGCTGATGTATACCAGCACGGCCATCGTCGGCAGGAAGAACAGGATGTAGCCCGCCGAATCGATCGTTCCCTTGGTGCGGTCGGAGAAGCCCTCCCACAGCATGTCCGTGCGTACGTGTGCGCCCTTGGCGAGCGCATAGGCCGCGCCCAGCATGAACATCGCGCCGAAGGATTGGGTGGTGGTGTCGAGCGCCCACTCGGTGGGCTCGCCGAAGCCGTAGCGCGAGATCACCTCGAAGGTGTTTGCGCCGATCAGCGGAATGTTGAGCAGGCAGAAAACGTACGCGGTGTACTCGGTGAACTTGTCTATCCCCCGTATCGTCGCGAGATAGGCGGGCGATGGCGTTGCCATGTACTCTCCCCCAATACTCTCCCCGGAAACTACGCTACAGAATCGGAGACGGAACCCGCATCGCGACGGCGCGATGCGGGTTCTCCTCGCCTCGAGACTTCGCTGGTTACTTCTTGTCGGGCCAGTAGTGGTCGGCCGCAATCGCATAGGGCGGGAAGTAGACCTTCTTCATCGGCACGGTGACCGACGCCCACTTCCTCTGCGACTCGTAGACTTCCTTGAAGATCGGGTTCTTCTCGGCTTCGCGGGCCGCAACACGATCCCAAGCGAGCAGAAACTCCTTCAGGATTTCCGGCGGCGTGTACATGACGTTGACGCCATGCTTGGTCTTGAATTCCTCGACCGCCTCGGCGTTCAGGCGCTGCCACTTCGCCCAGTGCCAGAACAGCGTCTCCCAGGCCACCGTCTTGATCAGTTCCTGGTCGGCCGGGGCGAAGGTGTTCCACACATCGAGGTTGATCATCAGCTCGCCGATCGAGACAGGCTCGTGCAGCGACGGCGCGTAATGCCACTTCCAGATCGTATGGAAGCCGAACTTCAGGTCGTCGATGCCGCCGACCCACTCGGCACAGTCGATCACGCCGCGCTCGGCGGCCGGCATGATCTCGCCGCCCGGCATGTTCACAGTGCGCATGCCCATCTCGTTGAAGACTTCCTGGGCAATGCCGGTCTCGCGGCAGCGCATGCCCTTGAAATCCGCGACGCTATCGATCTTGCGCTTGAACCAGCCCAGCGCCTGCGGGCTCTGGGTGTGCATCGGGATCGAGATGACGTTCATCTTCATGGTTTCGCGGTAGAACTTCTGCATCATGTCGAAGCCGCCGCCGTGCCACATCCAGCTCATGAAATCGATGAGATCCATGCCGTGTGGACCGCCCGGTCCCCCGGTGAACAGGACCGCCGCCTTGTTGCGGCCGACCCAGTAGCCGGGCCAGCTGTGAGCGCCGTCGATCACCTTCTTGTGGGTGGCGTCGAGCACCTCGAAGGGTGGAACGATCTGGCCGCCCGGCAGGGCTTCCATCTTGATCCGCCCGCCGGTGACGACTTCCAGGCGCTTGCCGAAGGCCTGCATCTGGTCGAAGGCCTGCGACGATGCCGGCCAGCTGGTCTGGATCTTGAGTACGCGTGGTTGCGCGGGCGCTTGGGCCTGCACCGGCAGCGTCAACATGGCCGATATGGCCAGCGCGCCGAGCCCCAATAGGAACCTGCTCATCAATTTGCCTCCTCGTAAGCGTTAACCTCCCCGATTTACGCAGCCCCGAATGTGATTCAGGGTGACCACGCTGACTAAAAGGACTCTAAAGGGTCGACTGGTGGACCCGGCTGGCCGCATACCTGCAGCATCGACAAATCGGCGGAACGACGGACCGCCACCTTGCTGACTTGCTTTGTTTCTATCCCGGATTGCCGTGCACGGAAAGCCGCCTCGGAGCCTGTCGGCATCGCACGACGCAAGGCATTCGACCGAGTCGCGAGCGCAGCCCCTCTGCAGTTCTCGGATCATCGGTTCGCGTGCATTCGGGTTGCGTCGCCGAGCTTTCAACGTCATCCGCCCCTGACCTCCTGCCAGGATTGCCGACGAATCCGCGAGGAGACAGTCAGATGATCTTCGGCGACTTCTTGACTGGCCGTATGCGCTCGAACACCACCGTGGGCTCGCTCTGTGGTTGCATTTGCGCATTTCCTGTTTCGCCACGATCCGCGTTCGTGCTGTGACCTTTCTCCGTTGCTGCGTTTGACATTTCGTTCCTCGCCCTTAGAGTTCGCCGCATGAAACAACCGGCCGCGAATGGCGGCTGGCTGAAAGAGCGGAGCGGCACAACCGTTCTGTGACAGGGCGATGGGACGGGGGCGATAACCACCAGTAAAGAGTAGAGTACAGCGTACGCCAAGGCGTCCCTCGCGTGCTTCATGAGCATTGGGAGGGTTTAGGATGCGTGTAATTTCAAAGTTGGCGGCAACGGCTTTCGCGGCGGCGATTGCGTTTGGAGCAGGATCGGCGTCAGCCCAGGACAAGAAGGTTCGCGTTCAGATGCAATCCAACTTTGCATCGACGCTGGCGTTGCTGGGACCGAACGCCAACTTCACCGTGGACCAGATTCGCAAGCTGTCCAACGGCTCGATCGACATCAAGTTCTTCGAGCCCGGCGCCCTTGTGCCACCGGGCCAGGCCTTCGATTCGGTCGCCTCGGGGGCGCTCGACATGGCGTGGGCGACGCCGGGCTACTGGACCGGCAAGGACATCGCCTTCGCCGTCTTCTCGACCGTGCCCTTCGGGCCGGGCCTCGGTGAATACCTCGCCTGGATGAAGCAGGGCGGCGGCGAGAAGATGATGCAGGACCTCTACGCCAAGTACAACATCCACTCGGTGATGTGCCATCTGATCCCGCCCGAGGCATCCGGCTGGTTCCGCAAGGAAATCAAGACGCTGGAGGACCTCAAGGGCCTGAAGATGCGCTTCTTCGGTCTTGGCGCCAACGTCATGCAGAAGCTCGGCGTGTCGACCCAGCTCCTGCAGGCCGGCGAGATTTTCCAGGCCCTGCAGCTCGGCACGATCGACGCGACCGAGTTCTCGATGCCGGTGATGGATCTCAGCCTCGGCTTCCACCAGGTGGCGAAATTCTACTACTTCCCGGGCTGGCATCAGCAGGCAACGGTGGGTGACCTCATCATCAACAAGGCGAAGTGGGACTCCTTCTCCCCGCATCAGAAGCTGGTGATCGAGGCTGCCTGCGACCAGACTGTACTGCGCGGCATGAGCCTCGGTGAATCCCTGCAGCCCAAGGCGCTGGCAGAGATCGAGACCAAGGGCGTCAAGCTGGTGACGTGGACGCCTGAGTTCCTGAAGGCCTTCGAGAAGGCCTGGGACGAAGTGGCGACCGAGCAGGCCGCCAAGAGCCCCGAGTTCAAGAAGGCCTGGGATTCGCTCAGCAAGTTCCGCAAGGAATATGCGATCTGGAAGGATCGCGGCTACCTGCAATAGCCAAGGTTCCCTGGCGGCCGGGTTATTCCCCGGCCGCTTTCCTTTCAGCGCCGATCGTTCCGGGATGCCTCCGCGCCGCCGGCCGGTTCGTCCGGTCGGCGTGACGGCATCCCGTCCCCGTTCGAGGAAATTCAGTTATGCAGTTGTTGCTTGGCGTCAGCGATGCGATCGACCGCCTGTTGGCCAGGATCGCAAACGTGTTCGGTTGGTTGTTCATCGCCCTGGTCGTCGTCATTTGCTGGGACATCCTGACCCGCAAGGTCGGCTTTCAGATCCCCGGCTTCGGCTCGACGCCGATCCAGGAGCTGGAGTGGCATCTGCACGGCCTCCTGTTCATGTTCTGGCTGGGGTACGCCTACATCCGCAACGTCCATGTCCGAATCGACGTCTTCACCGCCGGCAAGACCCCACGTCAGCAGGCCAAGCTCGAAGTCTTCGGCATACTCTTCTTCGCCATCCCCTACTGCCTGGTGGCAACCTACTACTCGTACGAGTTCGCCCACACCTCGTTCATCCAGAACGAGAGCTCGGACGCGCCCAATGGCCTCGCCAACCGGTGGATCATCAAGTTCTGCCTGGTTGCCGGCCTGATCCTGCTCGATCTGGCCGTAGCGTCGGTTCTGATGCGCAAGCTGGTGCAACTGTTCGGCCCTCCCGATCTCGCTGCGCGCGCCGCCCCGCCCGCGCCGGCGCACTGAGGAGGCCCGGGTCATGGAATGGATCGCCGACCATCTCGCCATCCTGATGTTCCTCGTCCTGACGTTCATCATGTTCATCGGCTATCCGGTGGCATTCGTGCTGGGCGGCGTCGCGCTCGGGTTCGGGATTCTGGGAATCTTCTTCGACGTCTTCCGGCCGGCCCAGTTCGGCAGCCTGATCCCGCGCATCTGGGGCCAGGCCGTGCAGAACCAGGTCCTGATCGCCGTGCCGATGTTCGTCTTCATGGGGACCATCCTGGAACGGTCCGGCGTCGCCGACGAGTTGCTCAAGGCGCTTCAGGTGCTGACGCGCCGGATTCCCGGCGGCCTCGCCATGTCGGTGACCCTGATGGGCACCATCATGGCCGCGACCACCGGCATCGTCGGCGCATCCGTCATCATGCTGACCCTGATCGCGCTGCCGACGATGCTCGAGCGTGGCTATTCCAAGGAGCTGTCGGTCGGCACCATCGCCTCGGCCGGCACCCTGGGAATCCTGATCCCGCCCAGCATCATGCTGGTCATCATGGGCGATCTCATGACGATCTCCGTGGGCACGCTGTTCACCGCCGCGATCGTGCCGGGCATCATCATGTCGTCGGTCTATCTGATCTATATCGGCATACTCGCGACCGTGAACCCCAAGGTGGCCCCGCCCCTCGCGGACGACGCGGGGCCGCAGAGCGGTCAGGAGCTGATGCGCCTGATGTTGCGCAGCTTCCTGCCGCCCGCCTTCCTGATCTTCGTCGTGCTGGGCTCGATCTTCGGCGGCTTCGCCACGCCGACGGAAGCAGGCGGCGCCGGTTGCGCCGGCGCCCTGGCGCTGGCGTGGTGGAACAAGCGCCTCAACATGAAGATGCTG
The DNA here is from genome assembly GCA_022844015.1 of Reyranella sp. GTDB lineage: Bacteria > Pseudomonadota > Alphaproteobacteria > Reyranellales > Reyranellaceae > Reyranella. The sequence goes on along the minus strand of JALHMO010000019.1, from coordinate 24,302 downwards.
ACGGAGGTGATCGAGAGCTCAGCGCTCACCAACGCTCTGGTATTCTTCATCATCTTCGGCGCCACCCTGTTCTCGTTCGTGTTCCGGGCGCTGGGCGGCGACGATCTCGTTGCCGAGCTCCTGGCGTCGGTCGGCATCGATACCGGCTGGGAGATTCTGATCTTCGTGATGGGCCTGGTCTTCATCATGGGGTTCTTCTTCGACTGGCTCGAGATCTGCCTCATCGTGCTGCCGATCTTTGCCCCGATCCTGCGCGACATCGACTTCACGCCGCACATCGCCGCCAACAAGGATTTCATGCTGTGGTTCGTGGTGCTGGTCGCGGTCAACCTGCAGTCGGCCTTCCTGACGCCACCCTTCGGCTTCGCGCTGTTCTACATGAAATCGACAGTGCCACCCTCGGTCACGATGGGGCACATCTATCGCGGCATCATCCCGTTCGTGGCCCTGCAGATGATCGCGCTGGCATTCTGCATCATCTGGCCGGAGATCATCCTCTGGCTGCCGCGGTACTTCGGCTTCCTGGATTGAGCCGGCCGGCAGACGCGCGCACGGGGGCTGACATGCCCCCGTGCCAGCGATGTCGTTTGCTCATTATCGTTTGTGGCGCGGTGCCCGACATGGAACGACTAAGGCCCAAAGGCGCAAACTTGACTTCGGCCAGGCCAGCAAAATCCTCATCCTGAGGAGGCCGCGAAGCGGCCGTCTCGAAGGATAGGCGACACACGGGATTGCTGGACAAGCGGCGTCGCAGCACCCGGTTCGTGGCCGGCCACAGAGCGAAGGCGACTTCGCCCCAACCGATACGCGGCCCTTCGAGCCGCTCCCCACGGCGAGGCTACTGATAAAATAAGCTCCTATGCGCCCGGCGGTCCCTCTCCGCTCGAAGCAAGCCATGCTCGGAGCGGCGCGGGAGAGGGACGGCCCCCATAGGCGTTAAAATACAAAGGGACCTCACCCTGAGCCGCGGCCTGGAGGGCCGCGTCTCGATCAGGGCGAAGTAACCTTCGCCCCTTGGTCGGCCACAGTGCAGAGCGCCGCGACACGACTTTTTTCAACGATCTCTATGTGGCCCATCCTTCGAGACGCGCCAAAGCGCGGGGATACCCCGCGCGCCGCGGGCGCTCCTCAGGATGAGGTTTCTTCTATCTTAATGCCTACGGGGACGGCCCCCGCCTCAGGCGGTCTTGGCCTTGAGCTCGTCGAGTTGCAGGCGCGCGCCGGCGATCATGCACGCCAGGTCGGACGTCAGCATCACCATGTCGAAGCCGCGCTTCACCGCGCCCGCGGCGAACGCCGCGCTGGCGCAGTGCATGACGCACTTGATGCCGGCCTTGTGCGCCGCCGCCAGGATCTTGTCGCAGGTCGCCATGTGGAGCGGGTCCGGGTTGTCGCCGCGCGGCGCCAGGCCCAGGGCGAATGACAGGTCGGCCGGCCCGATGTAGACGGCGTCGAGGCCGGGCGTGGCGCAGATGGCATCGAGGTTGGCAAGGCCCTCCTTGGTCTCGATCATGGCCATGACGACGATCTCGTCGTTGGCTTTCGCCACGTAGTCGCCACCGCCGTAGTGCACGGCGCGCACCGGTCCATTGGATCGCATGCCGACGGGCGGGTAGCGGCAGGCAGACACCGCCATCGCGGCTTCCTGGGCCGTGTTCACCAACGGCACGATGATGGCGTAGGCACCAAGGTCCAGAGCCTTCATGATGGCCGCCGGCTCGTTCCAGGCGACCCGGACGACCGGGACCGTGTCGGTCTGCGAGATCGCCTGCAGCATCGGCGCGACGTCCTTCATTTCCGCAGTGCCATGCTGCAGGTCGACGCACAGGGCATCGAAGCCCTGACGCGCCATGACCTCTGCCGTGAATCCATGGGACACCGAGAGCCACCCCAGGGTCACGCATTTTCCGTCACGCCACATCTGCTTGATCTTGTTTGGTCGCACGGTCGTCCCTCCAGCTTTGCGTTTCGATCCCGATGATCCGGGTTCCTCGCCATCAAACGCAAACGGGCCCCCCGAATCAAGGGTCGCCGTCCCGGCCATCGCAGTTCGCTTGTAAAGGCCCAAGCAGGCGCGATCGCCGCGCGACCCTGCCGGCGCTTGTCTTGCCGGTACCGGAGTCACTACGCTGGCGACCAACAATCCGGGGGAGATGAACGATGCGGTTTACGATCCTGACCTTGGCGCTCGTTGCGCTGCTCGCGACCACAGGGGCCATCACGATGGCTGTCCCCGAAGCCTGTGCCCAGGCCACCTGTCGCACCAAGTGCACCGACGACGAGCAGGCCTGCCTGAAGCGCACGGGCAACAAGGGGCAGTGTGGCGGTCGTGCCCAGGATTGCCTCGCGAAGTGCAAGTGAGCGGCCTCTATCCGGCCTGGAGCGGAAAGACCAGGAGCAGCAGCGGCACCGCCACCAGCAGGACAAGGATCTCGACCGGCAGGCCCAGTCGCCAGTAGTCGCCGAAGCGGTAGCCGCCCGGCCCCATGACCAGCGTGTTGTTCTGGTGGCCGATCGGCGTCAGGAACGAGCATGAGGTGGCGATCACCGCGCCCATCAGGAAGGTGTCGGGATTGACCGACAGCTGCTGGGCCAGCTCGATCGCCAGCGGCCCTGCGATCACGATGTTGGCGACGTTGTTCAGGACATCCGACAGCAGCATTGTGACCACCATCAGCACCACCAGGGTGAAGACGGGCGATTGGCCCTGTGTCGCCTGGATGATGACGTCCGCCATGAGAGCCGTTCCGCCCTGCTTGTCGAACGCCGCCCCCAGCGGCAGCAGGCAGGCCAGCATGACGATCACCGGCCAGTCGACCTGCTCGTAGAACTCGCGCGCCGGCACCAGCTTGGTGGCGGCATAGCCCGCGACGGCGATGGCAAGCGCAATGGTGAAGGGCAACAGGCCCATCACGGCGACGGCAATGGCCGTCGCGAAGAGCCCGACGGCTATGGCGACGCGCGTGCGGCTGACCGCGGCGACGCTGGCGGTGCCGATCGCGATGACGCCGAGCTGCTCGAGGGTGGCACGGCGCGCGGCGCCGACGCCGGCCAGCAGAAGCAGGTCGCCCGGCCGGATGACACGATTGCGCACGCCGCCCTGCACGATGGCGCCGGCGCGCGACATGGCCAGCAGGGTGACCCCGAACCGGCTGCGCAGGTCGACCTCGACCGCTGTGCGTCCGACGAGACGTGAGTCGATGCGCACGACGGCCTCGACGATCTCCGGCTCGCGCGCACTTTCCTCGGCAGCCTCGATCGCCTCGCCGGCGCCCTTGGCTGCCTCGGCCGGCAGCTGCTCGACGGCTGCGGCTGGTGCCGCCTTCGGGTCCTGCAGGCCGACCTGCTTGATGAACTGGGCTATGGCATCAGTCGAGCCTTCCACCAGCAGCGAGTCGCCCGCCTGCAGCAGCATGCGGCGCGACTTGCCGTAGTGAGCGTGACCGTCGCGGATCAGGCCGATTACCAGCAGATCGGCCTGCTCGGCCTCGGCGTCGAGCTCGGCCACGGCGCGCCCAATGGCGGCCGACTTCTCGGGAACGCGCAGCTCTGCCTTGAACGACACGGCCTCGCCCGATGTCCGGACGCCGGGATCGGCACGCGACGGCAGCAACCGCCACGCCACGAGCGCCACGAACACCACACCGGCAGCGGCCACGGGCAGGCCGACCGGCGTGAAGTCGAACATGCCATAGGGCTCGCCCAGCCGCTCCTGGCGGATGCCCGAGGCGATCAGGTTGGCCGGGGTGCCGATCAGGGTAACGATGCCGCCCAGAACCGTCGCGCAGGCGAGCGCCATCAGGGTGAGGCCTGGCGGGCGCCCCGCAGCCCGGGCAGCCCGGATGTCGTAGGGCATCAGGAGAGCCAGCGCGGCGACGTTGTTCATCACGGCGGACAAGGCCGCGGCCAGGCTGCCCACCAGCAGGACGTGGACGGGCACGCTGCGATTCTTGCTCGTCAGCCGATGCGTCAGGGCATCGAGCGCGCCCGAGTTCTCGAACGCCCGCGACGCGATCAGCACCAGGGCGACGACGATGACGGCAGGATCGGAAAAGCCGGAAAAGGCATCGTCGGCCGACACGAGGCCGAGGACGACCGCTGCGAGAAGCCCCGAGGCTGCAACCAGATCGTGCCGCAGGCGACCCCAGAGCAGAAGGACGAGGATGGCGGCGAACAACGCAAACAGCGTCATTTGTTGGACGGTCAGCATCCGGCTGCTTGCTTCTCCCCCGCTTGCACGAGAGACAACGCTTGGCGTGCCGGCGCGTTCCGCCGGTTCGATGGAGCGCCGCGCGGGCGCGACCGGCGTCGCCTGGCAGGAAACCCGAGCCACATTTCCGAGTCGTCGTCGCGCGACCGCTTCGAGGCTTGCCTCCGGCTGAGCCCGGCGCGGTTCGCTCGGCTCCATTGCGCGACCGTCGGCCCCGCCCGCATTGATCGCCCTAACGGTTCATGATGCAATGTCCATCAATAACACAAGCGGCGCCGGCTTCGAGGACGACCGCGAACCAAAGGAGGACGTCGATGAGAAGGGCACTCTCGTTGCTCGCCGGGCTGTCGCTTGCCGCCACGTTGGCCGCGGCGCCCGCCCAAGCCCAGCAAGACCCGGTCGCTCAGCGTGCCGTGGAAGGGGCAAAGGCCTACATCAAGGCCAAGAACCTGACCAATCCCAAGCTGACGATCCTGCTCAGCTCGCTCTACAACAACTCCTTCCCCGACTTCACCAAGAAGTGGGAGGAGCTGACGGGCGTGAAGTTCGAGATCGTGCCGCTCGGCTATACCGACATTCCGGCCAAGGTGATGCAGGAAGCCGTGTCGAAGACCGGCGTCTACGACATCTTCAACGACTTCCCCTACACGATGCCGGATGCGGCCGGCGCCAAGGTCATCCTGCCGATGGACGACTGGGTCGCCAAGTACAAGCCGGACTTCTCGGGCATCGCCGACGGCCTGAAGTTCCAGCAGTACTACGACGGCAAGATCATGAACCTGGTCAACGACGGCGATCACCTGCTGTTGACGGTGCGCAAGGATCTGCTCGAGAACGGCCAAGCGAAGGCCGAGTACAAGCAGAAATTCAACAAGGACCTCGCGTGCCCCGATACCATGCAGGAATGGAAGCGGCAGGCCGAGTTCTTCAAGGCCAAGGCCGGCGAGACCAAGTGGGGCGTCAAGTTCGAGAAGGATCTCTACGGAGCCCTCGGCTACCGCTCGATCAACTTCTCCTACCGCCACTTCCCCGCCTACATGAAGGGCCTTCCGTTCGACAAGGACATGAAGCCCCGCATCACGACGCCGGACGGCATCCAGGCGATCAAGGACTTCGCAGCGAGCGTCGAGGACATGCCCAAGGACATCCAGGGCTGGGGCACGCCGCAGATCTATCCGTTCTGGGCGTCGGGCCAGGCCTACTCGGCGATGTCCTTCCCCTCGATCATGGGCTTCGGCAATTCCAACCCGCAGAGCGTGATCAAGGGCCAGCAGATCGCCTGCCTGATTCCCGGGCAGACGATCAACGGCCAGCTCGTGCGCCGCTCGCCGCAAGCCGCCGGCACCGGCTACATGGTCTCGGCCTACTCGAAGCACCCCGAGCTCGCCTACCTCTTCATCCAGTGGTTCACGAGCCCGAGCATCGGCGACGAGGCCGTGGCACATCCCAAGGGCTTCTGGGATCCCTTCCGCCAGTCCAACCTGACCGACAAGGCGATCCTCGACCGCTTCGGCGAGCAGATGGTGAAGACGACGATCGAGAACTCGAAGTACGCGGCCTCGCTGCTGCTGATCGAAGGCAACTACGAGTACTTCAACATCCTCGACAAGAATCTCGCCGACGTGATGAACAAGAACATCACGGCGGAGGAGGCGGCCAAGCGCATCGAGGCGGGCTGGAACAAGGTGACCAACGACATCGGCCTCGCCGGCCAGCAGCGCGTCTGGCGCAAGGGCGTCGAGCAGGGCATCTACCTCGACAAGTTCTGAGCCCAGGAGGGCCTTTCATTCTCCTCCCCAGCTTTGCTGGGGAGGTGCCCCGTCATACGGGGCGGAGGGGTCATGAGCCACAAGAGGCAACGGAGCCATGGCCTATGACCCCTCCGTCGCCATAAGACGGCGACACCTCCCCAGCAGAGCTGGGGAGGAAAGATGACGGCGCCGCTTCATTCGGACGAACCATAAGATGACGCACACCACGACAGGCACCCACCTCGCCTCGGGCAAGACAAGGCCGCTCGGGGCCCCCGCCCGCCTCGCGAAGTGGCTCGCCTCCGAGCGCGTGTTCCGTCTCATCCCCTTCGTCCTGGTGGAGGGGCTGTTCATCGTCACCATCCTGATCCCGTTTGCCCTGACGATCTGGATCAGCATGCTGAAGTGGCGCGCCAACCGGCCGTTCGAGACGGCCGTGTTCTCCGGTCTCGACAACTACGCGGGGGTGCTCGAGAACGAGCAGTTCTGGTTCTCGGTCGGGCGCACGTTCTATTTCGCCGGGGTCGCCGTCGCGCTCGAGCTTCTGATCGGCTTCTTCCTCGCCATGATGGTGACCAACTGCACGCGATCGAAGAAGCTCTACACGACGATCTTCCTCGTCCCGATGATGATCGTGCCGATCGTCGTGGGCTACAATTTCTCCATGATCTACATCGACAGCGGGCCGCTCAACCAGCTCCTGTCCCCGTTTCTCGAGCGCTTCGGCATCGACCCGCGCATCCGCTGGCTGTCGCATCCGGTCGCGGCACAATGGGCGATCATCATCGCCGACGTGTGGCAGTGGACGTCGCTGACCTTCCTCATCTTCCTGTCGGGCTTCGCGGCGTTGCCCCGGCAGCTCATCAACGCTGCCCGCGTGATGGGGGCGAGCCCCATGCAGATCTTCTTCCGGGTGCAGCTTCCCCTGCTGAAGCCGGCCATCGCCATCGCCGTGGTGATCCGCTCGATGGAGGCCTTGAAGATGTTCGACCCGGTCGTGCTGCTGACCTTCGGCGGCCCGGGGACGTCGACGCAGACGGTCGCCTACTTCCTGTGGGAGCAGGTCTGGCAGTTCAACAAGTTCAGCTTCGGCGCGGCCGCCTCGATCCTGCTCCTGTTCCTGTTCTCGTTCCTGATCTTCGCCGGCATCTTCACCATCATCAGGCAACGCAATGCCATCGCGGGAGGGCGCTGAGATGGCCGTCGCCTCGACGCTCACCCCCGAGCAGGCCAAGGCGCGCAGGTCGCGCCGGGAGGGCCGCCGGCGCATCCTGCGCCATGTGGCGCTGCTGGCCTGGACCGGCTTCATCGTCTTCCCGATCTACTGGATGGTGATGACGTCCTTCAAGGATTCGGGCGAGTGGGTCACCTGGCCGCCGAACTGGCTCCCGCGCGAGCCGACGCTGCTCAACTACTCGCAGATCTTCGCCTTCAGCCAGCTCGACGCCAGCCAGGCACGGCAGGCGACGGAGCAGTCCTTCACCATCTGGAAGGGGCTCGGCGATTCGGTGCTCGTGTGCACCACCGCCTCGCTCGTCTCGCTCCTGCTCGGCACCTTCCTCGCCTACTCGATCTCGCGCTTCAACGTCGGCGGCAAGTACTTCCGCCACACGATCCTGACGATCCGGATGATCCCGCCGATCGTGATCGCGATCTCGATCCTGATGTACTACGCGATCATCATCCCGTACGTGACGTCGGCGCTGATCGGCATCCGCATCAGCCTGTTCGACACCTATATCGGCCTGATCCTGATCTACACGGTGACGACCCTGCCGTTCGTCATCTGGATGATGCTGACGTTCATCGACGAGGTGCCCTACACGCTGGAGCACGCCGCGCGCATGATGGGTGCGAGCCGCATGACCGTGATATGGAAGATCGTGCTGCCGCTGGTGGCATCCGGCATGGTCGTGACATTCCTGTTCGTCTTCATCCTCAACTGGGCCGAGTTCCTCCTCGCGCTGACGCTCACGCATCCGGACGTCACCACGCTGACCGTGCTGCTCAACAAGTTCCAGAGCGCGTCCGAGGGACGCCTCTATGGCCCGCAGGCCGCGATCGGCACGATGATCACGATCCCCGTCGTGATCCTCGGCATGCTGATCCAGGGCCACCTGGTGAAGGGCTTCAGCTTCGGCACGATCAGGAAATAACCGCATGAGCGTTCAACGGTGCCGGCCCGGGAGCGGCCGGCACTTCCGAGGAAGACAATGGCACGCATCCAGATCAAGGACCTCGTCAAGACCTTCGGCGCCTACAAGGCCGTCAGCGGCATCAACATGGAGATCAGGGACGGCGAGTTCATGATCATGGTCGGCCCCTCCGGATGCGGCAAGACGACCACGCTCAACATGATCTCGGGCCTCGAGACGCCGACGTCCGGCCAGATCGTCATCGGCGACACCGTGGTCAACGACCTCGAGCCCGGCGAGCGCGGCCTCGGCATGGTGTTCCAGGATCTCGCCCTCTTCCCGCACATGACGGTGTACGAGAACATCGCCTTCGGCCTGCGAGTGAAGAAGGTGCCGCCGGCCGAGATCGACAGGCGCGTGACGGCGGCGGCGGAGGCCGTCCACATCGGGTCGCTCCTGCCCAAGCTGCCGCGCCAATGCTCGGGTGGCGAGAGCCAGCGTGTCGCGCTCGCCCGCACCATCGTGACCAATCCGTCGGTGTTCCTGATGGACGAGCCGCTCTCCAGCCTCGATGCGAAGCTGCGCGTCGACATGCGAACGGAGCTGAAGAGGCTGCACGAGCGCCTGAAGGCCACCTTCGTCTACGTCACGCACGACCAGGCCGAAGCCATGACCATGGCCGACAGCATCGTGGTGATGAGCAAGGGCAGGATCGAGCAGCTCGGCTCGCCGCTCGCGATCTACAACACGCCGGCCACCCAGTTCGTCGCCGGCTTTTTCGGCACGCCGACGATGAACTTCCTGGAGGGCACCATCGAGGCGAATGGCAGCGGCCGCCGCTTCAGGGCGCCGGGCATCGATCAGCCCCTGCCCGATGCGCTGCCGGCCGGCATCGCAGGCAGGAAGGTCACGCTCGGCGTGCGTTCCGAGCATGTGCTGGTCGACGCCAACGGGCCGCACGCCGGCACCGTGCTGATCACCGAGCCGCTCGGCGACGCCACCCTCGTGCATTTCGACTACGGCCAGGGCAAGACGCTGGTCGCCAAGGTGCCGCCGACGACCACGCTCGGGCCGGGCGGGCAGCTCAGGTTCGACTTCGCGCCCCAGGCCTGCCACCTGTTCGATGCCGCAGGCGGGGAAAGGCTGAACTGATTGCCGCGGGGGCGCGGGCTGGCAGGGATAATGGCGGAGAGGAAGGGATTCGAACCCTCGATAGGGATTATCTCCCTATAACGGTTTAGCAAACCGCCGCCTTCGACCGCTCGGCCACCTCTCCGCAGCCCGCTAAGACCCCGGCGGTCGTTATCCACGACGGATGCGCGGCGGTTCTAGCCGGGGCGGCCCGGGGAGTCAAACACGGCCTCGATTTTTCGTGGAAAATCAGGCCCTTGGCCGGTCGGCCTGAACTGTGCCACGGTGCCCGGATGAGTACCCCGCCGAGCTCGGTCGACATGCTGCGGCGCCTGGTGGCGTTCGACACCACCTCGCGCAATTCCAACCTCGAGTTGATCCACTGGATCCGCGACTATCTCGAGGAGCATGGGGTCCCGAGCACGCTGGTGCCGAACGCCGAGGGAACCAAGGCCAACCTGTTCGCCTCGATCGGCCCCGACGCCGAGGGAGGCATCGTCCTGTCTGGTCACACCGACGTCGTACCGGTCGACGGCCAACCCTGGACGTCCGATCCCTGGGAGCTGACGGCACGCGACGACGGCAACCTCTATGGCCGCGGCACCTGCGACATGAAAGGCTTCATCGCCGCCTGCCTCGCCAACCTGCCGGCCTTCCAGCGCGCGCGGCTCTCGGTGCCCCTGCACCTCGCCTTCAGCTACGACGAGGAGATCGGCTGCCTCGGCGCCCCGGCGCTCGTCGAGCGGCTGGTCGGGGCCGTGCCGCGCCCCCGCGCCGTGATCGTCGGCGAGCCGACCATGATGAGCGTGGTCAACGCCCAGAATGCCGGCGGCGGCCTGATCGCCACCTTCAAGGGCTTCGAGGCGCACTCCTCGATGACCCACCTCGGGGTCAGCGCCATCCACTTCGCCGGCGAGTTCATCCACTGGCTGAACGAGCTGCAGGTCGAGCTGGCGGTGCGCTCCCGGAGCGACATCGACACGGTGCCAGGCCACACCACGATCAATGTCGGCATCGTCACTGGCGGCACCGCCGCCAACATCCTGGCCCGCGACTGCACGCTGAACTGGGGCTATCGCACCCTGCCCGGCGACGATCCGTGGGAGGTCCAGCGCCGTGCCGAGCGCTACATCACCGACTTGCTGTTGCCCAGGATGAAGGCGCGTCATCCGGATGCCGACATCACGCTGCGCCGCCGCTCCTTCGTGCCGGGCCTGCTGCCTCGGGAAAACGAGGAAGCCGCGCGCCTGGCCCTGCAGTGGACCGGCGGCAACAGGACCTATGCCGTGCCGTATGCCACCGAAGCCGGCATCTTCCGCGGCCACGGCATCCCGACCGTGATCTGCGGGCCGGGCGACATCGCCCAGGCACATCAACCCAACGAGTTCGTCGCCCGTGCCCAGATGGATGCCTGCGATGCCTTCCTGCGGCGCCTGATCGGCTGGGCTGAGCGACCGCTACTTTGAGCCGCGCCACCGCATGAGCGCCACAGAGTGGCGCGCTCCCGGCCATGTGATCATCGACCCGTCACCGCAAGACGGCGACAGCTCCCCGGCCGAGCCGGACGGGGAATTAGTAGGTGTCAGCCCTCGGTGCGCCGGCCGGTCTCGAACAGGAACCAGACGCGCTGCTCGGTCTCGTCGATCCAGTTCTCGATCAGGCTCGCGGTGGCGACGTCACCGTGCTCGTCGCACAAATCGTGGAGGGTACGCATGTGCTTGTTGAGCTCGATGTTGTCGCCGCGCAGCTCGGCCAGCATGTCGTGCGGCGTCACATAGTCGGCATCGTTGTCGAGCACGCGCTGCAGGCGCTGGATATGGCCGATCGAGCGGATGGTCGTGCCGCCGAGCTTGCGCACCCGCTCGGCAATGGCATCGGTCATCCCGTCGATCTGAGTCGCCTGGTCGTCGAGCAGCAGATGGTAGTCGCGGAAATGCGGGCCCGACACGTGCCAGTGGAAATTCTTGGTCTTGAGGTAGAGCGCATAGACGTCGGCCAGCAGTATGTTGAGACCGCCCGCCAGCTCCTTGGTGGCGTTGGCGCCGAGATCGGTCGGCGTGGCGAGGTTGGCGGTCTTGCGAGACTTCGCGTCGCTGCTCATGAACGGCATCTCCTGTCGGGTGTGCAACCAAATCTAGCCGGCTTTCCCGACAGGGTGAACCGGTCGCGGGCTACAACGCGGCACACAGGCTGCGCTCCGTCCGCAACACCGACTCCTGGCCGAAGCGTCGGCGATAGAGGTCGATGATCTCGCCGATCCTCGCCGAATGGGCGGGCGTATCGAAGACCACGATGTGGAGCCGCTTGGACCGTTCCGACACGACCCTCCCCGAGGAGCCGCGGTACTGTCCCATGACCTCGATCACGCTCAGCCCGTCGGGAAAGCGCGGCGTCACTTCCGTGGCGAGGAAGTCCTCCCACTCGGTATCGCTCACCTCGCCGCCGTCTGGCTTGCCGCGGCCGAAATAGAGCTCGACGGAAACGGCCGGCTTGAGCGGTGCCACGCAGGCCAGGACCGGGCCGGCCTGCGCCAAGCCATCGCGTCCGGTCGCGGCGGCGATCGCGATGGCCACCATCGCCGCCGTGACCAGGCGCCTGCGCAGGGCCATCAGTTCAGGTACGGAACCGCCATGCCCTTGGTCACGGCCGGCCGCGCGTTCACGGTGTCATACCAGCGCTTCACGTTGGGGAAGTCGACGAGGTTGACGGTGTGCCACTCGTGCCGGGCCGTCCAGGGGAAGATCGCCATGTCGGCGATGGTGTAGTCGGCGCCGGCCGCGAAGGCGTTCGCGGCGAGCTGCTTGTCGAGCACTCCGTACAACCGCTTCGCCTCGTCGACGTAGCGCTTGATGCCGTACTCGATCTTGGTCGGCGCCGCGCGCAGGAAGTGGTGCGCCTGGCCGAACATCGGCCCCACCCCGCCCATCTGCCACATCAGCCATTGCAGCGTGTCGTACTTCTTCACCGGGTCCGACGGCAGGAACTTGCCGGTCTTGTCGGCGAGGTAGACCAGGATCGCGCCCGACTCGAACAGGCTGTATGGCTTGCCGCCCGGACCGTCTGGATCGACGATCGCGGGAATTCGATTGTTGGGGCTGATGCGCAGGAACTCGGGCTTGAACTGCTCGCCCTTGGAGATGTCGACCTTGTGCACGCTGTAGGGCAGCCCGCATTCCTCGAGCATGATGGAGACCTTCCGGCCGTTGGGCGTGCCCCACGTATGCAATTCGATCATCGTCTTCTTCTCCCCTTTGTTCACGAAACGTCGGCAGCCTGTCAGGCCCAATTGTCGTCGGATCCTCCATCGTCGAGCGAGGCCGTATCGTAGTCGTCCTGATAGGGCTGATCCTGCTGCAACTGATCGTCGGGCTGGTACTGATTGTCGGCCTGGCGCTGGCTGTCGGCCGGTGTGTCCGACCATGCCTGTTGCTGTTGCGGCGCCGAGTCCGGCGGCAGCAAGGGCGACGGTTGCGCGGCCTGGGCCTGGCCGAACGGGCTCGAGCTGTTGCCCAGCAGACCCCTGATCCCCTCGAACAGCAGCGCGCCGCCCGCGACCCCGGCGGCCGTCATCATGGCAGTGCGCAGGAAACTACCGCCACCAGCGGCACCGGCCTGCGGCGCGAGGGCAGCCTGCATCGGCGAGCGTGTCGGCGGTGCGGCAGCCGGCATCGGCGCGGGCACCGTCGTTGGCACCGAGGTTCGCGGTGCAGCGGGCTGGGCGCCCCAGGGTCCGAGGCTCGGCGCACTGCCCAGGAAGCTCGGCGCCGCGGCGGGCGGCGGCGCCTTGGCATTCGCCTCCAGCTCCGCGATGCGTTCCTGCGCCGCCTTGAGTGCATGCTCCTGCACGAGCACGGCCTGGACCAGGAGGTAGGCGGCTGCCGGCTGGCGCGCCATGAAGTCCTTGATCAGCGCCTCCGCTTCGGCATCCCGGGGTTGAGATTCGAACGGCTGCAGCCGGCCGAAAAGACCAGCAATGAGCTCGCGTTCCTGTGCCTGCATGACATGCCTCCCGCCCCGATCCGGGCACCCCAAGGTGGTTGTCGGCGCGCCGAGCGTCAAGGGTCGGCGACGACGGCGACGCCAGCGTCAGGGCATTGTCCCGCGTCGTCGCGACAGCACAATGACAAGAGAATTCCGCGGCAGCCGGCAAGGCTTGACCGATCGGTCATTCGCCTCTAGCGCGATCGAGGCAAGACATCCCAGCGGGGAGGACACCACGCCATGACCATCTCACGCGGCACGACTCGCCCGAGGAGCTGACGCCGTGCCGGCATGCCACATCGGAATCGTCGCTTGCTCGGCCGAAGGCGCGGCGCTGTGCTACCGCACCATCTGCATCGAAGGTGCTGGTCTCCTCGGGCCCCACGCCCATCCCGAGATCTCGATGCATACCCCATCGCTCGCCGACTATGTTCGGGCGATCGAGCGCAGCGACTGGCGCGCCGTGGGCGAGTTGATGCTCGGCTCGGCGCGCAAGCTCGCCGGCGCCGGCGCCGACTTCCTGATCTGCCCGGACAATACCATCCATCAGGCGATGGCGTACGTCGCGCCACGCTCGCCCCTGCCCTGGCTGCATATCGCCGAGGTCACGGCGGCCGCGGCGGTGGCGCGCGGCTTTCGCCGGATCGGCATCACCGGCACGAAGTGGCTGGTCGACAGCGACGTCTACCCCGAGAAGCTGGCAGCATGCGGCCTCGAAGCCGTGCGGCCGCCTCCTGCGGAGCGCGAAGCGTGCAATCGCATCATCATGGACGAGCTCGTGAACGGCGTCCTGGAAGCATCGTCCACGCGCTACTTCCAGGAGGTGATCGCCCGATTGAAGGATCAGGGCTGTGACGCCGTGGTGCTGGGGTGCACCGAGATCCCCCTCATCATCGACGACCGCAACTCGCCCCTTCCGACCCTCGATTCCACGCGCCTGCTCGCCCGCGCCGCGCTGCGGCGCGCGGTCGAAGGCTGACGTCGCTTACGATTGGGCGGGGAGTCGCCTCCCTACTTCGCCACCTTCAGCGACGGCTTCCGGGAAGTCTTCGGCGCTTCCTCGGCCTCGTCGCCGTAGTACCCCTGATAGCGCGAGTAGTAGTCGCTGTGATCGCCATAGCCGTAGCGCGCATGCTTGGCCAGGTTGACCCGGTTGATGACGATGCCGACATGGCTGGTCACGGCCAGCAACGCGCTGATCGCCGCCTTGACGACCTCGCGCGGCGTCTTGGCCCACTGCACGACGAACACGGTGTAGTCGGCGAGACGGGCAATGATGCGCGCATCCGACACCGCCATGACCGGCGGGCCGTCGAGGATCACGAGGTCGTAGCGGTCGGCAAACGTCGCCAGCGCAGACTTCATGGCATGCGATTCGAGAATCTCCGGCGCGTTGGGCGTGTTGGGACGAGCGCAGATGTAATCCACGCCCGAGAGGTCGTGCCGCCGGATGCATTCGTCGAGCGAGCGCAGGCCCATCAGGTACTCGTCGATGGTGCCGCCGCGATCCGCGAGGCCGAGTGCCGCCGACATGCTCGCCTGGCGCAGGTCGAGATCGACGATCAGCACCCGGCGTGACGCATTCATCTTGGTCAGCAGGCCGCCCAGCGACGCAACGAACGTCGTCTTGCCCTCGCTCGGGGTCGACGAGGTGATGGCGACCACCTTGGGCGGCCGATCGAGGCTCCCGAGGGTGATCGCGGTGAAGACGGCGCGAACCGCCTCGGCCGCCGGCGAGGCGGTGTTGTCGAGCACCTGGCCGACCACGCTGGCGCGGACTCCCGAGGCTCCCTTGACCTCTGGGATCATGCCGAGAACGTTGACCCCAGTCGCTTCCTCGACCTGCGCCGACGAACGGAACACGCGGTCCAGCTTCTCGGCGGCGACGGCGCCCGCCATGCCGAGCATGCAGCCGACGATGAAGGCGGTCAGCAGGCCTGTCTTGTAGTTGGGCGAGGACGGCGAATAGGATGGCGAGGCGTAGGACAGGATGCGGGCATCGGCGCGCTGGATGTCCTGCTGCTGGCGCAATTCCTTGTATCGGCTCAGGAAGCTCTCGTAGAGCGTCCGGTTGGACTGGGCCTCGCGCTCGAGCGCCTTTTGCTCGGCCTCGTACTGGGTCGCCGTCCCGGAGACCACGGAGGCCTTTTCGACCATGTCCTTGAGCTCTTCCTCCTCGGCCTTGGCGGCATCGAGCTCCGCCCTTACTGCCAGGGTTATGCGCTGGGTTTCGCTCAGGAATCGCGACCGCACGGCGCTCAGCTCATTGCGGACCTGCGCCAGCCGCGGGTGATTGTCGCCCAGCTGACCGCCCAGCTCGGCGAGCTTGCGGCTCAGCTCGACATCCTGGATACGCAGCGCCGAGAGGGTCGTGTTGCCCGCGACCTCGGCAATATTGGCGAGCTCGCCGGGGTTGAGGCTCGCCTTGCTCAAGGCGACAAGCCGGGCTTCCCTCTCGACCCGGCGGCCGCGCGCCGCCGTGTACTTGGAGTTCAGGTCGGCCAGCGTCTGCGTGGAAACGTTGCCTTCGGGGCTGCCGGCGAGCCCCTTGTCGCGACGATAGGCAGACACCGCCTCCTCGGCGGCCTGCAGGTTGCGGCGCAGCTCGGCCAGTCGCTGCTCCAGCCAGTCGGTCGCCTTCCTGTTCGCCTCGTTCTTGCTGTCGATCTGGTCGGAGAGGTAGGCATCGGCGATGGCATTGGCGATCTTGGCCGACATCGCGCCGTCCGGGCTCTCGACGGTCACGACAATGACGAAGGTTCGGCCGAGCAGCGTCACGCTGAGATGGCTGGACACGGCGCCGATTGCCGCCGCCCGCCGGGAATCCTTCTCCGCCGATGCCGACGCCTTCGCGGGCTCCGAAGGTTCGGAAGGGCTGGAGGAGATCGGCGCCAGCAGCTTCGCGATGCCGGTGCTCCACAATTCCCGCAACGGGGCAAGGGAACGATCGATGAATCCGGGTGGCTTGGTGCCATTGAAGTCCGGCAAGTTGGCAAGATTGAGCTTGTCGACCACCCGGGCGATCAGGAAATCAGACTTGATGACCTCCAGCTCGCTTTGGATCGCACCCATGTTGAGCGTATCGACGCCGGACAGGGCCGCTTCCGTGCTGACCACCTTGAAGGTGCGGGTATCCAGCATGATCCGGGCCGACGCCTTATAGAGCGGCGTCTGCTGGGCGATCATCACCGCCATGAGCGCGATCGCGACCAGGCCGCAACCGACGATCATGGCCTTGCGGCGGTTGAGCAGGTGCAGCCACGACCACAGCTCGGTGGACGCGTCATTGCCGCGTACCGTCACCGGCGCAGGCGCCAGGTTGCCGCCATCGGCGACGGGCGCAACCCTGCTCAGCACTGACTCATCCATGGCCTGGTCAGCCCTTGAAAACGATCTCATCCCAACCCCACGACATTGACGACGCACTCACTCAACGGCGGCCAGAAAGGCCGGCTTCCCACGGCCGTCCTTTACGGACCAAGACTTCCGAACAGGCAGTTCCACACCACCTGTCGCGGACACGCTACGCAACGAACCTGTCCAACTGTCCTCAGAACCACCTTTCGGGCACGCGCAGGATGTCTCCCGGCCCAACCGGACTGTCCTCGGTCACCGTTTCCTCCGATCCCATGGTCGTATTGAAACGCTGAATTGTCATCCTCGATTTCGATGCACGGCGTGTGTAGCCACCAGCGATGGCGACAGCCTGAACGACGTTGATTCCCGACACGAAGGCAAAGGCGCCCGGTCGAACGACCTCGCCCACGACGTAAAATGGCCGCCGCGTGATCAGCTCGACGCTGAGGCGCGGCGTCAGCAGGACGCCGTCGGCCTTGTAGCGGTTGCGCAGCGTTTCCTCGATCTCGGGCGTGGTCATGCCGACCACCTGGGTCCGGCCGGCCAGACGGGGGGAAATTGCCCCGACGGAATCGACCTCATACTCGCCCGACAGCTCGGTGTCGGACAGCACCACGACCCGCAGCTTGTCTCCCGGCGCCACCCGGTATTCGCCCATCCTGATGGTCTGCGTCGCTTGCGACGGTTGCTGGACGGTCTGGGTCGTCATCGGAGGCTGCGGATCGCAGGCCGCCAACCCGACGCCGAGACCAATCGACACCAGAATTCCGACCGCCCTGCGGAAGGCTGTGAGGATGCCGGTGCTGCTCATGACGCCGTCAGTTCCTCGCCACCAGACGAATGGAGAAAATATTGCGGGTATAGGTCGGTCCGCCTGCCGCGACATCGGTCGACCAGCCCGACGCATACTCGTAAAGCGGCCCGATCTGGATCTGCGGGCGAATGGAGTAGAGCAGCCCGATCGAGCCCCGGAAGAAATAGTCGGTTCGCGGATTGACGTTCGAAACGCCGAAAGCCGGCGTGTACTCGGCGATGTTGTAGGCCACGCCGCCGACTGCCTGCCATGGACCGTTGATCTGATAGGTGAAATCGACGCCGACGGTCGTCGAGATGTAGTTCTGATAGTCGATCAGCGCAGACTCGTTGATGCTCCGCATGATCGCAGGACGCAGGGTCAGCGGCTCGTAGCCGTTCCAGACGCCCCTGAGGCCGAAGGTCATTGCGCTGGTCGTCGTGCCGTCCGCCGGATAGGTCAGCGCCTGATAGCCGACGAAGCCTTCGAGCTGGGTCTTCGGGCTGAGGACGGCAGTGGCCCCCAGGTTCAGGAACCATCCGGTCGAATCGCGCTGCTGACCGAACATGTTGGTCGGTGCATCGTAACGACGCTGGTTGAGCCCCGGCTGAAGCCAAACCGATACGCCCTCCGAGACCTCGTAACCCAGGCGAACCCGCTCCTCGTACTCGGTACGGTTACGACTTTCGGCGGGCAATCCCAGCGAGGCGATATTGCTGAACTCGTAGTACCAGTACTTCGTCGCCGTGGCGGTCAACTGATAGAAGAAACGATTGAACTTCTGATAGAGCGAAACTTCGGCCGCCAGCGAGTCGGCGATCGTCGGCGCCTGGGAGAACGTCACGTTGGGAGTGCCCAACGCCTCGGTCGCGCGCTGAAAGGCGACAAGACCCGTCAGGTAAAAGTCATCCCTGATGTCGAGGCGGCCGTCGAGCCGGACGTTGTAATTCTGGAAATTCTGGGTCGGCGCCGCCGAGTAGAATCCGAACCCGCCGCCGGCCAGCAGACGCAGATAGTGATTCAGCCACTCCGAGCGCAACTCCAGCTGGGGGCGAACGACCGCGAACGGCGATGCGGTCGTCGGCGCCGGCGTGGCGAAAACGTTGTCATCGAAGCCGGCGAGGAGATCGATCTGGGGATACAGGGTGAAGGCACCCAGCGATATTCCGAGCTCGGAGGGCGATCTCTGCCCGAGCGCCCCCACCGGCGAGCCCGGCAGGTTCAACAAGTCCACGATCGGGGTCTGCAGGTCGATCGTCTGGATCGCGGGCGCGTCGGTCACGATCTGGGCCTGCGCTCCGGTGGCGGCCCACGACAGCAGCACCCAACCCAGAACCGGCGACCACGCAAAACGTGAGCGGGCCGTCCTAATCATTGGGGGCCTGGCGGACCATCCGGCCAGCGGCGGAAGGGCAGGCTGGTAGAAATTCCGCATCAACCCGCATTCGTTACTGGTTGCTGACATACGTGGTCGGCGCCAGAACAGTCGGCGGCAGCGGCGAGGAGACCGGTGTGGTCGACGGCGTGCCGGTGCTGGTTACCGAAAGCGGCGCGGTGCCGCCGCTCGGCGCAACGGCGACGAGAATGGGCGAGGCGCCCGGCGAGGCCGGACCTGCCGTCACGATATTGATGATCTGCTGGATGACGGTCGAGTTGACGTTGCTGCCCAGCACCTGACCGATCAGCTGGTTCATCAGGCTGGCATCGCCCGTGCCCAACCCGACGATCTGCGTCGGCGTCAGCTGGGTCGGGATGGACGGAATGTTGGGAACCTCGCCGAGCATCGAGGGCGGCACCGAACTGTCGAGCGTGTCCGAGGACGGCGGCAGCGGCAGGACGCTCTGCAGCGGGATTGCCCCTTGCAGGGGCCCCGCGCCCTGGAGCGGCCCGGCACCTTGCAACGGGCCGGCGTCCTGGAGCGGCCCGGCCCCCTGCAGCGGACCAGCGTCCTGCAGCGGGCCGGACGACTGGAGCGGCCCCGACCCCTGCACCGGCGTGGTGCCTTGCGCAATCTGCGTGTTTCCATCCTCCGCCTGCCCGGCCGTCGAAGTCGACCACGACTGGGCGTCGGTGATGCCGACCCAGATGAGGGTCGAGGCTACAGCGCTGACGATTGTCAGGAGAGTCCCTTGCAAGAGCAGCGAAACGTTGATCATCGGTACCCGGCCCCACCATCGTGACTGCCGCCGCGGCAGTCCAGATCACATCGTCCTCTCGGCTCGCAACCGCTCAGGCAGCCCGGCCGATGTTCGCCTTACCTACAATACAAGGTATCGAAACCCTCCTACCATGCCAAGACCTCGATCTTGCGCCGGAAGTTCCGATCCCCACGACCGCTTGTCGGAGACGATGGCACCGGCTTCCCACAGCCTTACCGTCAGCCCGTCTCAACCTGCCCACGCCGATCACTATATCAACTATAACTGCAGGAGCAACGCAATTATTGCGACAAGATTGGGGCGACGGGCCCCGCTCGAGCCGGCCGCTTTCCGCTCACCTCGGCCGACCACCTCCGATGCACGACTACGGACGCCGCAGGGCGGCGGCGTCCGCAATACCTTCGAGGGCGGCCGCAAATCCTGCGACATCTCCGCACACGACATGCCAATAGTCGCCCCCTCCATCCTTGGCGATCAGGTCCACGTCGGAATCGGCACTGCCGACGAAAAGGATCGGACGGCCGGAAGCGACACAGGCATAGATTTTCGACGGCATCACAAAGCCCACGAAGGAATCCTTCAGCGTCACCAGATGGGCGTCGGGAGCGAGCAGAAGCCCCGCCAGGCGCTCCAGTGGCACCGGGGCTGACTTGTGAAACGGCACCGCCCGCTCGCCGAGCCGCTTCGCGACCTCTTCTGCGCCCCCGCCCGTGGCGCTGAGCCACAGGTGGACACGGCCCGAGCCCTGGCGATGATGCCGCTCGTAGCCCTCGACAACCGTCGCTACCTCATGCGCCACGCCGTAGTTTCCCGAGTAGAGAAGCACGACGGTGTCCGCCAGGATCTCCGGGAGGGGCTCGGCATGCTCGTGCCCCGTGAACGCGACCGGCGAGCCATCGCGCACGAGGGTCATGCGCGCCTCCGGCACGCCGGTCTGCTGCAGGCGACGGCGTTGATCGAGCCCCAGCACCTCGAACCCATCGACGCGCCGTCGCCAGAAGTTCGTCAGGGACAGCAGGAGACCCAGCGCCCGGGAAGGCCGGTCACGCGCGGCGATCAGGCACTCGGGATGGAAGTCCGTGATCCGATAGACCAGCCTGCCCCGCCACAGGAACCGCAACGGCGCCAGCATGTGGATCAGGAACGGCGGCGAGCCGGTGAAGAGTATGCCGTCGGCTGCCCGCAAGCTTCGGAAGCCGGCCACGACGAGCCGCAGGTTGGTCCAGACCGTCCAGAGCAGGCGCAGCAACAGCGAGGTTCGCGGAACAGGCGACGCCGCCAGGCGCTGCTCGGTCAGCCGTCCCTTCCCTCTCGCCTCGCTGCGGGTCGTGCTGCCTGCCGACGCAAGGCCAATCAGCGTCACGTCATGGCCCTGCTCGGCGAGCGCCCGGGCACGCATCTGCATGTACTGGCCCACCGCACCGAAATCGGGCGGCAACCAGTCGGCGATGATCACGACCTTCGGTTCCCTCGCGAGGTCGAACGGGCTCTTGTCGAGCAGATCGTTCATGCGGCCGCCGCAGCCACCTTGCGATCGAGCACCGAGGCATAGAGCGCCGCCATGCGGCGGGCGATTCCCGACCAGCCGTAGCTCTGGACGACGCACCTGCGTCCGATCTCGCCCATCGACCGGCAACGTTCCTCGTCGGCCAGCATCTCCACGAGCGCGGCCGCGATTGCAGCCGGCGCCCCGTCGACGACCTCCCCGGCACCGGTCGCGCGCACGACCTCGGCCATCCCGACCCCCGACGTCGCCAGGACGGGTACGCCGCGGCGCAGGGCCTCGAAGGCCGCCAGGCCGAAATTCTCCGACAGCGAGGTCATGGCGAAAATCCGGGCTGCCGCGAACAGCGCCTCCTTGTCGTCGCCATCGACGTGCCGGGCGATGATCGTGACGCGATCCTGAACGCCGAGCTCGCGCGCCTGCGCGGCAAGCCGGGCGGCCTGGCCATCGGCGTCGCCGCCGGCCAGAACCACCCGTGCGTGCGGCACCCGGGGCAGCGCGGCGATCAGCCGGTCCAACCCCTTCTCCCAGCTGATCCGGCCGAGCGCAAGGACGATGGGCCCCGCTGCAATGGCGCCGGCAATGTCGGCAGCAGGGGGATCCGAGGAAGGTTCGGGCGGATCGTCGACGCCATGCGGGATCATGGCGAGCGGCGGCAGGGACCAGCCGAAGCTCGCGACATGCCCGGCCTCTGCCGACGAGGTGACATGGATGGCCGCCGCCCGCTCGAGGTTGCGGCGCTCGATCAGCTCGATCCATGCCGTCTTCACCCAGCGGTTCTTCCGCCGGATCAACTCGGGAACCAGCATGCCGCGAGGCGACATGACATAGGGCACCCCGTGCCGGCGGGCTGCCCGTGCACCCGCCCAGATCGGCCACAGATAGATCGCATGCAGGTGCACCACGTCGAACCCTGCGACGGTCGCGGCGAGCGCCCGTCCCATGGCGGGCGACCAATAAAGCCGCCGCAGGGTGCGGCTCGGGAAATAGGTGACCTTCACGCCGTCGAGGTCGACCGCCTCGAGCAACGGCACGTCGCTGTCGGACGGACCATCGACGCTGGTCGTGAAGACATGAACGTCGTGTCCCTCGCCCGCCAGCCCCCGGCACAGCGCGTGCACCGAACGGATCGGGCCTCCGTACCGGACTGCCGGCAGGTAGGTCGGAACGACATGGAGCAGCCGCAACGGTGCAGCCTCTCAGGGACGCGCCGAGGGGAGCGCCTTGGCCCGCGCTTCGGCCGCTCGCGTGTCGAGCCACCGGATCACGATCGGGAACCCGAACTTGGCGAGCAGGCTGAACACCAGGAAGAACATGAACATGCCGCCCAGGACCTTGGGCAACGACACCTCCACGCCGTCGCGCGCCATGCTGAAGATGAAGCCCATGACGATGGCTTCGCGAACCACCAGCGGCAGGTGCGACGACATGAAGAAGCGGGTTACGAGGCCGAGCATCACGCCAAGAAACCCGATGCCGAACAGCATGCCGGGAAAGCCGAGATCGACGAAATTCTCACCCATGTAGCCGACGCTGATCGACGTGCCCATCCGGGCGTGCTCGGCAGGGTCGCTGCGCGCCAGCCGCATGTAGACGTCGGAGTCGAGGAGCTGCGGCTTGTCGGGAAACAGGAAGCGAGGCTGGAAGACATGGCCGAAAGCCTCGCTCCACTGACGATAGGGCTCGGGCTCCGGGGATGCCTCCTGCACTCCGATCACGGCGCCGAAGATGTCGACGTAGGCCAGGCGAATGAGCAGCGTATAGGCGGCGTCACTCCAGTCGATGCCGTCGACCGACGTCAGCTTGTCGCCCAGATAGGCCATGCGCTCGCTGAGGGGAACCTTGATCTCCTGCGATTCCTCGGACTGGCTGGCATAGATGCGGTAGTCGTTCTTGACCGATGTCCAGAACAGGGCGAGCACGAGCAGCATCGACACCCAGACGACGGCGGCGACACTGGACATCGTCGACCACCGAATGCGCGAGGCGATCGCTGCGACGGCGACATAGATGAACACGCCGCGAAAATCCGAGAAGAAGCCGGTGAACCCGACCAGGATCTCGAAGAAGACCGCTCCCAGCATGAACTTCATGCCCTGGCCGGTGCTGAACGTGTAGGCGCAGAGCACGAACAGGGCCACGATCTTGAGGCGCGAGGCGACATCCATCGCCTGGAACAGCGGCGGCACCAGCCGGCCGGCAAAGGCGAATGCCAGGCTGACAGCGATCGCCCCGATATAGACGATGATCAGGTCGGCCGGTCGCCACCTCTCGTGCGCGACGGCTTCGGCATAGCTGGCCGGCCGCAGCCCGCTCAACGTCACGCGAAAGGTGACGGCCAGCATTACCAGGCTGGTCAGCATGTACCAGTAGGCCCGCGTCACGTTGGACCCGTGGATGCCGGCACCGAGCGGCTCGCCATCGATCTGCGCCTGCAGGATTCGCGCGAACACCTGCATCCATTGCCAGAGGAACAGGTAGGCCGCCGCCGCCGGCATGGTCGGCGTGCCGATGATGCGCAGCAGCACCCACGGCGTCGCGGCGCCGCCGGCGTAGGCCAGCGGATCCACCATGAGGGGCGCGAGCAGCAGGTTCGCGATGGCGAAGACCAGCGCGGCGCGACGCAGCAGGTCGTAGTCGAGCCGCGTGACGCCAGGGGTCCTGGTCAACGTGATCGTGGACATCTGCTGACGCCGGCCGAACCTCGCATGGACGGCACCTACTCTGCCCGGGCCCGGGCGGCAAGGGTCACCGCAGCCTCGACGATGCCGTCGGCCGCGCGATCGGGCGAATAGATGGCCATGCGATCGGCGAGATGGCGCCGTGTCGCCGTCGCATCGAGAGCGAGAACGCGTTCGATGGCCTGCGCACAGCCGGCGAGATCGCCATCGGCGAAGCTGGCTCCGGTGACGCCCTCCTCGACGAGGTCGGGCGCGCAACCGACCGCCGTGGACACCGCGGCGGGCACCCCGCAGGCCATGGCTTCGTTGATGACCAGCCCCCAGGTCTCCGACGAGTTGGACGGCAGCACGATGACGTCGGCCGAGCTGTAGACGGCCGGCAGACGGCTCTGGTTGACGAAGCCGAGGAACGTGGTCGGGACATTCGCGTCGTTGGCAACGCGCCTAAGCTCCTGCTCCAGCTCACCCGATCCGGCGAAGACGACCTCCACGGGCCCGATCCGGCGGCTCGCCAAGGCGGCGGCACGCACGACGTCGACCGGCCGTTTGCGCGCCATCATCTTGCCGACGAACAGGATCCTCGGCCTTCGCTGCCCTGCC
>JALHMO010000018.1:52822-54845 GCA_022844015.1 Reyranella sp. | reverse complement strand
CCCGAATCCCCGCAGGGCAATCAAGTGAGCCCCTTGCTCGGTAGTGTCCTGGACACTACCCCTTGCTCTCCGTCATCCCGAGCGGAGCCGAGCGCAGCGAGGCGTAGTCGAGGGACCTTATCTTGTTGCGACAACGGCAAGACGAGGTCCCTCGACTACGCCTCGCTGCGCTCGGCTCCGCTCGGGATGACGGCTTTGCTTGTCATGAGCGAACGTCGTCTTCCGGCGCCTCAGTTCCGCCAATCGTTCCCCGTCCAGCCGCTCTCGTCGTAGTCGGCGAGGCACTGGTCGACCAGCGCCTCCATGGCCTTCAGGCTGCCGCCGCGCTGGGCGCCGGTCAGGGCCTGGGCGCGGATATCCTCCCAGCCGCCGGAATAGTTGCGCTCGTAGAGCTCGTGGCGGCCCGCGAACTCGGTGCCGACGGCATCCCACAGCAGCTTCATGATCTTGATGCGCTCGCGATGGCCAATGTCGTGCGAACCGCGCACGTATCGCTGCAGGTAGCCGTCGATCTCGGGATTGGCGAAATCCCTCGCCGACGACGGCAGGTAGATCAGCGCCGACGACATCGTGCGCTGGACGATGTCGCGGATGCGCGGCCACGAATCGGGCGCGAAGACGCGGTACGACACCGCCGCCTGCAGCTCGGGCAGCACGGCGTCGCCCTTCCACGGCATCGGGTTATGGGCCATGGCGTTCGACAGCGACCAGAACAGGTGGCGCCACGCCACCAGCTCGCCCAGCAGCACCTGGTTGGAGCGCACCTCGTCGCCGCCGGTCGCGCGCAGGGCCTTGGCCAGCAACCCGGCGATGAAGTCGAGCTTGACGCAATAACGCGTGCAACCCTGGAACATGGCGCCGTGCAGGAAGCCCGTTCCGCGAAAGAAGCTCATCACCCGCGCCGGGTCGCGATAGACGAACACGTCCTCCCAGGGCACGAACACGTTGTCGAGGACGAAGATCGCGTCGTTCTCGTCGAAGCGCGACGACAGCGGGTAGTCGAACGGCGTGCCGCTGCCCGACGCCGCCGCCTCGTAGGACGTGCGGCAGATGAGCTTCAGGCCCGGCGCGTTGATCGGCACCATGAACATCAGGGAAAGGTCGAGGTCCTCGGTCGCCGTCTTGGACGACTGGCCCATGAAATTGTAGTGCGTGAACGCCGCCGACGTCGCCACGACCTTGGCGCCGGAGACGTAGATGCCGGCCGCCGTCTCCTTCTTCACGCAGGCATAGACGTCCTTCACGGCCTCTGCCGGCAGGTGCCGGTCGACCGGCGGATTGACCAGCGCGTGGTTCATGAACGGCACCGCCTCCTGGGCGCGCACGTACCAGCGTCGCGCATTCTCGGCGTAGGCGCCGTAGTAGTCGGGCACGGCGCCGAGCGTGTTGGAGAAGGCGGCCTTGTAGTCGGGCGTGCGGCCCATCCAGCCGTACGACAGGCGCGCCCAGCCGGCGATCGCCTGCTGCGCGCCGATCAGATCCTCGCGCGAGCGCGGCACGCGGAAATAGCGATGGGTGTAGCCGCCCGAGCCGGTGTCGGTGGGACAGGTGAGCAGATCCCTGGTCGCGGGATCGTGCAGCGCATCGTAGAGCCGCGCGACCGAGCGCACCGCGTTGCGGAAGGCGGGATGGGTGGTGACGTCGGCCACGCGCTCGCCGTCGATGTAGACGGCGCGGCCGTCGCGCAGGCTCGCCATGTACTCAGGCCCGGTGAAGGGCCGCTTGCGGTCGGCGATGAAATCTTCCGGTTTGTCCATGTCACTCACCTTTCCCGTTCCGACCGTGATCATGCTCTTCCGCTGGGACCGCGCCACACCAGTGGCGCTCATGTTGATCACGCAGCCGATGAGCGCCACTGGAGTGGCGCGCTCCCAGCCATGAGCCCCCCATCTGGACGCCGCCCTGCCGGGATACCAAACTCGCCCGCCACAGAGGAGCACGCCCGATGACCGTGATCGATTCGCAAATCCATGCCTACGAGGCCAACACGCCCAAGCGGCCCTGGCATACCGTGCCGAACTGG
>JALHMO010000018.1:0-52722 GCA_022844015.1 Reyranella sp. | reverse complement strand
GCCGGGATACCAAACTCGCCCGCCACAGAGGAGCACGCCCGATGACCGTGATCGATTCGCAAATCCATGCCTACGAGGCCAACACGCCCAAGCGGCCCTGGCATACCGTGCCGAACTGGCCGCCGCACGTCACCGGCGACGAGATGGTGGCGGCGATGGACAAGGTCGGCGTCGACGGCGCGATCTTCATCTCGGCCTTCTCGATGTACCGCTACGACGCCAGCTATGCCCTGGAAGTGCAGCGCGCCCATCCCGGCCGGTTCGGCATCGTCAAGCCGGTCGACCCGGACGACCCGGGCGTGGCCGATGTGGTGGCCGACTGGAAGAGGACGCCGGGCACGGTCGGCATCCGCATCATGCTGACCAAGGAGCAGAACCGCGATCCCGACGATCCGGGCCTCGACCGCATCTGCCGCGCCGCCGTGACGCACGACTTCCCGCTCAACATGCTGTGCTGGGGCAATCTCGAGGCTGGCACGGCGCTGATCGACCGCCATCCCGACACGCGCTTCATCCTCGACCATCTCGGCATCCTGCAGCCGCGCACGCCGCCCGCCCCGCCCGAGCCGTGGGCCGACCTGCCCAAGGTGCTCGACCTCGCCAGGCGCAAGAACGTGGTGATCAAGGTGAGCGGCGCCTGCACGCTCTCGAAGCAGCCCTTCCCCTTCCCCGACATCTGGGACCCGCTCGCCCGCATCTTCGACGCCTGGGGCTTCGAGCGCTGCCTGTGGGGCACCGACTGGACGCGCGCCTTCGCGGTGGTGAACTACGAGCAGGCCGTCGAGCCGTTCGTGAAGACCGATCGCCTGAGCGCCAGCGAGCGGGCGATGCTGATGGGCGGCGCGTGCGCCAAGGCCTACGGCTGGGCGCCGAAGAGGTAGCGGGCTGCCGCCAGGCCCCCTTCTGGCCAGGGCATTCGCACATGGACAAGAACTCCGTCATCCCGAGCGGAGCCGCCCGATCAGGCGCTGCTTGCAGCGCCATTGGCGGCGTAGTCGAGGGACCTTTCTTGTTGATGCGGCAAGAAGAGAGGTCCCTCCACTGCGCCGCGCTACGCGCGGCTCCGGTCGGGATAACGGAGTTCTTGTAATCAGGTATGCGAATGCCCTGCCCCTCTGGCGAGGTCCCGGCGAAGCCGGGCGTCGGCAAGGCGTTGTCAGCTCAGGGCACTACGCCGGAGCCGGGATCCAGATGCGGATGGTCCCGCTGCGGCCGCGCAGCTCGCGTTCGCCGTGGTCTTGCAGGGCAAGCGGCAAGGTGCCGCCTCCGATCTGCCGCACGATGGCCTCGGCCACCACCAGCGGGGTGCTGAGCTCGCGGGTCAGGCCCTGCAGGCGGCTCGCGACATTGACGGTGTCGCCGATCACGGTGAAGGACAGGCTGTGCTCGCTGCCGACGTCGCCCAGCACGGCCGGGCCGTAGTTCAGCCCGATGCCGATGCCGAGCGACGGCTCGCCCTTCTCGGCCCGCGCCGCGTTCCAGGCCAGAAGCTCCTTCAGCATCAGGGCGGCGCAGCGCAGCGCGTTCAGCGCGTCGTGCGGGCTCGCCGACGGCAGGCCGAACACGGCGAAGATCGCGTCGCCGATATACTTCTCGACCGTGCCGCCACAGGCGAAGATCTGGCCCGCCATGCGCTCGTGGAACTCGCGCAGCATGGCCACCACCGCCTCCGGAGGCATCGCCTCCGCCATGCGGGTAAAGCCCACGATGTCGACGAACAGCACGGCCACGGTCTGGCGGCGCACCGGGCCCAGCGGCTCGTCGCTGTCGGCCAGCAGGTCGACGATGTTGGGCGAGAAATAGCGCGCCAGGTTGGCGCGCGCCCGCTCGGCGGCGGCGCGCTCGCGGTCGAGCCCGCGCACGTAGGCGATGGTCTCCAGAGTCTTGTCGATGGTGACCTCGAGGTCTGCGAGGTCGACCGGCTTGGTGACGAAGTCGAAGGCGCCGCGGTTCATGGCGGTGCGGATGTTGGCCATGTCGCCGTAGGCCGACACGATGACCGCCCGCGCCGGCGACTTGCGCGCGCGCAGCTCGGCCAGGAGCGTGAGCCCGTCCATCACCGGCATGTTGATGTCGAGCAGCAGCAGGCCGATGTCGGGCTCCTCTTCCAGCACCGCCAGAGCTTCCTCGCCGTGGCGCGCGAAGCGGAAGGCGAGGCTGCCCTGGCGGATGCGCTGGCGAAAGCGCTGCTTCAGCAGCAGCTCGAAGTCGGGCTCGTCGTCGACGGCGAGGATCTTGGCGGGCGTGCTCAAGCGCTCATCCCTCCCCTTCGGCCCAATGGCATTCCCACTCGACAAAAAACGCCGTCATCCCGAGCGAAGCCGCCCGACGGGCGGCGTAGTCGAGGGACCTTTCTTGTCGCCACCGCAACAAAGAGAGGTCCCTCGACTGCACCTCGCTACGCTCGGCTCCGCTCGGGATGACGGAATTGAGTGCCATATGCGATCGCCTGCCCTCATTCCTGGACCGTCGGGGTCGGCAGTTGCTGCAACTGCCTCTTGAGGACGTCGAAATCGACCGGCTTGGTGACGAACTCGGCAGCACCGAACTCGGTTGCCTTTCGGCGGCGCTCGTCGTCGCCGTAGGCCGTCACCATGATGACGGGCAGGTCGGCGCGCCGCACCTTGATCTCGCGCAGCAGGCCCAGCCCGTCCATGCCTGGCATGTTGATGTCGCTCAGGATCACGATCAGCTCCGGCCGGATGCCGCCGCCCAGCATGTCGAGCGCCTGCTCGGCCGATTGCGCGAAATGGATGACGTAGCGGCCCTGCCGGACCTCGCGGCGGAACTGCTGCCGGAACAGCTCGGCCACGTCGGCCTCGTCGTCGACCACGAGGATGCTGACGCTGATCACGCTCTCTCGCTGCTGCTGGTTTGGACGCGGCGGCGCGGCAGGCGCACGGTGAACTCGGTAAAGCTGCCCGGCTCGCTCTCGACCTCGATCGTGCCGCCATGCTGCTGCGTCACGATATCGTAGCTGATCGACAGGCCGAGCCCGGTGCCCTCGCCAGTCGGCTTGGTGGTGAAGAACGGCTGGAACAGCTTCGCCCGCACCTCCGATGGAATCCCGGTGCCGTTGTCGCGCACCCTGACCTCGACCGCCTCGCCGAGATCGCGGGTCGAGACCCTGAGAGTCGGCCGGAAGCCCGCCTGCTTGTCCGCATTGCGCCGCTTGCCCACGGCATAGAAGCCGTTGCCGAACAGGTTCAGGAACACGCGCGTCACGTCCTGCGGCACCACCTCGATCGGCCGCGCGTTCTTCTCCAGGTCGCGCTCGAGCGTCACGTTGAACTCGTTGTCCTGGGCGCGCGCGCCGTGATAGGCGAGGTTCAGCGCCTCCTCGACCAGCGCATTGATGTCGGACGGCGTCCAGTCGCCCGAGCCGCCGCGCGAATGCGACAGCATGCTCCTGACGATGCCGTCGGCGCGCCTGCCGTGCTCGGCGATCTTGCCCAGGTTAGCCGTCAGCAGCTCCATCGTCTCGTCGACCTCGGCCTGCGTGTCCGCATCGAGCGTGGCAAATGCCGCGTCGGCGGTCTCCTTGAGCTCGCCCAGAAGCTCGACCGAGAGGGCGGCGAAGTTGTTGACGAAGTTCAGCGGGTTCTTGATCTCGTGCGCGATGCCCGCCGTGAGCTGGCCGAGCGAGGCCATCTTCTCGGACTGGATCAGGTTCGCCTGCGCCGCCTTGAGCCGCTCCAGCGAGTCGCGCAATTCAGTGAACAGGCGCACGTTCTCGATGGCGATCACCGCCTGAGCGGCGAAGGTCTTGAGCAGCTCGACCTGGCGCGGCTCGAACGCGCCGGCTTCGCGCCGCCTGAGCGAGATGGCTCCTATGGAGACGTCGTCGCGCAGGAGTGGCGCGGCAAGGGCCGATCTGAAGCCCATCCTGGCGCCAACCTCCCGCCCCTCCGGAAACGCGTCTCCCTCGACCGACTGGAGATCGACTATCTGGACGACTTCCCGATCGGTCATTGCGCGTCCCGGCGCCGTATGGCGCGTCAGCCTTCGACGCTCGCCGATGTTCGTTGCGATGGGGCCTTCGTGTGCGGCAATGATCCTGTCATCGCCATCGCGGAGTATGACCAGGGCATCGTTTGCCCCACAGAATTTCATCGCCGCCCTTGCCACCGCAGACAGCACCGGCCCAACATCGGTCGGCGACTGCGAGATCACCGTGAGGATTTCCGCCGTGGCGGTCTGCTGCTCCAGCGAGTTGCGCAGCTCGGTGAGCAACCGCGCATTCTGGATGGCGATCACGGCCTGATCGGCGAAGGTCTGCAGCAACTGGACGTCGTCGGGCTCGAAAGCGCCCGGCGTCGCTCGCGCCACGTTGACGGTGCCGATCGGCTCCCCCTGGGCCATCAGGGGCACCGCCAGCAGCGAGCGGTTGCCGCGCTTGGCCGAGACTTCGCGGAAGCGGGCCGGCACGGTTTCGGCCGCGGTGTCGGGGATCTGCACGATCCGGCCCTCGGTCGTCGGCAACATGGCGGGGTCGAGGTCAGCGACGCGCAGGGGCCACCCTGACTGCAACGCCTCGTCCGCCTCGGGATTGATGGGCGTGAACGCCGCCAGATGCAACAGCTCGCCCTCACGTCTGAACACCGCGGTCGAAAGGCCGCCCAGCAGGCGATTCGCGTTGCTGGCAATCGCCTCGAAGGCGGGCCGCGTGTCGGCGGGCGAGCTCGCGATCACCCGCAGGATTTCTGCCGTGGCCGTCTGCTGCTCCAGCGACTCCTTCAGCTCGGTGAACAGCCGCACGTTCTCGATGGCGATCACCGCCTGGGCGGCGAAGGCCTCGGCGAGCAGGATCTGGCGGTCCGTGAAGGCGCCTGGATTCCTCCGGCGCAGGTGGATGCCGCCGATCGCCACGCCCTCGCGCAACATCGGCGTGACCAGCGACGCCTGGACGCCGAGCCGCGCATGGAGCGAGAGGGCGCCGGCAAATTCCGTGGGATCGAGATCGGCCGCGTCGGGGACGTGCACCGCCCGGCCGTCGAGTATCGTGCGGCCCGTCAGTGTATCGCGCGCCAGCGAAAAACGCTCGCCGACGATCGCCGGGAGAGGACCGACATGGGCCCGCTGTATCCAGCTATCGCCGTCGCGTAGCGCGACCGTGGCGTCCTCGGCGTCGCAGAAGCGTATGGCAGCCCTGACGACGGCATCCAGCACGGGTGTGACGTCGGTCGGCGACTGCGAGATGACGCGCAGGATCTCGGCGGTCGCCGTCTGCTGGTCCAGCGACTCGCGCAGATCGTTGAACAGCCGCACGTTCTCGATGGCGATCACCGCCTGAGCGGCGAAGGTTTCCAGAAGCGCAATCTGGCGCGGCGACAGCAGGCCCGGCTCCGGCTTGCGCAGGACGACACAGCCGATGGCCTTGCCGCCGTGCATCATCGGGGCAGCAACAGAGGAACGCCACCCGTTCTCCCTGGCCAAGGCCAGGACTGCGGCGTAGCGGTCTGCATCCAGGTCGTCGACGTCGGCGATCTGCAGGGTGCGGCCTTCGAGCAGGGCCTGGCCGCTGAAGTTGGCGGTAATCGGCCGGCGCAACCCGAGGGTTGCCGTGAGCGTGCCTTCGTGCGCGACGACGACGTTTTCGTCCCCCTCGCGCATCAGGACGAGCGCATCGGGAGCGCCGCAGAACCGCAGCGCCGCCCGGGTGACCGCCGCCAGCACCGGCTTTACGTCGGTCGGAGAGCGCGAGATTGCGCTCAGGATCTCGCCCGTCGCCGTCTGCTGCTCCAGCGATTCCTTCAGCTCGGTGAACAGCCGCACGTTCTCGATGGCGATCACCGCCTGCGCCGCAAAGGTTTTCAGTAGTTCGATCTGCTCCGGCGTGAAGGCACCGGGCTCCCTACGACGCAAACCGATCGAGCCAACCACCGATCCTTCGCGCAAGAGTGGTGCTCCAACGACGGCACGAAAGCCAATCTCCGCCGCAATCTGGCGCACTACGTCATACTTGGAGGGGTCAAGCGCCTGAATGTCCGGGAAGTGGACGGTTCGGCCTTCAAGGAATATGGCGCTGAAGTAAGCATTCGAATCGATCGCGCGGCGCAGACCCAAAGTGCCCCCCAAAGGACCTTCGTAGGCAACCACTGTTACCTCGTTGCCGTCCCTTAGACTAACAACTGCGTCGGTCGTGCCGCAGAACCGCACCGCCGCCTTCGCCACCGCGTCGAGCACAGGCTGGACGTCGGTCGGCGAACTCGCGATCGCCTTCAGGATATCGCCGGTCGCCGTCTGCTGCTCAAGCGATTCGCTCAGCTCGTTGAACAGGCGTGCATTCTGGATGGCGATCACGGCCTGGTCGGCGAAGGTCTTGAGCAACTGGACGTCGTCGGGCCTGAAGGCGCCGGGTTCGCGGCGCGTCACGCTGACGAAGCCGATGAAAGTATCCCGGACCAACAAGGGGACGAACAGCATGGCGCGATAGCCGCGGAGGCGAGCGAGATCGCGGAGTCGCGACGAAAAGCGCGACGATGCGTTCTCGATGTCGGCGATCTCCCAGATGTCCCCGGTGCCCACAGGCATGATGGCGTCGCCCTCCGCCTTGCTCAGCGGGGAGGTGGCCTTCAACGCCTCATCGGCCGCCGGCGTGGTAGGGGTGAAAGCGGCCAGATGGTAGGCGTCGCCCTCCAGGCGCCAGACTGTCGTCGACAGCCCGCCGAGCAGCCGGTTGGCGCTGTCGGCGATGGTGTCGAAGGCGGGCTTGGTGTCGGCGGGCGAGCTCGCGATCACCTTCAGGATGTCGGCGGTGGCGGTCTGCCGCTCCAGCGAGTCGCGCAGCTCGGTGAACAGCCGCACGTTCTCGATGGCGATCACCGCCTGCGCGGCGAAGGTCTCCAGCAGCGCGATCTGGCGAAGCGACAGGAGGCCTGGCTCCGGCTTGCGCAGGACGACGCATCCGATGGCCTTGCCGCCGTGCATCATGGGTGCCGCGGCCGAGGCACGCCACCCGTGCTGCCTGGCCAAGTCCAGGACCCCGGCGTAGACGGCTGGATCCAGGTCGTCGACGTCGGCGACCTGCAGGGTGCGGCCTTCGAGCAGGGCCCGGGCGCTGAATTGGCCGCCGGCAATCGGCATGCGCAACCCGAGGGTGGCCGTGAGCGTGCCTTGGTGCGCGGCGACGACGTTCTCGTCCCCGTCGCGCAGCAGGACGATCGCATCGGGCGCGCCGCAGAAGCGGAGCGCCGCCCCGGTGACCGCTTCCAGCACCGGCTGCACGTCGGTCGGAGACCGCGAGATCGCGCTCAGGATGTCGGCGGTCGCGGTCTGCTGCTCCAGCGCATCCCGTAGCTCGGTGAACAGCCGGACGTTCTCGATGGCGATCACCGCCTGCGCGGCGAAGCTCTGGAGCAGCTCGACCTGCCGCGGCGTGAACGCGCCCGCTTCGGGCCGCCGCAGCGAAATGGCGCCGATCGCGACATCGTCGCGCAACAGAGGCGCGGCCAGCGCCGACCGGAAGCCCAGCCTCGCGCCGAGCTCGCGTGCCTCCTGGAATTCGTCCCCTTCGGCCGACTGAAGGTCGGCGATCTGCACGACTTCGCCATCGACCATGGCCCGGCCACCAGCCGTTTGGCGGCTCAAGCGTCTTGTTCCGCCAAGCGCCCCGACCGGACCCTCGTGCGCCACCACCGACCAGCTATCGCCATCGCGCAGAACAACCTGGGCGTCGCGCGCACCGCAGAACTTCAAGGCAGCCCTGGCCACGGCGGTCAAAACCGGGGCGACGTCCGTTGGCGACTGGGAGATGACTCGCAGGATATCGGCGGTCGCGGTCTGCTGCTCCAGCGCTTCGCGCAGATCGTTGAACAGCCGCACGTTCTCGATGGCGATCACCGCCTGGGCGGCGAAGGTCTCGAGGAGCTCGATCTGCCGCGGCGTGAAGGGGCCGGGCTCGCGCTTGCGCAGCAGCAGGGCACCGATCGCGATGCCCTTGCGCATCAACGGCGCTGCGACGATGGCCTTGAAGCCGTACAAAACCATACCGTGCTGCGTTCTGTCGAACTCGCCGGGCGCAAGAGCCGAAGCGTCCGCAACGTGTATGGTCCGGCCTTCGATGATGGCGCGCCCCATCACGTTCTCTCCGACGAGTGGCCAGCGGTCGCCGCGGTCGCCGCCAAGAGGCCCTTCGTGCGCTTCGAACACGACCTCCGATCCGTGACGAATGACGACCACGGAATCCTGCGCGCCGCAGAGGCGGACAGCCGCCTTCACGACGACATCGAACACGGGCAGCACGTCGTTCGGCGAACTTGCGATGACCTTCAGGATGTCGGCGGTCGCCGTCTGCCGCTCCAGCGACTCGCTGAGATCGTTGAACAGCCGCACGTTCTC
Source organism: Reyranella sp. (assembly GCA_022844015.1). Classification (GTDB taxonomy): domain Bacteria; phylum Pseudomonadota; class Alphaproteobacteria; order Reyranellales; family Reyranellaceae; genus Reyranella. Next base: position 44,382 of record JALHMO010000018.1, on the reverse strand, counting down.
GATGGCGATCACCGCCTGGGCGGCAAAGGTTTCCAGCAGCTCGATCTGCCGCGGCGTGAATGGCCCCGCCTCGGCCTTGCGCAACGTGACCGACCCGATGGCCGTGTTCTGGCGCAGCAACGGAGCGCCGAGCGAGGCCCGGAAGCCCTGGGCAGCGGCCAGCCGGTGGGCCGCCGCGAACTCGACCGGATCGAGCGCCGCGATGTCGGGCAGGTGGCAGGTTCGGCCGTCCAGCATGGCCCGGCCCGGGGAGGTTTCCCGGTTCAGGGGAAAGCTGGAACCTACGGCCACGACCGTCGGACCCTCGTGTGCGGCGAAGAAGGCACCGTCGCCCTCGCGCAGGATGATGACGGCGTCGGTGGCGCCGCAAAATCGCACGGCCGCCTTGACCACCGCGTCGAGCACCGGCTGGACGTCCGTCGGCGACTGCGAGATGGCCTGCAGGATCTCGGCCGTCGCCGTCTGCTGCTCCAACGCCTCCTCGGCGGCGTCGCGTGCGGCCGCGATCTGGGCCTCGGCCCGCTTGCGCTCGGTGATGTCGGAATAGATCAGCACCGCGCCACCGTCCGGCACCGGGTTGTTGCGCACCTCGACGATGCGGCCGTCGGGCCGCGTGCGCTCGACCGACCATTGCAGGGTGGCGCGCTCGCGATAACCGGCGACGATGCGCTCGGGGTCGCCTTCGCCCAGCTCGCCACGCCCGACCAGCAGGCGGACATAGTCGTCGAGCGCAGGCCGGCCGGCGACAAAGTCGTCCGGTATGTCGAGCATCTCCTGGAAGTTGCGGTTCCACGAGGCCAGCCTGAAGTCGGCGTCGAACATCACGACGCCGTCGCCGGTGTTGTCCAGGGTGACGCGCAGCTCGGCCTGGCGGTCGCGCAGCTCCTCGAACAGGCGGGCATTCTCGATGGCGATCATCGCCTGATCGGCGAAGCCGCTGGCCAGCTCGATCTCGCGCGCCGAGAAGGGATCGACAGTCGTGCGCGACAGCACGAACAGCCCCACCAGGGTGTCCTCCTTGAGCAGCGGCAGGCCGAGCATGGTGCGGAAGCCGGCGGTCCTTTGGCCTTCGGCGTAGGTGTACTCGGGATCGGTCAGGACATCGTGGATGTGCACGACGCGCTTTTCCACCGCCACCCGCCCGCTGGTCGTGCCGCGTTCGGGCAGGACCGGATTGGCCCGAATGAAGGCTTCGCCTTCGGCCGACACGCCGTGCGCGGCGACGAGATGGTGCTGCTCGCCGTGTCGGCGGAACATGTAGGTCTGGTCGGCCTTGCACAGGCGCGCGACGGCCGCGAGCAGCGTGTCGAGCACCTCGCCGAGGTCGGTCGACGAACGGCTGATGGTCTTCAGCACGTCGCCGGTGGCGGTCTGCTGGTCGAGCGCCTCGCGCAGCTCGCCCAGCAAGCGGGCGTTCTCCATCGCGATCACCGCCTGGTCGGCAAAGGTGCGGAGCAAGCCGATCTGGCGCTCGGTGAAGGGCTGCGCCTCGGTGCGGTAGATGTGGATCATGCCGACGACCCGGCCGTCCTTCACCATGGGTGCCCAGAGCATCGTCCTTGCGCCCGAGTCGACGAGAATGCCGCGCTGTTCGCTGCTACTGCCGGGGCCGGTGTCGCTCAGGAGATCGGCGATGTGGACGATCTGTCCTGTCCTCTCCATGCGCTCGACGGCGCCGCCCGGCACGATGGGCATCGGATCGTGCGCACGCAGATAGTCGAGGAACGCGGCAGGAAGGTTGATCTCGGCCGCCACCTGGAAGCCGCCTTCGACGCGCAATCCCGCCGAGCCGAACTGAGCCTCGCAGAGCCGCGCAGCGTTGGCGAGAATGGCATCGAGCACAGGCTCGAGCTCACCGGGCGAGCGCGAGATCACCTGTAGCACTTCCGCCATGGCCGTCTGCCTGTCGAGCGACTCGCTGAGCTCGCCCAGCAGGCGGGCGTTCTCCATCGCGATCGCGGCCTGGTACTCGCGGGACTGGCGAAGATCGTCGGTGCGCTGCTGCAGCTCGCCCGCCAGTCGCGCGTTCTCCTGCGCGAGGCGTGCGTTCTCCCGGGTGAGCGCGGCGACCTGGCGACCGAGCGCGTCCACCGACTGGCTTGCCGCGATGTCGGGCTCCCCCGCCATGGCCTTCCCCCGGTTGTCAGCAGACCATATCCACCGGATCAGGGGGACGCTAGGCCGCCTCGCGCCTCTCCAGGCCGTTCGAGCCTTTCGGCGGCGGGACGAAGAAGCAAAGCTCGCGGGCACCCACGAGTGCAGTCACGCCGCCTTGCACTCCGCATCGCCGGCGGCCCCAATCACTGTCGAGAGCGCCCGGCCGGCCGTCGCCCGAGCCGCGTCGACCGCACCTCGTCATCAGCCTGGGCTTCTGGCACCGCCAGCGATGGCGGCAGGGATCAGGCCGCGACTTCCGTCTGGGCCCGCTGTACCTCGACGGCGAGCGGGCCGAGGCCGTCCTGGCAGGTTGCGCGATCGCCGGCCTTGGCGGCGCGTTCCAGGGTCGCGGCGGCCTCGCCGAGCGCCCGCGCGCCGACCGCGAGTGCGCTGCCCTTGAGCCGATGCGCCGCCGCCGCGATGGCCGCGAGATCTCCCGCCGCCATCGCCGTCTCGATGTCGCGTCGCGACTCGGCCGCCGAGAGCCGGAACTTGTCCAGAAGGTCGCGGCGAGCCCCCTCGTCGCCTCCGATCCACGGGTCGAGCACTGACCGGTCGATCGCCGGTGCGGCCGCATTGTCGCCGTGCAACCAGCGTTGCAACGTCGCCCGAAGGCGGGCGCGGCTGACCGGCTTGGACAGGTAGCCGTCCATGCCGGCCTCGCGGCAGCGCTCGTCCTCGCCGACCATGGCGTTGGCGGTCACCGCCACGATCGGCGTGCGCGGCCGGTCTTCCGCCGCCTCGATGCGGCGCATCTCGGCCGTCATCTCGAGGCCGTCCATCAGCGGCATGTGCACGTCGGCGAAGACGATGGCGTAGCGGCCGCGCTGCCAGGCCTGCAGGCCGGCGAGGCCGTCCGGCGCCGAATCCGCCGTCACCCCCAGCGTCCCGAGCTGGCGTACCAGCACCTCGCGGTTGATCGGATGATCGTCGACCACCAGCACGCGGTTGGCGGCGTGCATAGCCGGCCCGCCGGCGGTGCCGCCGGCCGCCCCTGCCAACTCCAAATCCATCGCTGCCAGGTCGGCGAGCGGCGAGTCCCCCGGCGCGGCGATCAACGTCAGGGTCACGGTGAAGGTCGAGCCGCCGCCCGGCGAGCTCTCGACCGTGACGTCGCCGCCCATCAGCTGCGCCAGACGGCGCACGATCGACAGGCCGAGCCCCGTGCCGCCGTAGCGGCGCATGGTCGAGCTGTCGGCCTGCTGGAACGGCTTGAACAGCCGTGCCTGCTCGGTCTCGCTCATGCCGATGCCGGTGTCGCTCACCGAGAGGATTGCGCGCGTGCCGGCCTCGCCCAGCGGCTCGGTACGGACGCGGATCATGGCGCCGCCCCGATCGGTGAACTTCAGGGCATTGGCCAGCAGGTTGAACAGGATCTGGCGCACCCGCGTCGGATCCCCGATCAGTACGTCGGTCGAGCCCGGCGCGATGGCGGCGACCAGCGACAGCCCCTTGCGCTCGGCCTGCGGCCGGAAGGTGGCGATCGTGCTCTCGACCAGGCCGGTCAGGCTGAACGGCGTCTGCTCGAGCGCGAGGGCGCCGGCCTCGATCTTGGAGAAGTCGAGCAGGTCGTCGATGATGCGCAGGAGCGCCTGCGCCGACTCGCGCATGGTCGCCACGGTGCGCACCTGGCTGTCACGCATGCCCTCGGCCTCGAGCACGTCCAGCATGCCCAGGACGCCGTTCATCGGGGTCCTGATCTCGTGGCTCATGGTGGCGAGGAAGGTCGACTTGGCCTGGTTGGCGGCCTCGGCGTCGGCGCGCGACTTCTCGGCCGAGGCCAGCGCCCGCTCGAGCTCGCGCTGGCGCCGGCGCTCCTCCGAGACGTCGCTGACCATGATGACCGCACGGCGGTCGGCCTCGTAGCGCATCGACACGCGCGCCCATCTCTGCGGGCCGTAGGAGACCACCGCCGGCCGGCCCGAGCGCACCGTCTCGAGCTGGCGAAGCCCCCACTCGGCGGGATCGTCGCTGGGCGGTGCGGCACCGACCTTGCCGGCATGGACCATGGCGTCGCGCAGCGCCGCGCCCGGCGCGACGATCTCGGGCATGTGGTGCATGAAGCGGCGGTAGGCCTCGTTGCACAGGATCAGACGCTCGTCGCTGTCGAGAAAGGCGATGCCGTCGTCCATCGCCTCCATGGCGAGCAGCAGGCGCTGGCGCGCCTGGTTGGCCTCGTCGCGGGCCGCCGTGATCTCGCGCTCCTGCTCCGAAATCTCGGTGACGTCGCGATGGATGGTGAGGACGCGGCCGACCGGCAGCGGCCGGTAGGTCACCTCGACGACACGGCCGGTCACGGTGCGCCGCCGCTCGGCCGGCTGGCCCGGCGCGGTGAACCGGGCAACGCGACTGGCGATCCAGCCGTCCAGCCCGCCCGGCAACGTCTCGAGCGGGCCATAGTCGCCGCGCAGCGCACGATAGCGAATGATGTCGGCGAAGGTCGGCAGCGTCTTCAGCACCTCGTCGGGCATCTGGTGCAGGCTCGCCATCGCCTTGTTCTGGTAGAGCCAGCGGCCGTCGCCCTCGTAGAGCAGCGCGCCGTCGCTCATGTTGTCGAGCACGGTTCGCATCGTGTCCTCGGCGAAGGCGACGTCGCGCTCCGCCTGCTCGAGGCTCTGCGACAGGTCGGCGGCGGCGAGATCGCGCGCGATCTGCTCGCGCACCCGGCGGCGCTCGAGCCGGGCGAACATGTTTATGACGACGAAGAAGCCGAAGATGACGGCGGCCAGGCCCAGCGCATCGCGGCTGCCGTCGCGCCAGACCAGCACGGCGCCGACCGGCAGCAGCAGGGCGAGACCCGAGAGCAGGAAGGTGCGTCCGTCGAGCCCGCGCGACGGCGTCCAGCCGACGATCAGGCAGAGCGCGAACGTCCACAGGGTCCGCGCCTGGCCGTCCGGCAGGGTGGCGAACAGGCCACCCATCAGCCCATTGGCGAACGAGGTCGGCACGGCAGTGACGGTGTAGAGCCAGCGCCAGCCCGACGGGCCGAAGGCGCGGGGATCGCGCGCGTGCAACACCTGGACGCGCCAGGAACCCCAGACCGAGATCAGGTAGATCAGCGCCGGCAGGGCGAACATCCACCAGGGTGCGATGCCGGCATAGAGCGTCGCCGCCGCACCGCCGAAGATCGGCAGCGCGAGCAGCTTGGGCAGCACCGGGACGGCGACCAGCCGCTCGGTGACCGCCAGCTCGATCCTCTTCGGATCGATCCCGCCAGTGTCCAAGGGATTCATGGCGGCAAAGTGGGGCGGGGACGTATCGACCGCGTGTTGCCGGGTCCGCGCATTGTATTGTCTGTGTCGCGGACGGTCTGTCACGACACAGACGCGATACAAATCACCGCCCACAAGTCAAGGAAAGGATCGTCGTTTGCCCGGTCGCGGCGTGTGGTAGGGTGGCGGACGATAAAAATGGACCAGCGAAAACACATTGTCGTGGTCGAGGACGAGCCGACCCAGCGCCAGATCCTGCTCGATTACCTGACCAGGCAGGGCTTTCGCGTCACCGGGGTCGAGTCGGGTGCCGGGCTGCGCCGCCTGGTCGACCGTGACTTGCCGGCCCTGGTGCTGCTCGATGTCGGGCTGCCCGGCGAGGACGGCTTCACCATAGCCCGCTGGCTGCGCGAGAAGAGCGGCAAGGTCTGCATCATCATGGTGACGGCGGCGGGCGACACGATCGACCGCGTGGTCGGCCTGGAGACCGGTGCCGACGACTACATTCCCAAGCCGTTCGACCCGCGCGAGCTGCTGGCCCGCGTCAAGAGCGTGCTGCGGCGCGCCGACGGCGCCGTCGCGACGGTATCCGGTCCGCGCGTGCGCATGGGCCGGCGGGTGCTCGACCTGGAAAAGCGGGTCCTGGTCGAGGCCGACGGATCGGAGGAATCGCTGGCGGCGAGCGAGTTCGACCTCCTGCGGCTGTTCGCCGAGAACCCCAACCGGCCGCTGGCGCGCGACTGGCTGCTGGAGACGGTCGGCCACCGCGACATGGACGTGTTCGACCGCGCCATCGACCTCAGGATCACCCGGCTGCGCCGCAAGATCGAGAAGGACACCGCCCATCCCGAGGCGATCCGCACCGTCCGCGGCGTCGGCTACATGTTCGTCCCGCCGAAGGACTGACAACCCGATCGCGCTGCGGCGTCAGCGCCCAGCCGCCGGCGCCTGGGCGACCTGCGGGCTGCCGATCGTCTCGCCGCCGCAGCGTCGCACGGCGGCGACGGCGCTGCCGCCCGGTCCGGCCTGCAAGTCGACCACGGCGGTGGCATCGATGGGCCGGGTCCGGCCGCCCTTCGTCTGCTGCACGTAGTGAAAGCGCAGCTCCATCCGCCGGCCGGCCTCCAGGGCGTCCAGCAGCTGGGCCGACAGCAGCGGCACCATGCCCTCGCTGGCGTCGGCCACGACGACGAAATCGTCGGCGAACAGCAGCTCTATCGGGTGGCTGGCATTGTCGATGGCGAGCTCGACCTTGGGGTCGTCCTTGACGTTGGTCACGCCCGTCGGGACGAGCGGCCCGTTGCCCGCCAGATAGAGCCTGAGCTGCACGACCGGCGCCGTCGGCCCCTGCTCGCACAGCAGCACGACGGCGTCGATGTTGAGGTCGGTTCGGCTCGGCTCGGCGACGGCGTAAGTCGGCCGCTCGACGCCCTTCTCGACCTCCCAGCCGCCAGTCGCCGGCCGGGCGTTGGGGGCGCCGGCAAAGGCGGCCGCCGCGAGAGCCGTGAGGGTGGCCGAGAAGGCCGCGAAACCGCCGAGCAACCGAACCATGGGCCACCGCTTTGGTATGAGAGGGCGGAGCGCCATTGCCCGCCCGAACGAGGTTTTCTCTACAGGCCGGCTGCATCTTCGCTGTGTCACGCCCGGCTCGATTTGTATCGTCTGTGTTGTGCCACCCGTCGGATGACCTCCCCGGCGGAGGGCAGGACCGCGGCCCAGGCAGGGCGCAAGGCCGTCGCTCCCCCCGGCTGCCGACCTCCTTTGATCCGTCCCATTCAACACTCCCGCTCGGTCTTCGGTTCCCCGAGAGCCTGTGGGCTTTCCCGCCGCGTCGTTCCGGGCGAGGCCCATCGACTGGCTGAGCATGCGCCGTCACTGCGACGACGCGCTTGACGCAGATCAAGGAACCAGGGTCGCGCCGCCAGCGAGAATGACCACATAAGGAGTCGGACATGCGGTTGCGCAATTCGGCCGGCGGCTACGGCGCCGTCGCCCTGTCCCTGCTGGTGCCGATGCTTCCGGCTGGTCGGCGTTGAGGCGATGTTCCCGCCGTCGACCGAGACCGGCCTCGGCTTCGACCGGCCGTTTCCCCTGCTCCGGCTTTTTCTCCGCTATGTCCTGCCGGGCTTGGCGCTTTTCCTGGTGGTCTCGGCGGTGCTGACGGTTCTCGGTGCGCACCGGCTGGCCGAGAGCGTCTACCTCGACCACGCGACGAAGCAGGCGACGGTGATAGACCGCGCAATGGCCGACGTGGCGCCCGCGGCGTGGCGGCGCCTGAAGAGCGGCGAGTCGCCAACCTTCCTGCGCGACGAGGCCGAGGGCCGCAGGCTGCTGGTCGAGCTCAGCCGCGAGGTGCGCGAGCTCGATCTGGCGCACCTCAAGATCTACGCCGCGGGCGGGGTTATCCAGTACGCGACCGACATCGACAGGATCGGGACGGTGGATCGCAGCCCCGCTTATGCCGCCGCGGCCGGGCGGGGGACCAGCTCGGTGGTGCACCGGGTCGATGCGGACGGCTCGGCGCTCTACGAGCTCTACGTCGTGCTCTCCGGACCGGCCGATCCGCCGGTGGTGTTCGAGCTCTACGAGCCGGTGAGCCATTTGAACGCGCTGCTGTGGCGTGCCGGAGCGGCCGCGGCCGGGGTGCCGAGCCTGATCCTGCTGGCGCTCGCGCTGGCGATGGCTCGCCTCGTCGTGCTGGCACAGCGCAACATCGACGGCCGGGCGGCGCTGGTGACCGATCTGCGCGCCCGGCTGGAACGACTGCTTTCGGGCGCCGCGTCGCAAGCGGTCCGCCGCGCCGTGCGGGCGGGCGGCGGAATTCCGTCGACACGAACGCGCTGCACGCTGCTCTATTCGGACATCCGCGACTTCACCTCGTTTGCCGAAGCGAGCGAACCGGAACGCGTCGTCGGCTTCCTGAACCAGGCGATGGCGATCGTCGTCGACGCGATCACGCGCGCCGGCGGCGATGTCGACAAGCTGATCGGCGATGCCGTCCTGGCGCGCTTCCTGGGTGCGCGGGCAGAAGCCCGCGCGATCGCCGCAGCGCGCGAGGCGCTGCGCCAGCTGGAAGCGGCTGACCTGCCGCGCGGCGCCGGCATCGGCCTGTACACCGGCGACGTCATCTCGGGTACGGTCGGGTCGGCCGATCGCATGGATTTCACCGTTATCGGCGACAGCGTCAATCTCGCCTCGCGCCTGTGCGCGAAGGCGGCGCGCGGCGAGATCGTCGCGGACTGCCAAACCGTGGCCGCCGCTGGCGATACGGATTTCGGTCCAGCGCAAACGCTGTCGGTCAAGGGACGGCGCAACCAGCTGCAGGTTCGGCGCTGGCGGATCGGGGCTCGGGGGCGTATAGCTCCCGGGGTCGACGGCCCGGTCGGCGCGGCCCGGAACGTGGGCCGCAACGAGGGGCGGAACGCGGGCCGCGACACAGACGACACAAATTCTCCGCGATCGCGATACCGCGGAGATACAGCGTGCCTGTACGAAGGCTCGCGTCGAAGGAGCAACACCGCCCCCACCCGTTTCGCAACGTCCCAGAGATGAGGGACAAGGAGAGTGTCATGGTGACTATCAATCGTCGTTCGGCCTTTAAGATTTTCGGCGGTGCGGCACTCGCTGCCCCGGCCCTGCCGATGCTGTCGCAGGTTTCGTTCGCCCAGCAGACCGATCTCGTCGTGCCGAACACGCTCGAGAACTTCAAGCGTGGTACGATCCACAGCATGCATCCCGAGCAGCGCAGCTTCACCATCATCTGGCAGGATCTCGGCCGCGTGAAGATGAAGGCCGCCGACCTGGTCACCAACTTCGGCGGGATCAAGGTCGGCGACATCGTCGACGTGCACTGGTACGACTACATGGACTTCCTGATCGCCAAGAAGACGCCCGAGACCGTCGCCCGCGGCGAGGCGATGAAGAAGCAGAATGCGCGCCTGCAGGGCATTCCCGGCGCCCAGGAGCGGATCATCCTGTGGAGCATGGACGGCATGGCCACCAAGCTCGATCCGGCGACCAACACCATCTTCCTGATCTACAAGTCCGGCGGCGAGCCCGACAAGCCGTCGCCGAACAGCGGTGAGGTGGTCCAGCTGCCGCCGATCGTCACGCCGGAAGGCAAGGCCGCCATGGCACAGGTCAAGGTCGGCGACGAGCTGACCACGGTTTGGAGCCGTCAGACGGCTATCAAAGCCACCATCATCCGCTAAAGTCCCATCGTCGGCAGAGCGGAGCGGGCGCTCCCGGACCTCGTGTCCCGGAGCGTCCCGTCCCCCGCGCCGCCGGTCCACGGCACAGGCCACTCCGGACCTCGTGTCGGTCAATTCGAGGCTTCAAATCGCTCACAAGGGGAGAGACACATGATCAAGAATCTCATTTTCGCCCTCATCGCCACCGTGGCCTTGGGCGCCTGCGCCGCCAAGCCGCCGCCGCCGGCCGTCGCGCCGGTGTCGTACATGGTGTTCTTCGAGCTCGGCAGCAACAAGATCAGCGACCAGTCGCAGAACACGGTCGCCCAGGCGGCCCAGGTCTTCAAGAGCAAGGCCAATGCCCGCATCAGCGTGACCGGCTATGCCGACACCGTGGGCTCGCCCCAGGTCAACATGCAGCTCTCGACGGCCCGCGCCAACAAGGTGCGCGACGACCTGATCGCCAACGGCGTGCCGGCTGCCGCCATCACCACCCGCGGCGCCGGCGACGAGGGCCTGCTGGTCCCGACCGGGCCGCAGACGGTCGAGCCACGCAACCGCCGCGCCGTGCTGGTCATCACGCAGTAGCCAGGCTGCTTCCCGAGCGACTTGGGGACCAAGGTCTCCAACCGCGATCGGACAGCGAACAGGAGACCGGGGTCGCGGCGAGCGACCCCGGTCTTTCTTTTTGGGAGACGGCGATACCTCTCCAGGTTCGCCGAGCGAATCCGCGAGGAGACCGATCTTGGTCGCCTACCGAGATGCCGCCGGCGCCCGCTCGAGCGGTGTGCATTGGACCGACAGCAGGTCGGGATGCCAGTTCAGGTGGCGGGTGAGGAACCGCATGCGGATGCCGTAGGTGTGAGCGCGGCAGTAGCTGGTCTCGGTCGGGACGGCGGCGGCGACCAGGTCGGGATAGAACATGCTGCCGTGGGTCCACAGGCTCCACAGCAGGTTGAACAGCTTGAAGCGCACCCGGTAGTACACGGCATCGTGCTCGGTGCAGCCCGGGCTGTGCTCGCAGCCGCGCACGGCGTGGACGTCGTCGCCGGGATCGCCCTGCAGCTCCTGCGGCGAGCGCAGGTAGACCTGCTCCCAGCGGCCGTTGGAGACGTACCATCCGACATCCCACGCGAGCTGCGCCAGCACCGAGGCCATGAGCAGGCCGACCACCGTGACCACCACCATCACGCCGGCGCGCTTGTAGGAGAAGATCCGGTCGCCGTACTGATTGGTGACGGTCACCAGGCGGCCCCACAGGCGCAGGTACCAGCCGAACAGGAAACGCAGCGCCCGCAGCACGAAGGTCGCGACCGGCCGGCCGAGGACGCGCCACAGCCACGCCAGGCCTTCGGCGGCCTGCCCGAGGAAGCGCTGCAGGCTGGCGACATTGGTTTGCGCCTGGCCGAGCGTCGAGCGGGCGTGCTCGCGCTCGGCCGAGTGCTTCGCCGCGTCGTGCTCGGCCAGGATCCGGTCGATGCGGTCCTGCGTCTCCTTACTCATGCGGAGGCCACAAAGCCGTCATCCCGACCGGAGCCGAGCGAAGCGCCTGCCCTGAGCGTAGTCGAAGGGAGGCATAGTGGAGAGACCTGTCTTGTCGACGGAGCAACAAGAGAGGTCCCTCCACTACGCCGCCCTTCGGCAGTTTCGGTCGGGATGACGGAATATGAGAGCTCATGCCGCGTCCTTCAGCAGCTCGAACTGGGCGACGAAGTCACCGGCCCCGGCGTCGTAGCGGAAATTGACGACGCCGCGCCGATCGGGATGCTCGAGCAGGCTGTTGACGATGATCGGCTCGAGGTTGGCCTGCAGGTACCCGGGCAGGCCGCGCGCGCCGCTGGTCGGATCGTACTTGGACTGGCAGAACGACTTGACGTCCTGCGGGGTCACATTGACCGTGATGCCCTGCCCGCCGTAGTTCTCGTTGATCGACCTGATCTCGCGGGCGACGATCTTCTCGATCGCGCCGACACCGAGTCGCTTGTAGCACAGGATGTTCTGCCGCCCGGCGAAGCGATTGAGGAACTCCGAGCGATAGCTCTTCTTCAGCTCCTCGACGGCCAGCGCCTCCGCCTGCTCGTCCGACAGGGTCGTGTCGAGGAAATGCGACTGGCCGATGTTGGTGGTGAAGCCGATATACGAGTTGGAGAAATCCACCGTGCGGCCGAGGCTGTCGGTCAGGCGGCCGTCCGACAGCACCTGCATGAAGACGTCGAACACGCCGGGATGGCCCTTCTCGATCTCGTCGAACAGGCAGACCCGGCGCGGGTTCTTGCGCATGCTGTTGGTCAGGATGCCGCCGGCATCGAAGCCTTCGTAGCCCGGCGGTGCGCCGATCAGCTTGGCGACCGCGTGCTTCTCCATGTACTCGCTCATGTCGAAGCGCAGCAGGTCGAGGCCGAGCAACCGCGCCACCTGCTTCCACGTCTCGGTCTTGCCCACGCCGGAGGGCCCCAGGCACATGAAGGCGACGGGTGCGCTGCGATTGCGGCGCCCGCGCTTGCCGACCTTGACGCCGTTGGCGATCTTGGCGATCGCCGCCTCCTGGTCGAAGATCGATTCGTTCAGCTCCTGCTCCAGGCGCAGCAGCTTCACGCGCTCGTCCTCGTTGAGCCGGCTCGCCGGGATGCCGGTGATCTGGCTGAACTCGCTCAACACCTGGTCGCGCCCGAGCTGCAGGCCGTCGTTGATCGCCTTGGCATTCTGGGCAAAGGCTGCCTTGGCGTTCTCGACGATCTTCGACAGGGCGGCGCGCTTGCCCTCGAGCGCCTGCATCTCCGGCGAGGCGAAGCCGCCCTTGCTGGCCATCAGGTTGAACGAGGTGCGCTGGGGCGCCGCGGCGGCGGGCGACGTTGCGCGCTGCTCGGATTCGCGCTTTCCGAGGTCGCCGATCTCCCAGTCGATCTTTGCCAGCTCCTCCTCGCCGTCGCGCTGGCGGCGGTTGGCGGTGCGCAGCTGCGTCTGCGCCTGCTCCCACTCCTGCTGCGCTCGCTCGATCTCCGCGGCGAGCACCCTGGCTTCCTCGCCTCCCTTCCCGCTCCCCTGCTCCGACGCGACCTTGGCCTGCAACGCGGCGATGTGCGGCGGCTTCTCGTGCGCTTCCAGCCGGTAGCTCGCCAGCGCGCGATCGAGCAGGCTCACGCTGCGCTCGGGCTGCGCGCGATCCATGCCGGCGTTGTCGGCACGGTAGTTGTTGGTGAGCTCGATGGCGGCGTCGACCGCCTCTGCCGAGATGCGGATGCCGTGATCCTCGGTCAGCCGGCCGGCGCTGAACTGCACCATGGCGCGCAGCGACTCCGGATCGGGCTCGGCCAGCTCCATGATGGTGAAGGCCTCCTGCACGTGCGGATGGCAGCGGAAGACCAGCTCCAGGTCGTCGTCGCGGCCCTCGAGGATGACCTGGGTCACGCCCTGCTTGATCGCCAGCACCAGGGCATTGATGAAATGCGTGTTGCCGGTGTTGCGCGCCGATTCGATGAACACCTTGGCGTCGGCCAGCACGAGCACCGAATCGGGCGTGCGCGACATGCGGCCCAGGATGTTGGCGAACTCCGTGCTGATCTGGCTGTCGTCCTGCAGCGAGAACAGGCAATCGATGTCGACCCAGAAGAAGCGCTTGCGCACGATGTCGAACGGCGCGTTGGGCTCGGCCTTGAGCGCCTGCAGGCCGTGCACCAGGGAGCTGCAGCCGACGCCGCCGGGCCCGTAGAGCAGCACCGAGTTGGCCTTGCTGCGGATCAGGATCGAGGTCAGGCGCCGCAGCGCCTCGTCGCGGCCGACCAGCTTGAAGCCGGGACGCGCCGCCAGCATCTCCGAGCCGGAGACCAGGTACTGGTTCACCATGGGTACGCCTCGCCCGGGACGGAGGTCAGAGCGATACAGGCTTGACGAGGGGCGCGGCGGCGTCCGCCGCGCCTGTCTCCCCGTCCTCCGACGGAGAGACGACCTTGGCACCGGTGTGCTTCTGGATATCGTCGGCGAGGTCGGCGATCCTGGTCTTGAGCTCCTCGGCGCCGACCCGCATCTCGTCGACCGTGCTGCGCGTGATGTCGGTGGCGGTCTTGACCACCTGGCCCCACTCCTCCAGCTCGGCCGCAGCGCGCTCGAGCGCGGTCTGCTCGTCCTTGAGCCCGGTAGCGTTCTGGATGACCTGCTGCTGGGCGATCACGTTGGTGTTCTGCCGCATCTTCAGGAGCACGTCCTCGGCCATCGCCGATGCCTCGCCGAGCGCCGCGTGCGACACCGAGGTCATCACGGCGGAGAGCCGGTCGGCGACGCCGCTGATGCCGCCGGTGCGCAGCTTGCGCGCCTTCTCGCTCTGGCGGTCGGCATTGTCCTTGATGGCGGTGATGCGGATCGACTGCGAGGTCAGGTCGGACAGGGTCTCGGTGGTGTCGTTCTTCGAGGTCACCAGCTCGGCGATGTATTCCTCGAGCTCCTGGCGCCGGTTCTCGCGCCGCATCTTCTCGAGCGCATCGTCGGTTTCCGGCGCCGACTGCACCTCGCCGAGCAGCTCGCGGTTGGCCATGTCGGCCTCCCCCTCGGCACCGTCCATGATGGTGTAGATGCTGCGCATGGAGGTGTTGGCGTCGCGCAGGTTGAAGATCTGGGATTCGAGCTTGCCCATGTGGTTGCGCACCTTGTCGACGCTGTTGACCGAGGTCGAGATGAAGTCGAGCGCGGCCTTCATCAGCTCTTCCTGGCGCTTCTTGTGCTCGTCGGAGCTGAGGTCGAGGAGTTGGCGCAGGTCGGCGATCTCGCTGGCGAACGGCGCCAGCTTCTCGTTGGCCGTCTTCGCCGCCTCGCGCTCGGCCTCGAGGCCGGTCCGCTCCTCGCCGATCGCCCTGGCGTCGGCGCGAAGCCGCTCGATCTCGCGCTCGTTGCGATCGATCTGCATCTTGGCCTCGGCCTTGATGTCGCCGAAGCCGAACAGGCCCTTCTGGGTGCGCTGGTAGGAGATGTCGTCGGCCAGCCGCGTGAGCTGGGTCTCGATGCCCTTGAGGCGCTCGGCGTTGGCCGCGAGCTTCTCCTGGATCTCGCGCTCGTGCGCGCGGTCGCGCTCGATCTGGTCGATGGCGTCGAACGAGACGTTGTTGGTGCGCAGGTTGAACAGCGAGGTGAGCACGCGGGTGAGCGGCTCGATCTTCTTGTCGAAGTCGCGCAGCCGGTCGGTGAAGCCGCCGTACACGGTCTGCAGCAGGCCGAAGGTCTCGTTGTCCTGCAGGGCGATGATCTGGGTCGCCATCAGCTCGCGCTGGTAGGACAGGTATTCCTTGAACTCCTCGTAGGCCTTCTCGCGCTGGCGCATCTCCTCCTTGGTGCCGCTGAAGGTGCGCGCCTTGGCGATCGCGCTGCGCTTCTCCTCCGGCCGACCCTCGGCGAAGACCAGCTGGAAGAACGGGTTCTCCTTGATCTTGGGGAATTTCTCGTCGGCGGCGACCGCCTCCGTCTTTCTCTCCTCCCGCGCCTGCTCGGCCTGACGCATGACGGCATCGGTCAGCACCGATGCGCGACGGGCTTTCTTGCTGGCTGTAGACATCGACGACACCTCCGGAAGGATCGCGGGCTTGTTCGGGAAAGGAATGCTGGCCGGTTCGTGAAAGGATCGTTCGTGCGTTCGGTGAAAGGATTCCTGGCCCGTTCGTGAATGCTCGAGCGGCGACTGTTGCCTGCGGCGCACGCACCTGGTTGCGAGGTTTCCCAGGCGGCCGATCCGTGCGCTCGCTCATTACCCCCGAAACAAGGCGAAGTTTGGCACGATCCGGTGGAATCGTCGAGGTGACAGCCGGCCCGCCGCGGCCTCTCAGGTGTGCGGAGTCAGGGCTTGCGAAAGGGTGCGACGGCCTTGTCGACCGTCTCCTTGATGGCCGTCATGCATCGCTCCGGGCTGGCATGCTCGCCGGCCAGGAGCTTGCCCAGCTCGACCGGGATCGCGTTGCTCGAGATGTCGGCCCAGGCGGGCAGCTTGGGCTCTGTACCCATGGCGTTGTTGATCGTCCACTCGGTCGCCGGGAAGTGGCGGGTCGTGCCCGGCCCGACCTTGGCGGCGGCGAGCACGCGCGGATCCCTGTAGGTCGAGCTGCGGACCACGGCACCGCCGCTGCCGAGGACGGCCGAACGCGCCGCGACGTCCTTGCAACAGAGCCATTGCAGGAAGATCCACGCCGCGTCCGGGTTGCGCGAGTACCTCGACAGGCCGACCGACGAGCCGCCCTGGTGGCCGATATGGGGGATCTCCGAGAAACCGGCTGCATCGGGCGAGCGCAGCTTGGCCTCGGCCGGCGGGCGGGCGGCTTGCATCAGGCCGACCACCCTGGAGTCCTTGCCGTCGAAGCCGGGAAAGAACTCGCCCCACGACAGCGCCATCGCCGCGTTGCCGCGCGCCAGCGACTGCCATTCGCCGTCCCACGTCCAGTCCTTCGCCTCGGCCGGCATGTGCTTCACCAGCTCGAGCATGTAGGCGAGCCCCTTCAGGCCGTCCTCGTCGCCGCCGGAAAAAGCGCCGTCCCTGCCGAACACCGAGCCGCCGTGCGCCCACAGCCAGGCCGTCCAGTCGCAGTTGAGCGAGTAATGGCCGGCCTTGAGCTGCCCGGTGGTGCCGCGGATGCCATTGCCGCGCTCGGCCGCGTCCAGCGTCCTCACGGCAGTCATGTACTCGGCCATCGTCGTCGGCACCTTGATCCGGTGCTTGTCGAGCAAATCCTTGCGATACATCAGGATGAAGATCGGGATGTCGAAGGGGATCCCGATCAGCCTGTCCCGATAGGTCGCGATGCCTTGCATGACCGGACCGGGGAAGTCGGCCCAGTCGAACGCAGGCAGGGCCAGGTCCTTCCTGCCCTCGTAAAGGTCGCGCGGATCGAGCGTGTCGCCGACGAACAGCGGCGTCCACGACTGGTCGAGGTAGTAGAGGTCGTAGGCGCCCGCGCGATCCTTCACGTCGACGCCAACCTTGTGCAGAACCTGCTCGAGCGGTGCGACCTCGATCTCGACCTCGATGCCGGTGCGGGCCGAGAATTCGTCCCGGGCCAGCCTCTGGGCGACCAGCGTTGGCGGCGTCGGCTCGGAGATGAAGCGCACCTTCGTGCCCTTGAACTTGCGTCCGACATCCTCGAGCCACTTGATGAGCTCGGGCGCCGCGGGCGTGTCGGCAAGCGCCTGCCGCGTCGGGCTGCCCGGGAACGGCGGCCGGCCGCCGCCCAGCATGGCCAGGGCAAAGCTCGACAGCCCGATCCCGCCGATCGCGAGCCGGCGCAGGAACTCCCGCTTGCCGATGCGCCGCTGCGAAAATGCCCGGGCGGCGGCTGCAACATGGTCCTTGCGATCGATGTCCTTCATCTTGCCGATACTCATTGTCCCTGCAAGCGCTGGCCTGGCTGAATGTCCGGCACCACCATACGCGCGGACGGTCGCCGCGGCGAACCGGTCGCGATGTCTTATCCAGCGGACAAGACCATGACGATCCTCAATATCTTTCTCGTCATCGCCACGGCGGTCACGGGGTCGATCCTCGGCGTGCCGTATCTCTGGTGGAACGTGATCTTCGCGGAGGGCAGCCTGCTGTCCGTCGAGGCCGGCGCCGCGGTTATCGGGACCGTCGCGTTTTGGGGCAGCGCCTTCATCGCGATCGAGCGCCACGACGTCCATTGGCTGTGGCACGGCGCCGGAGTGATTGCCGTCGCCGTGGCGATCTCGGCCTTCGTCCAACACCTGAAACACCGCCCCGGGAAGTAGCCAGCGCGCAGGCACCTCCTTTGCGCAGATCGTCAGCGCGAGGCCGTGCTTGCGGCGGAACGCCTCGATCGGGCGCAAGCGAGTGGGTCCGGGCACAGGCGCCAACTTGGCGCCAGCAATCGGCGAGTCTACTGCTCCGCTTCGAATGCGGGTCGACGTCCGCGGCCCGCGGCATTCTGCGCGATGGCTCGCAACAGCTCGCGCCTGCCTTCGGGAACGATGCACGACTGAATTGGCGTGCACATACTCGGCGCCCTCGGCGCCCAACAGGGCCTTCCGACGCTCCATCCGTGCTGCAAGTCTACATGATCCTGAGGCCGATGGCTGTCGCGATGCCGGCCGATGTCGCGCCCAGCGTCAGCAGCATGGGGCGCACTTGGCGGCCGGCCCACAGCGACGCCAGCGCCGGGTTGACCTCACCGCCCGCGCCCAGGAGACGATTGCGCACCTGCTCTCCGCCGCCGGCGGCGCTCACGCGCATGAAGGCGGCCAGGGCGGCGACCCGGCCCGTCGCGTCGAGGGTGAGGCTGAGCCCGAGGCGACTGGCGTCCTCGTCGTCGAAGCCACCGCCCGTCCAGTCAGCCAGGGCAACGTCGAGGGCCTTCGCGAGCGGTTCTATCTCGGGATCGGCGCAGAGGCGCCAGAGGTCACCGGCGATCCGGGTCGGCCGGGCCCAGTAGAGCTCGCGACTGCCGTCGTGGGCCAGTCCCAGCATCATCGGCTGATCGTCGGCGCGCAGCAGGGACGCCGCGCGCTCGGCGCCGGGCGGCACGCTGCGGCACAGGACATAGAGCTTGCCCGCGTCGCCCCTGGCGTCGTGGCGGCCTGCCGCCCACACCGGCCATGGCTCCTCCACATGCACGAGCGCCTCGCGCGCGGCCGAGCGCAGGCCGCAGGGAAGGCCGCCGTCGATGGTGCGCAGCAACGCCAGCGCGCGCGTGAGGCAGCGCGCGCCGGACCATTCCGGCGCCGCGGGCTCGGCGGTCCAGAAGAGACCAGGCCGTCCCGGACGCCACACCAGCTCGACCGGCACGCCGTCGGCGAGCGGGCTGAACTGCCAGGCGATCTCGGGCCACCTGGTGCGCTCGGTCCAGGCGAGCGCCCGTTCGAGGGCGCGCCGACCGCGCGCCACCGGCTCCGGCGCCTCTCGCTCGAGGGCTGCGAGGGCGCGGTCGAGCGCCGCCCGCCCAGTCACGTCAGGGGCGCGATCGAGCGCGACCATAGTCACATCAGCAGTTCGACCAGCGTGTTGGTCGTGGTCGTCGCCGGGCGCTCGAAGCGGCCGTTGTCGGTCCTGACGAACAACGCTTTCCAGGTGAACTGCCGCGCCGTGCGGTCGCGGATGGTGATGCGCAGCCGCCTTGGATCGCGATCGGCGCCGCCGAACTGAATGCGCTCGGTGCGCTCGATGCCGTTGGTCGCGTCGGCGTAGGAAACGTCGACGAACACGCTGCGCACCAACGCCGGATCCCACATCGGGATCAGGTCGAGGTCGAGCGCGTTGGGGAACGGATCGTCGATCGACACCGCATTGGCGTTGGTCGTCACCGGCTCGTCGACGATCGGCGGATTGCCGTCCTTCAGGTGATGCGTGAGCCTGAAGGTAAAGTCGCGCGCCTCGGGCGACGACGTGCGCACCTTCCAGAATTGCGGCGCATTGCCCGGCCGGACCGTCAGCGTCTTGCGCGCCTCCCAGCCGGACGGATCGTCGAAGGCGAGGTCGACCTGGATGCGCTCGATCATTTCCGGGTCGATGCGGTTGGCGACGATCTGCACCTCGAGAAAGCCGAGATGCTCGTGCGGCGTCACCATCAGCGTGCGATCGATCGTGTCGGCCGCAGGAATCTCGTAGGTCAGCTTCTCGCCCTGCCAGCCCGAGCCCTGCTCCGAATCGAAGTGGAACTGCTTGCTGGCGCGATAGGCGACATCGAGCGCCGGGCTCAGGAAAGTAGAGAAGGTCGCCCGCGTCGCCGAGTTGCGGTCGAAGGTCAGGTCCTTGTGACGCAAGCTCGCCGGATCGTCCGGGTTACCGTAGTCGACGGCGACCTGGATGGCGTTCAGCCCGATTCGCGCATAGTCGACCGGCGCATCGACCGTCACCTCGAAGGCGCGGAAGAACGGATCGTCGAGATCGACCTCGACGAAGTGCTTGCTGAAGTCGTCGATCTCGCCGAGCATCAGGCCGATGAAGCCCTGCGGTGCGTAGGTCCGCTGCACCGCCTCGGTGCGATTGTAGACCAGCTCGACGGTCTTGCGCTCCTCCTTGCGGATGAACTTGAGCTTGAACGAGACCAGCGCCGGCATGCTGGTCGGCACCGGCGCCGCGACCGGCGGCGTCACGGGGGGCGTGACCGGCGGAACCACGGGCGGGGTTGTCGGCGGGGTCACGGGCGGCACGACCGGCGGCACCACGGGCGGTATCACCGGCGGTACGACCAACGGGGCTGGACGCAGGATGATGCCCGTCACCGTGACGGCCGGTACCGGCGGCACCACCGGCTGCGTGCCTCCGACCCAGCGACAGATGACGAAACGGTCGTCCGGTTGATCCTGCCGGCCGGCCGCCTGCGCGTCCGCATGGCCTTTGGCGAGGCTGTTGCGGAACGTCGCGTGGCCCTGCATGGCGGCGCGCGCCACGTCTATGCGCCGGCGCGACAGGTCGAGATCGTGCTGCTCGCGCGCCGGCGGGGGCCCGAGCGGATCGGGATTGAGCACCTCGAAGCTGGCATTGCCCTCGCAGTCGATCAATCGCGGCGACGGCAGCGTGCCCAGCCACGCCTGGAAGCGTTTCGACCCGGTCGGCGGACCCGACGGCGTCGGCTGGCCGTCCGGCCCGCTGGCATTGTGGAAGCGCTGGTCGGTGGTCGTGTTGGCCGCGTAGGCCGCCTTGGTCGCGTTGAACTTTGCCGCCGCGGGCTTGTCCTTCTCGAAGAACAGCTTGAAGGCCTGCGACACCTGGGGCGTCGTCCCGGGCCCGCTGGCCGGCCACAGCACCGCGATGGTCTGCGGCGGCGCGCCGCCCACGACATTGACGATGATCTTGTTGTCGCGGACCGCCGCCGGCGTGCCGTTCACCGTCGCCGTCCAGCCGGCCGGCCCATCGACGGCGATCTTCTCCTCGTCGGTCGTGCTGCCGGGCTCGAGCCGGATGTTCTGTCCCGCCGGCGGCGGCTCGGGCAGGCGCGTCACCGTGAGCGCCGCCGCCTGGCGCGTCGACGTTCCCGTGGCGCCGGTCGTACCCGTCGTACCCGTCGCACCCGTCGCGCCCGTCGTGCCGGTAGCCCCGGTGCGTCCGGTGGCGCCCGTCGTGCCGCTCGCTCCCGTGGTGCCGGTCGGCCCGGTCGGCGTCGGGTTCATCTCGCGCGCGCGCTTGAGGACGGCATCGAGGCCTTCGGGCTTGGCCATCCGGCTCTCGACGTCGGCCGGCGTGATCGACGGCTCGAACCATTTGGACAGCAGGTTGTCCTTGAAGAAGTCGAGCGCCCACTGCTCCTTCTCGTTCTTGTCCTGCTCGCCGGTGAAGTCGATGACCTCGATCTTGATCGCACCGTCGGCGACCAGCTTCTCGAAGCCGGCATCGATTCCGGCCTTGACCCAGTAGACCTGCGCCTCGAGGCCGGCCGAGAAGTGCGTGAAGACGTCCTCGTACCTTGCCGTAATCTTCACGTGCAGCGCCGGCCGCAGGATCGTGTACTTGAGGTCGTAGACGACGCCCACCGGCGTCGTGCCCTGCGTGAAGGCCTGCTCGAGGATGATCGCGCCTTCCTGGCTCAAGGTCAGCGAGAAGGCCGCGACGTTGTCGCCGGCGAGCGACGGCTGCGTCGCGCCGCGGATGGTCTCGACCGCGCGGAAGGTGCCCGGCGGCGCATTGGCCGGCGCCGCCGTGCCGCCAGATCCTTCGAGATCGAGCGCGATGCAGCGAACCGTGCCTTCGTCGAACGGGATCGCCGACAGGCGGACCGGCCCGCCGCCGCGGCTACGGCTGGCGAGCTGGGCGCGGATGCTGCGCTCGGTCGCCTCGGGCAGCTTGAGATTGGCCTCGAAGGTGACGAAGCCGCCGCCCTTGGCCCCGCCGGCGACCGCCGCCGGTCGCCACTTGATCATGGTGAAGGCGAGCCGGTCGTCGAGGGCGCGCCTGGCCAGCGCCACCGGCGAGGGCAGGTACCAGAACTGCTTGGGGTCGGCGTGATCGGAAAAGACGGTGACCCCGTCGACGGTGATGGTCGCCGTGCCTATCTGCTGCATGCTCGCTCTCCCACGCTCCTGTCAGTCGCACTTGCCATTCTGCCCGTCATCCCGAGCGAATCCGTCCGAAGGGCGGCGCAGTCGAGGGACCCTTCTTCGTCAGCTGCGCAACAAGACAGGTCCCTCCACTTCGCCTCGCTGCGCTCGGCTACGGTCGGGATGACGGCTCCTTTTGGCAAAAGCGAATCCCCTGCGTTGTCCGTGCCTATCGTCCTGTCGCCCCCGCTAGGGGACCTTGACCAAGAGCTCGTCCTCCTCGGCTTCCTTCCAGTCGGTTTCCTGGGTCATGCCGTTGGTGAACAGGTACTTGGCGCGCCAGCGATAGGCGTTGCGCGCGGCATCGACGTAGTCGAACTCGAAGATCTTGCGCGCGCCGGGGCCCTCGAAGGTGGCGCGGTCGGCGACGTCGATCCCGGCATCGGGATCCTTATAGGCGAGGTCGACCTCGACGCGCTCGAGCTTCGGCTTGGCGAAATCGAGCGGCGGCAGGACGCCGATGATGCGATGACCCTTCATGTCGGTGCGCACCAGGATGCGGCTCGCCTCGGTGAAGGATTCGGGCACCTCCATCACCGTGCCGCCCTTGAGGATCGTGGTGACCTTGAACGACACCAGCTTCTTGCTGCGGTCCTTGCGGTCGATCACGAACTTCTTCGGCGCCTTGTCCTCGGGCGAGAAGGCGAGGTTGGCGCTCTCCTCGACGTCGTTGGCCTTGTCGACGTACTGCAGGTCGACGAAGATCTGCTCGACATCCTCCCAGCGGCCGACCACCGGAACGACGTCGACGCTGAGCCGCAAGGTCCCGAACGGATCGCGGATGTCGACCAGATCGCCGTCGCTGGTCTGCCAGCCGCTGTCGACATCCTCGTGGTTCGCCGCCTGGTGCAGCAGCCGGTAGCTGAAACCGCGCCGGGCCTTGTCGAGGGCGACGAAGGTCCAGCTCCTCGGCCCGCCGTCCTTGGTGACGATCAGCGTGTCGTCGGTCTTGATCCCGTTGGCCGGATCCTCGTAGCGCAGCATGACCTGAACCTGCGGATACTTGGCCCACGGATAGCCCGGCGAGGCGATCACCGGGATGGTGACGCGGGCGTAGAGCTCGGCCGGCTGCACTTCCAGCACGTCGCCGGTCACCGTGAGCGGCGGCGACCTCACCTCCAGCGGGCGCTCGCCGCCGGCGTCGGGCTTGAAGCGCACCGCATACTCGACCTCGACCGGCCGCTTGACCGCGCCGTTCTCGAGGATCGAGGACCATTCCAGCGTGGCCTCCTTGCCAGTTTCCTCCAGCACGGCGCTGCGCACCTCGTTGCCGTACTTGAGCGTCGCGTTGACCGAGGCGAGCTCGTCGCGCGCCATCTCGCCGCGATTGATCACGCGCACGCGGCGGCGCTCGAACCATGGGTCGTCGGCATTGACCTCGAGGACGAACCGCTCGACGTCGATGCCGTCCTTCAGCGCCTGGAACAGGCCGCTCACCGAGCCCTGCGGATAGATCGTGCGGACGATGGCGGAGCGTTCGGAAATCTCGACATCGAGCTTGCGGCGATCGATGCGCTTGTAGTCGGTCTTCTTGTAGCTGAACGTGCCGATGAACCCGCCGATGCCGCCGGTAGAGGCCATCATGGCGGCCTGACGGCCGAAATCCTGGATCATGTCGGCCGCGCGGTCCCAGCCGTCCGGCCGCTGCTTGTTGGGCGGCAGGCTGGCCTCGAAGAAGGCGTCGGTGATCATCTCCTGCACGCGCTGGCGCGCGCTCTCGAAGCGCTCGTTCACGGCCTTGCTGGCGTCGCCGGCATCGGGCACGAAATTGTCCGCCTCCATCTTGATGACCTGACTCTCGACCAGCTTGTCGACCGCCCGGTTGATCTCGCTCGAGGTGAAGAAGCTTTCGTGGCCGAACGTCTCGTCCATCGATTTCTGGACGCGATCCCAGTCGATGTTCAGGCGCACCGAGAAGGCCGGCCTGAGGCCGGCGAAATCGACGCTGTAGACGACGACGATCGGCGAGATCTCGCCCTTCATCGCCGTCTCCATGATCGCCGTGCCCTGCGGGTCGAGCTCGACGGAGAAGGCAGCACCGTTGTCGCCGTAGAGCGCCGGCTTGGCGAAGTGCTGCATCTCGAGCACGAACCGCTCCTGCGGCGGCGGTGGCGGCGGCGCCCCCGGGCGGGCGGGCGGCGGCGTGGCGGCGCTGTCCTGGCCGAAGATCAGCAGGCGAACGCTGCCGTCGAGCGGCTGAACCGGCACCAGACGCGGCGTCCGCGGCAGCCGTGCCAGCCGGCGCACCTCGCTCGCCACCGCCTCGATCTCGGGCTCGCTGAGCCCGACATGGACGTCGAAGGTGAGGAAGCCGCCCGCGCCGGCGACCAGCGAGCGATACTTGATCAGCTGGATGCGCGGCACCTGCTTGCCCGACGCCGCGTCGAGGTTGGTCCGCAGGCGCGGCATCGCCGGCAGGTAGTAGTACTGCTCGGGGTCCTCGTGGTCGCGAAACACCGAGACCCCGTTGATGAAGTAGAATGGCGCTTCCAGGTACAGCATCGCCGGCAACCCTTCAGTTGATTGGACAGGCTCGCCGCCGGACGCACGCTACACCTCCGACCTCATCCTGAGGAGGCCGCGGAGCGGCCGTCTCGAAGGATGGGCACCAAAGACGGTCTTTGGAGCCCACCCTTCGAGACGCGCCCTTCGGGCGCTCCTCAGGATGAGGTCGGAGGTACCGCACGCTCCCGGTCACGAGCATCACGCCGTCGCCTCGAGCACGAGGGATTCGTCGGTGGCGTCGAACGGCGGCGGCTCCTTCTTGGTGCCGTCGTTCAGGAAGAAGCGCGGCGCCACCTTGTAGGTCTTCTTCGCCTTGTCCTTGATGTTGACCGACCACTTCATCGGCGCCACGCCCTTGCGCAGCGTGAAGGTGTCGCTCTCGTCGATGCCGTTGGCGCTGTCGACGTAGGAGAGCTTCACGGTGACCAGCTTGAGCTGGTCCCAGTCGAGCAGGTCGGGGATGAGCTCGACCTCGAGCTTCAGCACGTCCTCGCCCTCCAGCACCGTGTTGGAGGTCACGGCCTTCTGCGGGATCGTCGTCGGCGGGCGGCCGTCCTTGTAGACGATGTTGCCGGTATAGGTCAGCGTGCCGACCTTCTCGCTGATCACCGGGAACGACCAGTCCTCGAAGCGCTTGCCGGCCTTGCTGAAGGCGAAGGACTTGGTTTGCCGGTAGCCGTGCTCGGCGTCGTCGTAGATGAAGTCGAGGAACAGCGTGTCGATTACGTTGTCGAAGTCGCCCTTGGTGCGCACCGAGATCGTGCGCATCGCCGAGAACGGATCGTTGACGTAGAGCGCTTCGCCGTTCGACGTCTCCTCGGGCACGGCGATCTCGCGACCGCCCTTCATGAAGTACCTGACCGTGTACTTCCACTCCCTGGTGCGCGGCTTGAAGATGACCTCGCGGATCTGGTGCTTGGCCTCCTTGGGCGTGATGACGAACTGCTTCTCGATGTTGACGTCGCCGTCCTGGTAGACGCACTTGACCTGCGCCTGGGTGACTTCCTCGAAGTTGATGTCGCCGACCTCGACGTCGACCTTCCATACGCCGAGATCGCCGATGTTGATCGACACGTCCGACTTGGCCTTGATCGTCGGCGACTTGAAGACGTTGCTCTCGCCCTTGTAGTTGACGATGTAGGAGTACTCGAACTCGCCCGTGCCGCCGTCGTAGAACGCCTCGAAGCGCTCCTGGTCCTCGGGCTTGCGGAAGGTGTAGGTCTCGGCGCGGCCGCTGCCGGTCTTGCCCTTGTAGCTGACCGCGACGTTGACGCTGGCGATCGGCAGGTCCGAGAAGTCGGCGTTGACCATGAAAGCCGCGCTGAACTGCTTGAAGAACGGGTCGTCGGCGTCGACCGTGATCGCGTAGTCGTCCCACTTCAGCGCCTTGCCGCCGACCTGGATCTGGCCGAACGCCGGCAGCGGCGCATTGGGGTTGGCCGGCATCTCGATGACCTTCTCGGCGAGATACTCGACCCGCACCGACGCCGAGCGCTGGACGTCGATGGTGCGGACGATGTCCTCGAAGCCGCGCTCGCGGATCTTCTCGACGTCGCGGCTTTCCGGCGGGATGGCCTCCAGCACGTTGCGCTTGATCGCCTCGTCGAGCTGCCGGCGCACCGACTCCTCGATGTTGTCGATCATCTTCTGGTGCGCGGCCGCGTCCATGCCGCCGGCCGGCGGCGGCTGCTGTATCCAGTGGACCCGCTGGCTGTCGCTCTTGCGCATCGTCTCGCGAATCTTCTCCTCGTAGTCGTCGTCGCGATAGAGGCGGCTCTTCTCCTCGATGCGTTGCGAGAAGTGCATGAAGGCCGATGCGTCCCACGAACCGACGAGATGCGCCTTGGGCAGCTTGGCGGCGTAGGAGAGCTCGTAGCCGACCAGCACCAGGCTGGCGCCCTGTGCCTTCATCGCCGCCTCGAACACCGGAGCGCCGAACTCGTTGAGCTCGATGCCGATCGACACGGCGTTGTTGCCGAACAGCGACGGCGGCGTCGGCACGACGACGCGCTGCACCAGCGCCTTGCCGTCGGAGCCGAGGACCTCGACAGTGACCTTTCCCCTGGTGATCAGCGGACGTCCGAGGCGCACGGTGGAGGCCCGGCTGCCCGGGATGCCGCGCGCCTTGAGACGCTCCTCGATGCGCGAGCGAATGGTGGCCTCGTCCTTCGCCGGCAGCGCGAGCTCGGCCTGCATGACCAGCATGCCGCCGCCCTTCACGCCGCCCGGCCGATCGATCGGGAAGCGATACTTGACGAACTTGAACACTGCCCGGCCATCGCGAACGGCCAGGGTCGGCTCGCCGGGCAGGACGTAGTACTGCAGCGGATCCTTGTCGTCGGCCCAGTAGGCGGTCTGGCCGACGACGTCCTGGGTATCGAGCTTCAGCATCTTGCAACTCCCTGGTTCAAGGTGTCGTCGATGGGTTCATTCGAGCCAGCGCGTGACATCGGCCTCGAGGCTGAGCGCGATGGGCGCCGGCTCGGTGCGCGTAACCTCGGCTTCGAGAGTGGCGTCGCGATCGGCCTGGGAGCCCGCGGGCATCCCGAAGCGCGACAGCAGCTTCGCCGCCTCCCTGCTCACCTCCGCGCGCGCCTCGGCCCGGAGCGCTTCCGAGACGCCTTCGTCGCACTGCATGGAGAGGATAAGCTTGCCGCTTTCGATCGCAGGCTCGATATCGGTGATGCCAGTCGGATCGCCGGCCAGCCGTGCCGTTGCCGCACGGGTCGCCGGCAGGTCGATGTCGTAGCGCACTGAAAGCCCGCCCTTGCCCGACTTCATCGCGCTCTTGGCCTGCCTGGCCTTGTCGCCCTGCAGCATGGCGGAGAAGGCCGCCGGATGCGGCGCCAGCGCCGACGGCCGCGCGCTCGCAAGCTCGACCGGCGTCGCACCCGGCACGGTGAGCAGCAGGCTCGCGCCGCGGACGCTGAGATCGGCGGGACGAAGGTCGATGTCGGCCGCCTTGCCGCCCGCATCGGCGGCAAGGCCGGCCTTCGCCGTCGCCAGGTCGGCCTCGCTGGGCGCCAGCGCTGCGCCGACCGTCAGCATCAGCATGTCGCCGACATCCATCACCGTGACCTGGGCGCGCCCGCTCGCGGCGCGCTGCGCCGTCGGCGCGTCGGGCAGGTAGCGCCACAGGCCCGGCGTCGCGGGATCGGGCCAGACGTGCATCGAGCCATAGCGCTTGCCGGGCAGCCCGCTCATGCCGCCACCCCCTCGGCGACGAGCTCGAGGCGCGCGCCGCCGACCGGCGGTGAGAACGCGGCCTGGCCGCGCCAGCGCCAGCGCAGCCCGGGCCGGAACGGGTCGCGGCAGAACCAATGGTGCGTACGCACGGGCGTCGCCGCATTGAAGGCGTAAGTCTGGATCTCCTCGTCCGAGGCTGCGTCCTCGGCCAGCACCTCGACGGCACGCAATGGCGTGCCCGTGGGCAGCGTCACGGCGATCTCGACCGTGCGCGTGCCGTAGCCCGGAACGTCGGAAAGCTCGATGCGCCAGTCGGCGGCGGGACGTGCCGGCAGCGCCACGCGGGCCGCGCCATCGCGCGACACCAGCGTCGCACCGAGCGTCGCGTCGGTCGTCGTGACCGGCACGGCCAGGGTCGCTCGCGGCGCTTCGGCGGTGAGCCTTGCGCGGACCGGCCCGAAGCCGACCTCGAGGCTCGCCAGTCCGAGCAGCGCAGCGCCCGCCTCGACATCGACGAACTGCAGGGGGAAATCACCAGGACGCAACAGGACCTGCAGGCCGTTGCCCATCTGCGGGGCGCCGTCCAGCCGCTTCGCGCCGCGACCGTCCGCGGTCGGCCAGAAAGCGAAGCCCGTGCAGGTCCAGCTCACCGGCTCGTTGACCGCGAGCTTCACCCGGCGCACGACGCTGCTCCCGTCGGAGGGGAACTCGAAGTCCTCGCGAACCTCGTGCGGCCGTGCGGGCGGACGCGGCGAGAACAGCACGGTGGCGCCCACGGCGAGCGGCCCGATGCACGGCCTGCCCACGCTGGCATCGACGACGATGTCGTGCTGGCCCGACTGCAGCGAGCCGCTCGTCGAGCGCGTCGTAAGGGCGGCAAGCCCGCCGACGGCGCTGGCGAGATCGCGCGCCACCGCGAAGGGGTCGAGCACGATGGTCGAGGCGCGGGTCGCCATCACCGCCTCGCCGAGATCGAGCCTGGCAATGCCCGAGGCGATGCCGGTCGCCGCGAGCACCAGCGCCAGGCCGCCCTCCGGCCGCGGACGCATTGGCCCGTCGCACAATCGCGCGCGGATGTGATCGGCCACCGCCTCGGCGACCGCTTGCGCCGGCTTGTCCGCGGGGACGCCGGCGAGGCTGACGCCGACCCGCGCCGGATCGTGCAGCAACGCGTCGAGCAGCATCGAAGGCGTCATCGCGTTGGCGAGCGCGTCGCGCAGGCGGGCGATGTCGACTGTCGCCTTGGCCGGCAGTCGCGCGGCGACGCCCGCGACCTCGATGTCGACCGCGGCGAGCAGCGAAGCGGCACCGCTCGCCAGCGCACTTTCCATGATGGCGACGCCTTCGGCTTCGAGCGGCAGCATGAGGCGCGCCACGCCCAGGCCCGAGCAGCCGAGCGGAAGCGCCGTCGAGAGCTGCGGCGGCAAGGCGAGCGCGTTCGAGCTCAAGCTCAGCCAGCCACGCAGGGCGGGCACGACGCGCACCTTTCCGTCTGCCGTGGCCGCGCGGGACACCAGCCGCAAGTCCATGTCGAGCCGGCCATAGCCGCGCCGCCCCGGCGTCGGCACCAACGGCCTGAAGGCGGACAGATGGAAGGCCGGCTTGCCATCGGGTCCGGTGGCGACCGTCAGCGCATCGGGCATCACCAGCGCGATGCCCTCGACCTGGTAGGCCGACCAGGCGGCGACGTCGCCGCCGTCGGCAACCGCTCCTCCCCAGTCTGGCAAGCCGCGCACGCGCTCACTCGGCCGGCAGCAGGGGAACCAGCAAGTCGGTCGTGTCGCTTCGCCACTCGCTGTCGGCCACGCGCGCGCTGCGCCGGATGATCTGGCACTTGTAGCGATAGCCGCCGGCGCTGGAACGGCGCAGCACGAGGTCGCTGATCGAGCTCGTCAGCTTGACCTCGGCCTCGGCTTTCTCGGGCGTCAGCTCGACGCTCGGGCCGCCGTCGAACTGCACGATCACGGCAAACGCCTTGTCGGCAGGATTGCCCGAGGGCGCGTCGAACATGCCGGGGAACAGCTTCACGCGCACCGTGCGCTTGCTCTCGGCGGCGGTGTCGGCGTCGAGGATCGCCGCCCACAGCTTCTCGCTGTCGAGCAGCGGCTTGACCCCGGTCAGGTCGAGCATCGGCTCGACCTCGGCATTGCCCGGCGGCTCCTTCAGGGGCGAGACCATCAACACCACGCTCTCGCCGGGCGCGAGCTGCATCGGCAGCGTGCCGTCGGCGCGCGCCGCCGCCGTCACCTCCATGCCGCGGATCAGCAGCGAGGCATCGAGCGAGGAGATCTGGATCGGGCTTTCGACGGCGTTGGTGAGGGTGATGCGAAACGCGCCGGGCCGTTCGCCGAGCTCGATGACCGGCTCGAGAAGCTCGCCGTTCATGCGGTCGAAGCGGGCGTCGAGCGGAATCCTGCCGGTCGCGCCACCGCCGAAATCGCAGCGTACCTCGCCTTTCATGATCGCCACGGAACCGCTCACCAGCGAATCGTAGACCGCCTGGAAATCGGCCATCGGCAGGGTCTCGGAGACGACCAGCGCGGTGCGCACGTCGATCTGCGCGGTCGGCCGCTCGACCAGGCCGCCGCCCGTCGCGCCCGGCAGCATCAGCCAGAAGCTCGTCTGCTCGACCGGCACCGGCTCCATCCGGATGCGGCTCGCGCGCTCGTCCTCGGGCCGGATGCCGAGCAGGCTGGCGAGCGCGCTGCCGGCCGTCGCGGCAGGATCGCCGCCGCCCAGCAGACCGCCGACCACGCCACCCACTACGCCCGCGGCCGCGGCGGTCGCTCTCGCATCGCCGCCCAACAGGCCACCCAGCATGCCCCCCAGGCTGCCGGCCAGGCCACCACCGGGTTGAGCGGGCCGTGGCGCGGCCGGCGCCGATGGCGAGACCTGCGGTGCCGGCAGGCGCTTGGCGAACTCGCGCCGCGCGGCCTCGAGGCGGCGCGTGTCGCTCCACGGCGTGGCGACGAACTCGAAGCCGATCATCGGATCGGCTTCCGGCGTCGCGCCGGCGAGAACGCGCACCGACATCAGCGGCGTGAACGGGCTGGGCTTGTCGCGGCGCGCCAGCCGGAACGCATCGGGCAGATAGAAGATGCGCGTCGGATCGGCGGCATCCTCCCAGTAGTCGTAGAAGCGCCCCTCGAACTGGAGCTGGCGCGCGACCAGCCCGGGCCCGCTGCCGCCGCGCGGCACGGCACCGTCGAACAGGTAGGGATGAAGCTGCGGATTGAGGAACAGCGGATCGGGATCGACGGCTTGCGGCAATCCTCTGGTCACCGGCCGGAAGCGTCCCGCCGCGCCGGCGATCGGCACCGCGACCCTGATCGATCGCGTCGCCACGATCCCACAGCCCGATCCGGAGGTGGTGATCGCCGCCAGCGCCTGGTCGCGCTCGCCCGGGCTGACGAACTGCATCAGCCCGATGACAGCCGAGCCGTCCTCGGTCTCGCCGAGCGACGTGAAGTCGATCGTCTTGGCGATCGCGCCGCCGTCCGACTTGGTCAGGCGATAAACCAGCTGCAGCAGCAGATCGTGCTCGAGCTCGGTCGCTGCCGGATCGCTCGCACCGGCCGGCCGCGTCTTGTGGAGCGCCACGCGCAGCGTCCACTGGCCGGACTCGCCGGGCGCCATGCGGATGTCGTACTGCTCCGACCCCGAAACGACGCGGCGCGCGAGCTGATAGCTCGGCAGATAGTGGCGCTGCGGCCCGCTGGCCGCCTCGAAGAGCTTGTCGGGATCTATCGGGTCCGACGTCGCGACCGGCAGCGCCAGCTCCTCGCGCGTCGCGCCGGTGGCGCCGCCGGCATACGCCAACCCCTGGCACT
Organism: Reyranella sp.; assembly: GCA_022844015.1. Classification (GTDB taxonomy): domain Bacteria; phylum Pseudomonadota; class Alphaproteobacteria; order Reyranellales; family Reyranellaceae; genus Reyranella. Next base: position 13,287 of record JALHMO010000018.1, on the reverse strand, counting down.
TCCGGCACCGGCGCCAGTTCGGCTGACCTTCGGCGTTGGCATCGTCGATCGCCAGCAGATAGTCGCCGCTGCTCGCATGATTGTGCCGGCCGCCGGCCGGGCATGGCCCCGGCGTCGCCTGCCCGAAGGCGAGGCCCTGACAGCGGCTGCACCAGCGCCAGCTCGACTGATGACCAGGCTGCGGCGGCAGGTTGGCTTTCAGGACGAAATCGCCGCTCTGGCTGAGATCGTGAGTGCCGCCTTTCGGGCAGACGCTCGTCGGATGGCCGCCGTAGGCGAGGCCCTGGCACTTGCGGCACCAGCGCCAGTTCGATTGCCCCGCAAGCCCGGCGCGATTGATCGGCAGCGAGTAGTTGCCGCTGCCGGTGTGATCATGCTCGCCTCCTGCCGGGCAGGACGGCCGCGACACCGGCACTGGCCGCACGCGAATCGGCCGCAGGCGCTCGGACAAGGCAGGATTCAAGACTCGCGCTTCGTCGAGTCGCGCCTGCGGGAACAATCGTGCCTGTCGATTCAAGACGGGTGTCGCGCCGACGACCGACGCGACGGGCCGCGCTTCGGCAGCGGGCCGGCCTTCAACGGCTTGCGCGGCGACCTTTGGCGGTGGCGTGACGCCGGCGGACCTGGCGATCGTCGGCCGTGCAGTCCTGAGGCCGAGAGCCTGGCTGCCGATTCTCGAGAATCGCATGTTCCCTGCCATGGCGCCCTCCCGCAAGCCCGAGCGGCCACCCGCTTCGACCTCGGCTCTCATCGATGGATGCGCTTCACCTCAAAGCACTTCCATTTCCAACCACCACAAAACCATCGCCGGTCGGTTGGACGAATGAACTTGTCTTCCGAGTATCCCCGACGCGACTGCCTTCCTTGCCTTTGGCAATTCGGGTGTGTTCAGCCGCAATCGAATGGGACGGACCGAGATCGAGGAGCAGACGTTACATGCGCATCCACCTCTCTTAGCCGAGGCGCGGTAATTCTCACGGCACCTGAATATGGTCAATTACCCCAACTGCATATCTCGACAGCGGGAATACTCCGCGAATGGCCATGACATTGCCGCTTTGAGGTGGCATCAACCGGACGCGTCGCGATCAAGCGACAGAAGCAGACTCCACGAGGCACCTCGTCGAAGGGCCGCGTGCCGCCGGGCAACGCGAAGATCGAGCCGGCGTCATTCCTTCCGGGCACCACGGATCGCGTCTGCGTCTGAGCGCGTCGCGCTCGAGTAGACGGAAAGGCATCGCGCCATTCCAATTCTGCCCACGGGGGGACAGCTCATGATTCACATCGACGCCCAGACGATGTTCGAGGTGGCACCACGCTTTTCCGGCGAGAATGCCCAGCGCCAGGCCGAGATCATCGCCGCCGCCGGCGAGGTATTGCAGGTCACCCTGCAGGAATACGACATCTCGAACCGGCTCCGGATCGCGCATTTTCTCGGCCAGACCTGCCACGAGTCGGCGGGCTTTCGCACGACCGAGGAATTCGCCAGCGGCGATGCCTACGAGGGCCGGAGCGATCTCGGCAACACGCAGCCCGGCGACGGCCGGCGCTTCAAGGGACGCGGCCTGCTGCAGCTCACCGGACGGGCCAACTACCGGGAGTTCGGCGGCGTGCTGGGCGTCGATCTCGAGGGCAGGCCCGAGATCGCGGCGCAGCCGGCGCTGTCGCTGCGCATCGCCTGCGAGTACTGGAAGAGACGCAACATCAACAGGGCGTGCGACCAGGACGACCTGATGACCGTGACCCGCCTGATCAACGGCGGCCTCAACGGTCTCGAGGACCGGCGGCACTACACGAACAATGCGCGCAGGGCGCTTGCCCGCATCGAGGGCGTGAAGCTCTCGGGGGCGCAGAACGGCAGCGGCAAGCGCATCCTCCATCGCGGCTCCAAGGGCGAGGACGTGGCCGAGCTGCAGACGCTGCTGCGCCAGCTCGACTTCGCCATCGGCATCGACGGCGACTTCGGTGCCGGAACGGAGGTGGCGGTGACGCGCTTCCAGTCCGAGAACAAGCTCGATGCCGACGGCATCGTCGGCGCGCAGACCTGGGCCGCGCTCGCGAAGGCGAAGGCTCCGGCAGCCAGAGCATAGAGCGGAGCCAAGGCGGCGGCCCGCAATCGAAGCTGCGGGCCGATGGGCGGACGAGGCGCCCGCGGACCACACTCGATGCCCGTAGCATCCGGGTGCGGTGACGCGTTACGATTGCCCGGTTCAGACATGACCTGGAGCGGGGCGGCAATCCATGACGACGACCATGAACTTCACGCTGAGCAGCGCGCTGCAGTCGCAGCTCGCTGCCCTTCCCAACTCCTACGTCTACGCGCTGCAGTATGCCGGTGGCCAGTTCGTGGCCGGCTCCTCGATCGCCCCTCTGGTGTCGCAGGGCCAGGTCCAGGCCGGCAATCTCGTCGTCACGCTGCCGGCCTCGTTCTCGAGCGGCCAGGTCTTCATTCTCGTCCAGCAGAATGGCAACGGCACATTGGCCCAGACGATCAGCGCCCTGAATTCGGGCAACGTCAACGCCATCAGCCCCGAGACCGCCAATCAGTACGGCTTTCAGTACCAGCTCGTCGAGGCGACGCTCAGCAACAGCACCGGCGACCTCGGCGACATATCGTCGGTCAACACCTTCGCTTTTCCCGTCACCTACTCGACTGTCAACGGAGCGCGCGGCTTCGCCCCCGGGGTGGTCGGCAACACGCTCCAGACGCAGCTCGACATCATTGCTCCCGGCAGCCTGCAGAACGGGCTATCGATCGGGCCGGCCCAGGGTCCCAATGCCTCGACCAACCCCTGGCCGGCGGCCGATTGGACCGCCTACATCAACTCGCTGACCAGCGGCACCACGAACGCCAAGAACGTCCTTCAGGACATGACGATCGTCACGTATTTCGGCCCGACCAACACCCTGAGCCAGTATGGCGTGTCGTACAACAGCTCCAACCAGTATTTCACGCTGACGCCGAACACGACCAACGGCGCGACCAATACCGACTACATCCGGATCTCGTCGACCAACCTGCTGAAGAGCATCTATGCGCAGACCGGTGCCATAGAGATCTCGACCGACGGCGGCAACACGTGGACGACATCGACCACCACCACGCCGAACACCGCCGACGGCACGGTGATGAAGTTTTTCGTCGCCGGCTTCGACGCCGGTTATTGGGGTGGTTCCGGGACATCGGCCAACCCCAACGATCCCAGCACGTTCGACCTCAACAAGACGTGGAGCTGGAACTACAACTACGCCTACAACGCCACGTTCAATCCCGCCGGAAGCGCGATCGTGTACTCCAATGTCCTCGGCGTTGGCCCGGGGACGGCCGGCCAGAACAACCGATTCTACGACCCCTGGGCGCAGGCGGTGCAGAATGCGAGCGACAGCTACGGCTGGTCGTACGGCGACCTGATCTCCCAGGGCGGCACCAACCCGCAGGTCTCGCTGTGGAACTCCTCCACCAACCAGCAAGTCTCGCAGATCGGCGTCACGATCTATTCCAACACCGAGGCCATGACCGCGAGTGCGGGCTTCATCGGTCCGCCGCTGGCCTATGTCGCCCCGCCGACGAACGGACCGACCTACAGCAACGCCTCCCTGCCGCACTACTTCGCGGTGGACAAGGCGACCAGCGGCGTGAACGTGCTGTCGTTCGCCACGTCGTTCGGCCCCGGCAACTCCTGGTCGCCCAATGCGACCACGCCGCTTTCGCTCAGGTTCTTCTCGCCGAGCGACAGCATGGCCGGCGCCGACGGATTCGTGACGTTGTCGATCACGCCGGTCACCGGCTCGGACTGGGCGGTGCTCGGGGTGCGCGGCGGCCCGGGCAGCTGGAACCTGCAGAAGGTCGGTGACGCCCCGCCGAACGGTCTCTTCACGCTCTACGACCTGCCGGTCACGTCGAACGGCACCACGGGCTGGTACCAGATCGTATTCGGCAGCACGACCTACAACATCTACGCCACGTCGAGCGGCACCGGTGCCTTCCTGCCGATCGAGGGGGCGGGCTCCAATCCCCTGAACTTCGTCGTCGATCACGGGCTCGGCTACGGGCCCGGCCAGGGCGTCTCCCAGAACGCCACCGGCCTGTTCGGCTACGCCCTGAACTTCGCGCCGAGCGGCACGATCACCTACGACATCGGCACCTTCAGCGCCCCCGGCACCTATTTCGGCACCAACCGCATCGACCAGCTCTCCGGAACCGCCGGCAACGACTTCTTCAACGGCGCGCCCGGCGACGACGCGATCAGCGGCGGCGACGGGCACGACACGGCCGTGTCGTGGTTGCCGTCGAGTTACTTCACGCTGGCCGGATTTGCCGGCAGCTCCACCGTGATCTCCCAGGCCCGTTTCGGCACCGACGGAACCGACACGCTGAGCGGCATCGAGCACCTCGAGTTCCGCGACATGGTCATCGACGCGACCACGATCATCAAGACCGCTCATCTGAGCGGTGACCAGCTCTACGGGCTCATCGACCTGTACACCGAGATCGGCCGCGCGCCCGACGCTCTCGGCCTCGCCTACTGGGGCAGCCAGCTGCACGACGGCGTGTCGATGACGGAACTCTACAGGAGCTTCTTCCTGCAGCCCGAGGTGGCGAGCCTCTATCCGGCCAACCTGTCCAACCAGGAATTCGTCACCGAGATTTACGGCAATGTTCTCAGCCGGGCACCCGACTTCGGCGGCCTGGCCTACTGGGTCGCGCAGCTGCAGCAAGGACACATCGCGAAGGAGGCTTTCCTGCTGCCTTTCATCGACGGTGCGCGCGGCAACCCGGGCGCGACGGCCGATCAGCAGACGCTGACCAACAAGGAGATCGTGGGCGCCTACTTCGCCCTCGACCGCGGCCTGACCAATACCGCCTGGGCAACGGCGGTCATGGCCGACGTCGACAGCACGGCCGCCAGCGTCGCCGCCGCCAAGGCGCAGACCGACGCCTTCGCCGTGATCGCGGCCGCCGAAGCGACGACCGAGCTGGTGGTGCAGATCGTCGGGATCGCCTTCGACCCGCCGCCCGGCGCGCCTTGATGCCGCCTACCCGGACACCAGCGGCGCGCTGATCGCCTGCAGGATGTCGCGGGCCGCCTGCGGCGCCAGGCGGACCTGCAGGCCGCGTTGGCCGGCGTTGATGAAGACCAGCTCGTGCGCGAGCGCGCTCGCCTCGATCGCGGTCGGCGCGCGGCGCTTCTGGCCGAACGGGCTGATGCCGCCCACCTTGTAGCCGGTGATCCGCTCGGCATCGGCCGGCTTCATCATCTGCGCCGACTTGCCCCCGAACGCCGCCGCGAGCTTCTTCATGGAAACCTCGCGATCGGAAGGCACGATGACGCACACCGGCTTGCCGTCGACCGCCGCCATCAGCGTCTTCAGCACCCGTTCCGGCGGCTCGCCGAGGGCCTGCGCGGCCTGCAGCCCGATGCTGTCGGCGTCGGGGTCGTAGTCGTAGCTGTGGACGGAAAAGGCGAGCCCCGCCCGTTTCAGCATGTCGGTCGCGCGCGTCTGGGACACGCGATGCTGCTTATATCGCGCCGCCGCCGGCGTCGAGGCCGCGGCAGCAGTGTCTCGTTCGCGTGGCGCCCGGTCGGCTCGCAGGCCGGTTGCAGGCGATCGTGGGTCGCCTTTGCCACATCCTTGCCCTCATGCATTCCGATATAGTGACGCTACCGACTCACGACGATCCGTGATCACCCAAAACCGGCAGGAGGAAGCGCAATGCCGTTAAGCGCCGAGGCGAGCATCATTGTCGCCCCGCTCAGCCAGACGAGCTACCGCTACACGGTCGTCCTCGAGGACACCGGTACCACGCCGATCGGTGCGTTCTGGTTCTCGTGGCTTCCCGACGAGGGCTATCTGCCAGACGTGCCCACCTTCACGTCGAGCGCGCAATGGTCGGCACAGCTCACCGACGGTCCCTTGCCGACGAACGGCTTCAGCATCCTGTGGCAGGCGACCTCCCCGACGTCCGCCCTGCAGCCTGGCCAATCGAACGGCTTCACCTTCTTCTCGACCGCAGCACCGGACGTCCTGTTCGATACCTCGTCGATCCATCCGCCGACGCCGGTGACGACATCCGTCGTCTACTCCGGGGTCACCCCGAGCGGCGACGGCTTCACGCTGGTCGCCACCCAGGAGCCTTCCGCCGTGGCGTCGGTTTCGATTACCGTCGCGGCCTCGACTCGCTCGGAGGGCGATGCGGGCTCGATGCCCTTCACCTTCGTCGTGACGCGATCAGGCGACATCTCGGCGGCGCACAGCGTCGCCTATTCAGTATCCGCCGCGGCCGTGTTTCCCGTCGATGGCGACGATTTCGCCGACGACGTCCTGCCGTCCGGGACGCTGGTTTTCCTGGCGGGCGAGACCACCAGGACAGTCACGATAAGCATCGCCGGCGATACCGAGCTGGAGGCATCGGAGAATTTCATCGTCACCCTGTCGGCGCCGTCGCTCGGGCTCGGCATCGATGCCGCGACGGCGCCCGGGAAGATCCTCAACGACGATTCGGCACCCCCGGTCTCGACCATCCCCGATGCCTACGTCGTCATGGCCGGCCAGCCGCTGACGGTCGGCGGCGAGGCCAGCGTTCTCGTGAACGACCAGGGCGGGCCGACCCTGGCGGCGACGCTGCTGAGCGGCCCCGGCCACGGCGAGATGACGCTCATCCCCAACGGCACCTTCACCTATACGCCCGATCCGGGCTTCGCCGGCATCGACAGCTTCACCTATCGCGCCAGCAACAACAACGGGCAGGTCAGCGAGCAGGGCCTGGTGTATGTCGTGCCGGTGAACGTCGGCGCCTCGATCACGCTGGATCTGCTGGCGCTCTCCGCCGACGAGCAGATCGCGGCAACCTACGTCGCGTTCTTCGGCCGCGCCGCCGATGCCGACGGGCACGATTTCTGGGTCGGCGAGTTCGAGGCCAGCCTGCAGAGCCAGGGACCGGCCGTCCTGTTTGCCAATATCGCCAGCTCCTTCGGGATCAGCGCCGAGGCGAAGGCCCTCTATCCGTTCCTGGTCGACCCCTTCTCCGCCAGCGACGCCCAGATCAGCAGCTTTCTCGACGCGGTCTACGACAATATGTTCAACCGGTCGTCCGACGTGGCCGGCCTCGACTACTGGACAGGACAGATCAAGGCGACGCTGCAGGCCGGCCAGTTCGTCGGCTCGGTGCTGGTCAACATCATCGGCGGCGCGCAGAACTCGCCCGCCGGACAGGACATCACCACCCTCATGGGCAAGGTCGCGGTGAGCCTCGAGTATGTGGCGGAGCAGCAGCGGCTCGGCACGACCTGGGCGGCGCAGGACGACGGCGCGGAAGCCACGGCGCTTCTCGACGCCGTGACCGACGTTCGACAGACGGTTCTGGTCGGCATGGCGCAGGCGCATGCGCTGGTGGCGGCGGACGTCTGACGACGCGCACAACCCCTGCCCGTTGCAAGGGCCGGCACAAGGGCGCATGGCGCTGTCGGCGACGAGAGACCGCCGAGCCATCCAATCGCGAGCGCAGTGGCGAGGTCGCGGCGCCCGATCCCGGGAAGCAGGCTGAGCGATAGACGAGGACGACGCCGCATCAGCGCCGTCAATTGCTTTGACAGAGACGCGCCTTCTATGCAACTAAGAATGACTTGCAACACAAGGAGTCATCATGGATCTCCAGCCGCGCGCCCTGCCGTCTTCGAGCACCGCCACTCGACCGCCAGCGGATGAATCCGCCACGCTGCCGACGATCGAGAGCACTGACCTGATGCGCGGCGGGCGCGAGCTGCTGATCCGCCACGGCCAGAGCACCTATCGCCTCCGCGTAACGATGTCGGACAAGCTCATCCTGACCAAGTGAGCCGGGTCATCCGGAGACCGCCGGCCTGTCACGGCTCACCCACAGGCGTGGGCTTTACCGAAGACCTCACCCTGAGGAACGGACCAGTGGGCCGCGCCTCGAATCGGGCGAAGTCACCTTCGCCCTTTGGTCGGCAACAAGCCGGCGCTGCGACACCGGATTTCCACCGATCTCGTGTGTTGCCCATCCTTCGAGACGGTCGCCACGCGACCTCCTCAGGATGAGGACTTTGCTGGACCGGCCAAAGTTGGCGCTTATGCGTGGCTCCCACCGTGACCGGCCGGCGGTTCCGGCGGTGACATGACCATTCTGCTCCGCATCATCGCCACTCTCTGGCTCGTCGCGATCCTCATCGTCGTCACGGTCGTCTTCGGCTTTGTCTGGGCCCGCCAGGGCTGGAGCGCAGCGAGTGCCCTGCTCGATCCCGGCAGCGCGGGCTTTCTCGGCACGGCACTCCTGTCCGCGCCGGGCATCGGCCTTCTGGCATTCGCCTGGCTTCGCGACCGCCGCTGACGCCCTTCCGACGCGCTCGGCTAGAAGTCGGCAGTCAAGGACAACCTGAATGTGCGTGGCGTGCCGAGGGCAAGCGTGAAGACGTTGCCGCCCGAGGCCCAATAGTCGTTGTCGAGCAGGTTCTCCACGCCGAAGCGCAGCACCGCCGGCTTGCCGGCCGGCCGCATCGCCTCGATCGCGTAGCGCAGGCCGACGTCGAGGCGTGTCCATTCGGGCAGGAAGCGGCGCGGGTATGTCGTGTCGATGTACTGCGCGCCGGTGTACGTGATGCGCCCGGTCAGCGTGAGACCGCGCAGGAACGGCGTATCCCATTCGCCGCCGAGATTGAACTGCGCGCCGGGCGAGAACGGCGCGATCCAGCCGTCGGTCAGCCCGCCCTGGGTCTTGGTGAGCACGGCATTGAGAAGCATGACGCCGCCCAGCAGGCGGACGCCCTCTGCAACCTCGCCGAACACGTTGAGCTCGAGGCCCTGGTTGACCTGCTCGCCGGCCAGCACCTGCGTGTTGTTGGCGACGTTGGCGATGACGCTGGGCTGGCTGATATGGAACAGGCTCGCCGTCGTCGTGAGCTTGCCCCAGTCGACCTTCACGCCGGCCTCGAACTGCGTCGACTTGAACGGCGGAAACACCTCGCCGGCATTGGCGAACGGTGCCGGCACGACGATTCCGGGCAGCAGGCCCTGGATGAAGTTGCCGTACAGCGAGACGTTCTGCCACGGCTTGAACACCAGGGCGACCGAAGGGCTGAGCGTGCTCTGGTCGTACTCGGACGTCTTGATGCCGGTGAGGGCGTTGAAGTTCGCCGACTTCACCTGCTGCAGCCGCGCTCCGACCGTGAGCTGGATTCGCTTGTCCGCCGCCGTAAGCGTGTCGGCAATGGCCAGGCTGCTCAGCGTCATCGTGCCGGTCTTGTTGGCCGCGCCGGTCGGGATGGCCGGCTGGGCCACCACCGAGGGCGTGTAGATGCTGGTGTTGTAGGCCGTGCCATTGACTGTAGCGATGCCGGTCGCCTGCTCGAAGATCGTGCCGGAGACCGCGAGCTCATGGCCGATCGGGCCGGTGTCGACGACGGCCCGCGCACCGACCTCGCCGGTCAGGAACTGGTAGTACTGGCTGATGTTGCCCGGCGTTGCCGTGGCGCTGCCATTGAAGTTGTTGACCGTGACGATGGGCCCGCCCGAGACGATGCCCAGCCGCCAGTCATGCGCCCCGAAGGCAGCGTAGGCGGTGACGTTGTCCGCGAGGTCGAGCTCGCCGCGCACCACGCCGAACAGATCCTTTCGGGCCACCAGACCCCACGGCTGACCCCAGCTCTTGCGTGCATCGGGCGCCCACGGCAGCGGTACGTTGTTGGCCAGGCCGATGTAGGGAACCATGCCGCCGATAAACTGCGACTGGTAGCCGAGGTCGGCCGAGAAGCGGATGTGATCGCCGCGAAAGTCGAGACCGAGAATGGCGAGCCCGCGCTGGTCGGAGTTGCCGGCGATTGCCGTCTGGCCCGCCTTGAACACGCCGTTGAACCGGACGCCGAATTCGTCTTCCGGCCCGAAGCGCCGGGAAATGTCGGCGTGGCCGCCGAACTGCGCATCGGACGCATAGCCGGCGGTGACTTGGGTCAGCGGCTCCTTGCCGGCCCGCTTGGGTACGATATTCACCGTTCCGCCGATCGTCGATTGCGGCGCCATGCCGCTCAGCATGGCGGACGGTCCCTTCAGGACCTCGATGCGCTCGGCGAGCTCGGGCATGATCGAGGAATAGGGCAGGATGCCATAGAGGCCGTTGTAGGCGGTGGCGGCGCCGGCGACCGTGAAGCCGCGAACGCGCAGCTCGTCGTTGCCGATGCTGCCATCCGGAAAGTAGCCGCGCACAGAGGGATCGTCGGCGAGCGCATCGCGCACCGACTTGGGCTGCTGATCCTGCACTTTCCTGGCCGTGTAGCTCGTCTGGTTGAACGGCGTATCCATCACGCCGCGGTTGCCCAGCAGGCCGAGCTGGCTGCCTGTCGCCACCTGACCGCCCGCATAGGGCGGCGGGATGTTGTCGATCAGCGCTGTCGGCGGCACCGGGAACACGCCCTGCACCTGCACCGGCTCGAGCTGCACGGCACCCGGCTGCACCGGCAGCCCCGAGAGGCGCTGCAGCAGCGCGGTGTTGCCGCCGGTCATGCGATAGGTGATGCCGGTACCGGCCAGCAGCCGGCCGAGCGCCTGCTCCGCCGTCAGCCGCCCGGCGACGCCGGGCGACGACACGCCGCGCGCGACGTCGCCGTCGACCGACACCTGCATGCCCGACTGGCGGCCGAACGAGGCCAGCGCGTCGGCGAGCGGCTGCGGCGGAATGCTGAACTCGAACTGTCGCGCCTGGGCGAGATCGGCGGGCGTAGCCTGCTGCGCCAGCGACCCTCGGTGAACGGCAAGGGACACCGTGACCGCAAAGCCGCACGCCATCGCCACGCGCCATGTCGTGCGCTGCGCTCCCAACATCGAGCAACTCCACCGTGATGGAGGCGGATGCGACGTCACCGTGGGTGCGTCTCGGCATCTGGCCTTCGAGCAAGCAACGAAGCAGCTCGCGGCTTTTTCGGGGATGCGCCGAGATTTTCAGAGAACGAGGAGCAGCCAGGGCGAGACCAGACGGACCGAGCCGCCGTGCGCGCCGACGATCGCGCGCAGCGCACCGACCGGATCGGCGAGATTGTAGACACCCGTGACGTGGCGGGCTGCAAGGTTCGTATCCACGATCACGATGCTGCCCGGAAAGTAGCGCCGCAGATCGTCGATGACTTCCGCCATCGGCCGATCACGCGCGACGAGCTGGCCGACCAGCCATGGCGCGACCTCGTCGGCCGGCATGCGGCCACGGGCAACCACGCCGCTGCGCGCCACCTGCGCCCACTCGCCCGGCTGGAGCCGGAGCGTGACCGGAGGTCGGGCCGCGGCGCCGTCGACGCGCACCAGCCCGCTGCGCACCGCGATCTCGGCGCCATCGGCCGAGGCCCGCACGTTGAACGACGTACCCAGCACCGCGGTCTGCACGCCACGGGCTTCGACCACGAACGGTCGCGCCGGATCGGGCCGGACCTCGAAGAAGGCCTCGCCTCGCAACAGGCGGACGCGACGGCGGCCGGTCTCGTAGGCCACGTCGACCGCACTGTCGGGAGCCATCCGAACGACGCTGCCGTCATCGAGGCCGATCGACCGCACCTCGGCTGTCGACGTCCACTGATCGGCCTGAATGCGCAACAGCAGGCCGGGACCGACCACGATGAGAATGCATGCAGCAAGCGCCGCTGCCGCGCCGATCGCGGCGCGGCGCCAGTGCCTCGCCGGACGGGCGTGAGTGGCCGGCGACGCCACCCGATCGTCCCGAAGCGGGCGGTGCTGGGGCGCCATGCCCGCCATCAGGTCGTAGACCGCGCAGGTATCCAACCACGCCGCCTCGTTCTGCGGGCTGGCGGCGCGCCAGGCGTCGATCCGGGTGCGGATTTCGGTATCGTCCGGCGCATCCTCGAGGGCGACCAGCCAGCGGGCAGCCTCCAGGCTCGCGCGATCCTCCGGCTCGGACGGCGTCGTCATGCTGAAAGAACGCTCGGCGGAATGGGAATTTCGCCCGTACACCGGATCGTTACTTGGGCGGCGGGCGAACGCGGCGCCGGCAGTGGGCGATACCTTCCGCCACGATCTCGTGCGCGACGGTAACCGATACGCCGAGGCGCGCCGCGATCTCCCTCAGCTTCAGGCCGCCGAAGCGTCGCATCTCGAGCGCGACGCGGGTGCGCTCGGGCAGCTCGGCGATGGCCCGACGCAGCAGGCGCAACTCCTCGCGGGCCACGGCTTCGGCCTCGGGCGACGGATAGTCGAGCGGAACATCGACCGCATCGTGATCGGCCTCGACCGTCCTGCCTTCGCGGGTCAGGCGGCGGCGACCGTCGACCGCGAGGTTGCGGACGATCCGATAGAGGAAGCCGACCGGCTCTTCGAGCGGCCGGTTTTCGGCAGCGGCGCCGAAGCGCAGCCAGGCTTCCTGCACGACATCCTCGGCACGCGCACGGTCGCCGACGATCGTGCTGGCGTAGTTCACCAGCGCGCCGCGATGGGCCAGATACAGGGCCAGGATTGTGTAGTCGTGACGCACGCTTCCTCGTTCGCCACGCCATAAGACAATTGCGAGTGAGTCGCAATTGAAATCGCGCTTCTATCTCCCGGCGATTGTGCCGAACATCTTGAGCCGGTACTCGACCAGCCGGTATCCCAGGCGGCGTGCTTCCTCCTGCAACAAGCGAGTCAGACCACCATCCTCGACCTCGACGATGGTGCCGCTGTCGACATCGATCAGATGCGGATGCGGCGCACGCCCGACTCGCTCGTAACGAGCCTTGCCGTCCTTGAAGACGTGACGCGCAACCAGGCCGGCGGCAGCCAGGCTGTTCAGCGCGCGATAGACCGTCGCGACGCCGATCGGACGGTCGTGCGCGGTGCGACGATGGATCTCGTTGGCGCAGGGATGGTCGGTCGCGGCCTCGAGCACCTCGAGCACGATCCGCCGCTGGATCGTCAGCTTGACGCCGCGCTCGCGACAAAGCTGCTCGAGGCGATCCATGATTACCTCTTCAGGAAGAACTGGATGGGCACGACGAGATCGAGACTCTCTCCAGGCTGATCGGACGGCAGGGGCGGCAAGGGCTGGGCGCGTGCCAGCAGGTCCAGCCCCTCCTGGTCGAGGCTCGCCACGCCGGAACTGCGCACGATGCGCGCGGAGAGCACGCGGCCGTCGCGGCTCATGGTGAAGGCCACATAGGGCATGCCCTGCTGCCGCGCGCGCTGCGCCTCGCCGGGATAGCGCTTGTGGCGCTCGAGATGGCGCAGCAGCAGTCCCTTCCAGGTCGGCAGCGACGCCGACGGCGGCTCCGGCGTCGCCCCCGGCGCCGGCGCGGCAGC
>JALHMO010000017.1 GCA_022844015.1 Reyranella sp. | reverse complement strand
GCGCGCGACGCCAGCGTCATGCCGCCCGCGGCCAGCGCCGCGGCGCCGCCCCTGGCGGCAAAGTCGCTGGCGAGGAACTCGCGGCGCTGGCGCGCCATGTCCTCGAGGAACCGCCGGTGATGCGTCTCGAACTCGGCGCAGGTCGGATCGTCGCCCTTGCACATCGCATCCTCCGAATCAGCGGCGCGCCAGAAGATCGATCTCGACCATGGCGCCGCGCGCCAGGCCGGTGACCCCGATGCAGGTCCGCGCCGGCCGGCGGTCGGGCGGGAAGTAGCCGGCATAGACCGCGTTCATGCGCGGATAGTTGGCCTCGAAATCGGTGATGTAGATGCGCACGCAGACGACGTGCTCGAGGCCGAGCTTCAATCCGGCGAGCACGATCTCGAGGTTCTCCATCACGCGCACCGTCTGACCCTCGATGTCGGGCGGCAACGGCCTGGAATCGTCGTCCGGGAAGGTCGGCATCTGGCCGGTGACGAAGCACCAGCCGTCGGCCTCGACGGCATGGCTGAACGGCGCCACCGGCGTCGGTGCGCCGGGGGCCATGAAGAAGATCGGTGGGCTCATGAGGAGGCGACTATGGCACGTTTCGAAGACTCGTTACGCGTCATCCTGAGCGCAGCGAAGAATCTCATCGCCACGTGCGACCACACCTGTGGAGCAGTTGGCGATGAGATCCTTCGCTGCGCTCAGGATGACAGCGAAAGTTGCAAAACCTATGCCAGCAAGCCAGCTCATGCTCTTCTGGACCGCGGGCGTCCCGCCCGCTCATGCTCTTCCCGACCGCGGGCGTCCCGCCCGCTCATGCTCATGAACGGGCGGGACGCGGTTTACCGCGTCGCGGACGCCCGCGGTCCGGAAGACAATGAAGCGTTACGCCGCCTTCGCCTTCTCGGCCTGGCCGGGATAATCGGCATCGAGCACGAACGGGAACGGGCCCTCGTATTTGCCGATCGGCAGGGTGTGGCTCGCCAAGCCGACGGCGGGCGACCACAGGTGTAGCTGCAGGCCGGGCGGCTCCATCATGAAGCTCGCGGGGCTGCCGTCGGGAATCAAGTCGAGCGTCACCTGGTGGGCGGTGCTGGGCGCCACCGAGCCGATCGAGCCGGCCCAGCGCACGGTGATCGGGCGGTGGTGATGGCCGCACAGCACGCGCTCGACGTTGGCGAAGCGGCTCACCACCGCGGCCATCGCCGCGCCGTTGCGGCAGTTGATGCGATCCATGTCGGCGAGGCCGGTGGCGAACGGCGGATGATGCATGAAGATCACGGTCGGCCGGCCCGGCGCCTCGCCGAGCCGCGCCTCCAGCCACGACAGCCGGGCCGCGCACATCTCGCCGTGGCCATGGCCCGGCACCACCGTGTCGAGGCCGATCAGGCGAACCGGATGGCCGTCGATCACGTAGTGCAGGAACCCCCCGTTGGTCGGGAGATAGCCGTCCGGGCCAAACTCGCCCACGAGCTCTGCGCGGCGATCGTGGTTGCCGGGCACAAGGTAGACCGGCATCGACAGGGGCTCGAGGATGTCGCGCAGCACCTCGTACTCCTCGGCGAGCCCGCAATCGGTGAGATCGCCCGTGGCGATCACCAGGTCGGGCTTGCGCGGCAGCGCCTCGAGGGCGGCTACGGCCGCCGCGAGCATGGCGTTGGTGTCGACCCGGCCGTAGGCGACCCGTCCGCGCGGACGGATGTGCATGTCGGTGACCTGAGCGATCATCATGGCGTGCTCCTCTCAAAATGCGCTGGGGGCGCGCCACTCCTGTGGCGCGTCTTCTGTGTGATCGACGGTGATCGCGCCACTGGAGTGGCGCGCCCCCAGCCTCGAGCGTACTCGATCACGCAGTCGTGCTTACTTCTCATCGTCCCGGGTTCACGGCAGCTTCAGCGCGGTCTGCTCGACATAGGGCCGCATCAGCTCGTCAGCCTTCTTCTGGGCGTCCTTGACGGCCTGGTCGGCCTTCTTCTTGCCGTTCATCATCGCCTGGATCTCGTCCTCCAGCGCCTTGCGCACGGCGACCGTCTGGTAGGTCGCGAACCAAGGCTTGGCGAACGGCAGCTGATCGAGCGCCACCTTGGCATCGGGGTTCCTGGCGATGAACTCCTTCATCTCCGGCTTGTCGTAGGCCGACCTGCGCGGCGCGAAGTAACCGGTGAAGCGGCTCCATCCGCCCAGCGTCTCGGCCGTGGTCAGCCACTTGATGAACTTCCAGCCGGCCTTCTTGCCATCCTCGCTCTGGCCATTGAACATGACCAGCGAGGCGCCGCCGATCGGCACCGCGTTGCGCACGTTCCGCGGCACGAAGGCCACGCCGTAGCCCTGCTTCATGTTCTCGCGGATGAAGGACAGCGAGCCGGTCGACAGCAGCACCATCGACGCCTTGCCGGCGAAGAACGAGGTCGACACGCCGCCCGCCTCGGTCACGCCCTGCGGCATGATCTTGTGCTTGAAGATCAGGTCCTCGACGAAACGCGCCGCGCCCAGCATCGAGGGCTGGTCGTAGTAGACCTCTCCGCCGTACTCCTCGTTGAAGTAGCGGCCGCCGTTCGACATCGACAGCGCCTCCATCAGCCAGCCGAGATAGTCGTAGCCGGCCGGCATCAGGAAGCCGTGGCGGTCGCCCTTGGCGAGCTTCCTGCCCGCATCGACCAGCTCCGCCCAGGTGCGCGGCGGCTTCGCCGGGTCGAGACCGGCTTCCTTGAAGTGGTCGACGTTGTAGTAGAGGAGCGGCGTCGAGTTGTGGAAGGGCACGCCGTAGAGCTCGCCGTCGACCACGGCATTGGCGTGCAGCGCCGGCCAGAAATCCTGCAGGTAGGCGTCGCGCGTCGTCTGCTCGGCCGCGAGGAACGGCTCGAGCGACATGATATCGCCCGAGAGCTTCAGATCGACATTGAAGTTGGCGCTCATCAGCACGACGGCGGGCGGCTTGCCGGCCTTGGCGGCAGCCTGCGCCTTGAGCTTGGTGTCGTCGTAGCCGCCGGTATAGACGGCGATGACCGCGACCTCCTTCTGGCTCTCGTTGTAGAGCTTGACCAGCCGCGTCATCTCGCGCGCCAGCTTGCCCTCCACCGGCACCGGGAAGAAGAACTCGATTTTGGTTTGCGCCGTCGCCGTGAACGGCATCATCGCGAGGCACATTGCCAGCGCGCTCTTGCCCAGTCGGGCGATCATTGTCATCGGTCTGGCCTCCTAGCCCTTCACACCACTGAAAACGAAGCTGTCGACGAAGCGGCGCTGGAAGGTGACGAATGCCACTGCCAGCGGCGCCATGACGAGGAGCGTGCCGGCCGCCAGCACGCCCCATTCCTTGCCGCCCTCGGCGCCGCGCGTGAAGGCGGCGAGGCCGATCGTGAGCGTCTGGTTCGCAGGGCTGTTGATCACCATCAGGGGCCACAGGAACTCGTTCCAGTGCGCCGTCACCGAGACGATGGCGAAGGCGATCAGCCCGGGCTTGGCCATCGGCAGCAGCACGTACCAGACGATCGCCCACCACGGTGCGCCATCGATCGCAGCCGCCTCCTCGAAATCGCGCGGCAAGGCCAGGAAGGTCTGGCGCATCAGGAAGGTGCCGAAGGCCGAGGCGAAGTACGGCGCCATGACGCCGGGCAAGCTGTCGTACAGGCCGAGATCGACCACGGTGCGCAGGTTGGGCACGATCAGTGCCGGCGGCACCAGCATGAGCTGCAGCAGGAAGGCGTAGAACAGCGCATCGCGCCCGGGAAAGCGCAGGCGCGCGAAGGCATAGCCCGCCAGGCTGACCGTGACGCACTGCACGGCGAGCAGGCCGGTCACCACGACGAGGGTGTTGACGTAGTAGAGACCGAACGTGCCGCTCTCGAGCGCATTGCGGAAATTCTCGAGCGTCGGCGTGAAGTCCGGGAGCAGCGAGGCCATGCCGGCGCTGCCCGCGCCCTCTGGCCGGAACGACGCCACCACGGTCCACAGGAACGGGCTCGCCCACAGGAAGGCGACCGCCGACAGCAGAGCGACCAGCATCGCTCCGGGCAGGCGTCTGGCGAGCTGGTGCCTAGCCATTGCCCCGCGCTCCTCGTTCCATGACCCTCAGGGAGCCGAGCGACAGCGCGAGCAGCACCGCGACGCTGATCAGGGTGGCGGCGGCCGCCTTGCCGTACTCGAAATTCTCGTGCGCCGCCTGGAAGATGTAATAGAGCACCAGGTTGGTGGCGTTGGACGGGCCGCCGCGGGTCAGCACGATCACGTGGTCGACGCTGGTCAGGAGCTGGATGAGGGCGATCACGGTGACGAAGGCCGTGGTCGGCGCCAGCGCCGGCAGGATGACGAAGCGAAGGCGCTGCCAGGCATTGGCGCCGTCGATCATCGCGGCCTCGAGCGTGTCACGCGGCACGTTCTGCAGGCCGGCGATGTAGAACAGCATGTAGTAGCCGGCGTTCTTCCACACGGTGAGGCCGATCACCGACCACAGCGCGACGTCGGAGTTGCCGAGCCAGTTCGGCCCGCTGAGCCCGAGCTTGGCGAGGTAGTGGTCGAGCAGCCCGACGCCCGGCAGGAAGATGAAGAAGAACAGCGAGGCCGCCGCGACCAGCGGCACCAGCGAGGGGAGGAAGAAGATCGTGCGCAGCACCGCCGACAGGCGCGTCGAGCGCTGCACGGCGAGCGCGAACGCCAGCGCCAGCACCAGGGTCGGGATCAGCACGCCCAGCGCATAGACGAGGTTGTTCAGCGCAGCCTGGCGGAATGCCGGATCGGCGAGCACCCTGGCGTAGTTGCCGAGGCCGACGAAAGCCTCCCCCGCGCCGGTGCCGTGCGGCTTGTCGAACAGCGAGTCGACCAGCACGCGCACGATCGGCAGGTAGGTGAAGAGGGCAAGGAACAGCAGCGAGGGTGCGAGCAGCGCGTACGGCAGCAGGCGCATCCTGCGCCGCCGCATCGATGTCGCCTTCGCCCGCAGGCGATCCTGCACGGATTCGAGGGCCCCGGTCGCACCGGCCACGCTCATGCTCATCTCGTGCGATGCCTAGGCCGGATGGAACAAGGAACGATTACAGGACAACTACCTTTGCGTGACGTCCGGCGCGCTATGGGGATAATCGCGGGCCACGCGCGATCTTCACTCTCTCGTGCCCGGGTTCCCGGTGGCGCTCGGCATCGGCCTGCTGGTCGGCATCGATCGCGAGCACCGCAATGGCGAAAGCCCGGCGCGCCGCGCCGCCGGCCTGCGCACCTTTACGCCGGCGTCCCTGCCCGGCGCCATTGCCGAGGCGGCGGGCGAAGCGCAGCTGCTCGCCGCGGGGCCGATCAAGCTCCGAGCGCGCCCGCCGAAGCCTCGACGACGACATCGAGCAGCGCCTCGTCCTGACCCGGACCGGCGACGATGCCGAGGCCGAGCGGCAGACCATCGAGGGCGGCGACCGGGATGCTCACGGCCGGCAGGCGAGCGTGTCCTGCAACGGAGCTCAAGGTGAGCGCTGTGGCGTAGAAGCGGCCCGCCTTGTCGCCGCGCAGGAAGCGGCGCGGCGCGGTCGATGGTGTCGCCGGCAGCAGCAGGAAGGTCCCCGGCGGCAGCAGCCGGTGCAGGCGATCGGCTGTCGCCGCGCGCCACGCATCCCATCGCGCGCCACATTGCGGATCGAGCGCGCGCACAAGGTCGAAGCGCGGCTGAATCGTCGGCCCGAAGCGCGGGCCGCTGGCGAGGAATGCGTCGTGCGTGGCGGCAATGTCGAGGCCCTGCAGACGGGAATAGGCGTCGACGAAGTCGCCGGGCCTGCCGGCGAAGACATCGACCTCCTCGTGCGTCCCCAGTGCCCTTACCGCTGTGCGCAGCACAGTGCCCGCCGCAGGATCGGCGAGCACAAAGGCGTCACGCGCAATCACGTAGCGGCGCGCCAGCCGACCCTCGTCAGCCTTGGCTGGGGTCGCGCCGCTCGTAGTCGCCGAGCCTGGTAACCTTCCAGGAGCGGCCGATAGTCCTTCCGCTGGGAGCGCGCCACGCCTGGGGCGCTCTTCCCGTCGATCACACACCCAATGAGCGCCACTGGAGTGGCGCGCTGCCGGCGCATGACGCGCTCCTTCGCCAAACTTGGCGCCTGGGGGTGCACCTCCGGCAGGTGAATGGCGCTCTCCTTCGCTCCCGGTCGAGCCCAGCAGGCACCGGGCAGCCCGCCGCAGGTTGACCGCATCCCGCGCGAGCAGGCCGACCGTGTCGTAGCTCGGCGCAAACGGGACCACACCCTCCATCGACAGCCGGCCGTGGGTCGGGCGCCAGCCGAACAGGCCGCAGAAGCTCGCCGGCACGCGCACCGAGCCGCCGGTATCGGTGCCGAGGCCGAGATCGGCGAGGCCGGCCGCGACGGCCACCGCCGAGCCGCTCGACGAGCCGCCGGGCAGGTGATCCGGCGCGCGCGGATTGACCGGCGTGCCGAAGTGAGCGTTCTCGCCCTCGAGGCTGAAGGCGAGCTCGTCGGTCACCGTCTTGCCGACCAGCCCGGCACCGGCACGCAGCAACCGCTCGACGACCGGCGCCGACCGCATGGCAGGGCTCTGGCGCGCCGCCCAGTCGGGATTGCCGGCGCCGGTGACATGGCCGGCGACGTCGATCAGATCCTTGACGACGAAGGTGAGCCCGTCGAGCGGCCCCGCCCCGAGCGGCGCAATCCTTGCGCGCAGGCCGGGGACGAAGGCACCATAGTCCGCGACCATGGCGCTCCGCTCACTTGCCACGCCGGAACGGCAGCGTGAGCGCGGTCGGCGGCTCGAGACGGCCGACGACGCCCGCCACCGCGAGCAGCGCCAGCAGATAGGGCAGCATCAGCAGGAAGGCGGTCGGCACGACGATGCCCATCGCCGGCAGCTGGAACTGCAGGGCCGTGGCGGCGCCGAACAGCAGGCAGGCGGCGATGGTGCGGCCGATGTTCCATCCGCCGAAGATCACCGCGGCGAGCGCGAGGTAGCCCGCGCCGTTGGTCATGTTCTCGGTGAAGGTATGGATGTCGGCAATCGAGATGAAGGCGCCGGCGAGGCCTGCCATCGCGCCGGCAACCAGCACGGCGAGCCGGCGCGTGCGCGCCACCGGGATTCCCGCCTTGTCGGCGCTCAGCGGCTCGTCGCCGACGGCGCGCACGGCGAGGCCGAACGAGGTGTGATTTAGGATCACCCAGATCAGCACCATCAGTGCCAGGCCGAAATAGACGATGACGGATTGCTGGAAGAACGCCGTGCCGGCAAACGGCAGGTTGCTCAGGCCGTCGACCGCGAGCTTGGGCAGCCCGGGGATCTCCTCGCGCGACAGGCCGCCGAAGATGACGCGGTAGAGCAGCGTCGTCGCGCCGAGCGCCAGGATGTTGAAGCCAATTCCGACCACCAGCTGGTTGGCGCGCAGGTCGACGCTGAGCCACGCCTGCACGGCGGCAACGCAGAGCGAAGCGAGCACGGCGCAGCCGACGCCGAGATACGGGTTGCCGGTCGCCCACGAGCCCAGCGCGCCGAAGAAGGCCGCCGTCAGCATCATGCCTTCGAGGCTGAGGTTCAGCACGCCGGCGCGCTCGGACACCAGCTCGCCGCTTGCCGCCAGCATCAGCGGCATGCCGAGACGCAAGGTCGAGGCGATGAAGATGGCGAGCGTCTCTTCCATCACCGCCCTCCCCGCTCGAGCCGCTCGACAAGGATGACCGAGCCGGCGACGGCGATCACGATCAGCCCCTGGATGACGAGGGTCAGCGCCGCCGGCACGCCGGCCATGATCTCCATCGAGATGCCGCCCGAGCGCAGGAAGCCGAAGAACAGCGCGCCGGCCAGCACGCCCACGGTCGAGCCGCGCGACAGCAGGCCGACCACCAGGCCGTCGAAGCCATAGCCCGAGGAGAAGCCGGCCTTGAGATAGTACTGCTCGCCCTGCAGCATGATCGCGCCGGCGAGGCCACCGAAGGCGCCGGCCAGCGCGAGCGCGACGACCAGGAGGATGCCGCCCGGCATGCCGGCGCGACGTGCCGCCAGCTCGTTGAGCCCGATGGCGCGCAGGCGCAGGCCGAAGGTCGAGCGTTGCAGCACCACCGCCGTGACGCCGGCCAGCAGCAGGCAGATCACCAGCCCGATATGCAACGGCGATTCGGGAGACCCGGTCAGGCCGGGCAGCTTGACCGCATCGGCGATCGGCAGCGATTCCGGCAAGGTCGCCGAGGAGGTCTGCGGCTGGCGCAGCAAAGTTGTCGACTGCACGCACCAGTACACGAGCAGCAGGGCGATGAAGCCCAGCAGCAGGGTGCTGATCACCTCGTTGGTGCCGAAGCGCACCTTCATGACGCCGGCGATGCCCCCCCACAGGGCGCCGGCCAGCGTGCCGCCGAGCAGCGGCAGGACGACCGCGAGACCGAGCGGAAGATCGGAGATCGGCGTCCACAGCCCGATCGCCGTCGCGACGATGCCGCCGACCGCGATCTGTCCCTCGCCGCCGACGTTGGTGAGGTTGGCACGAAACGCCAGGATGAACCCGAGCCCGACCAGCGCCAGCGCCACCGCGCGGTTGATCGAGGCGCCGATCGCGTACGCCGTGCCGAAGGCGCCATCGAGGAATGCCTCGATCGCTTCGGGCACCGACTTGCCGCTGGCGGCGACCAGCAAAAGGCCGATCGCCAGCGAGCCCGCGACGGCGATGAACGGCACAGCCACGCCGACCATTCGCCGACGGTCGGGCAGCGAGAGCATGATCGTGGTCGTGGTCATTCGGCTTGATCCGACATGACCTGACCCGACATCAGCGCCCCGATCGCGGCGCGTTCGCCCGCCGCCGCCGGCCGCTCGCCGACCAGGCGACCGCGATAGAGCACGGCGATCCGGTCGGCGACGGCGATCAGCTCGTCGAGCTCGCTCGAGATCAGCAGCACGCCGACGCCGCGGCGCGCCGCCGCGCGGATCTGGCGATAGACCGCTTCGACCGCGCTGATGTCGAGGCCGCGCGTCGGCTGGGCTGCCACCAGGGCGACCAGCGGATCGAGCGTCAGCTCGCGCGCCAGCACCGCCTTCTGCTGGTTGCCGCCCGACAACCCGGAGAAGGCGACCTCCGGGCCGGCAGCACGCACGTCGAAGGTGCGCATCTGGGTCTCCGCCGCCGCATGGAGGGCGCGCCGGTGCAGCAGGCCGAAGCGGGTAAACTGCCCGAGCTTGTTGAGATACATGTTCTCGGCGACCGACATGGCGGTAACGCAGGCCACGGCGTGGCGATCCTCGGGCACGATGCCACCGCCCGCCGCCGTCACCGCAGCGGCGCCGGCGTGGGTGAGCTCGACGTCACCCATGTAGAAGCGGCCCTCGGTCGGGCGCAGCAGACCGGCGAGCACCATGCCGAGCTCGCTCTGCCCGTTGCCCTCGACGCCGGCCAGGCCGACGATCTCGCCGGGCCGAATCTCCAGCGTGAAATTGTCGAGGCGCACGGCGCCATGGCGATCCTCGACGGAGAGCCCGTCGCACACCAGCGCGAAGCGGCGCGGGCCGGTGGCTTCGGCAGCGGCCGGCTGATCGGCGACGCCGTCGTCGGGCTCCGCCAGCGCCACGTCGAGGGGCTTCACCTCGCGGCCGACCATGGCATGGACCAGCGTGCCCATGTCGGCCCCGGCCATGTCTTCGTCGGCGACCAGGCGGCCGCCGCGCAGCACGGCCACGCGATCGGCCACCTTGGCGATCTCCGCGAGCTTGTGGGTGACCAGGATGACGGCGCGGCCCGAATCGGCGACGCGGCGGCAGATGTCGAGCAGGGCGCCGATCTCGCCGGGCGGCAGCACGGCGGTCGGCTCGTCGAGCACCAGCAGGCGCGGATCGCGCATCAGGCACTTGACGATCTCGGCGCGCTGGCGCTCGCCGACCGACAGCTCGCCCACCACCGCGTCGGGATCGAGCACGAAGCCGAAGCGCTCGGCGATGTCGCGGATGCGGGCGCCGAACTCGTGCCGATGCAGCATGCCCTTGACCTGGCCCAGCATCAGGTTCTCGACCACGGTCATGCGCGGCACCAGGCTGAAATGCTGGTGCACCATGGCGATGCCGCGCTCGAGCGCCACCGCCGGGCTGGCCGGCGCCCACGGTGCGCCGCCGAAGGCCATGTGCCCGGCGGATCGCCCGTAGACGCCGAAGATCAGGTTGCAGAGCGTCGACTTGCCGGCACCGTTCTCGCCCAGCAGGCATTGCACCGTGCCGGCGCGCACCCCGAGGCTCACGCCCTCGAGCGCCTGCAGGCTGCCGAAGCGCTTGCCGAGCCCGTCGAGGGCGAGCAGCGGGGGTTCAGCGGTTGTCGATTGCGTCACGCGTCTTCTTCCCGCTCGCCTCCGCCGACTTGCCTGGGCGATGGCGCTTGAAAGGAACCGTCATCACGACCGAAGCCGAGCGCAGCGAGGCGCTGGAGGGACCCTTCATCGTGCTGCATCATCAGGAAAGGTCCCTCGACTACGCCGCCAATGGCGCTGTGAACAGCGCCGGATCGGGCGGCTCCGCTCGGGATGACGGTGATGTTTGTCGTATCCGAAGCCGGTGCCTGTCCGATGGAGGAGGAACTCCGAACGTCAGGCGTCCAGCACCTTGATCTTGCCGGAGAGCAGGTCCTTCTTGATCTCGTCGAGCTTGGCCTTCTGCTCGGGCGTCGCCTTGCAGACGATCATGTCGGAGGCCTGCGGCCCCATGGCGAGACCGAACGGCTTGAACTCCGGCTTCCACGTGCCGGCGACCGCCTGCTCGATGGCGTACTCGACCTGGAAGCCGACGCCGGTTATCGAATAGGCGACATAGAGCGGATCGGTACCGCAGCGGTCGGTGTAGCTGCCGATGATGTGCGTGCCCTTCTCGCGCGCCGCCTGCTCCATGCCGCGCAGGCCGAGATTGAGGATGTGATAGTGGATGTCGGCGCCCTGCGAGATGGCCGCCAGCGTCGCTTCCTTGGCCTTGGCGACGTCGTCGAAGTCGCCGGTATAGCTCTCGAAGTACTTGATGCCGGGCTTGATATAGCGTGCGCCGTTGCCGAACTCGATGCCGGCATTCTTGATGGCGGGAATTTCCAGGCCGCCGACATAGGAGACGCCGCCGGTCTTGGACAGCATCGCCGCCGCCGCGCCGGCGACGAAAGCGATCTCGGCCTGGCGGACGTCGTAGCCCGACACGTTGTCCGGCTTCTTCGGATCGGCGTTGCCGCCGATGATGGCGAACTTCACCTTGGGGAAGCGCGGCGCCACCTTGAAGACCGATGCCTGGGTCTGGCCGCCGACGCCGATCACCATCTCGTTCCGGCCGGCAAGCGTCACCAGCACCTGCTCCATGTCGCCGAACTTCACGTTCTCGATGAACTTGGCGGTGACCTTCGCGCCGAGCTTCTTCTCGACCGCCTTGAGACCGTCGTAGCCGGACTCCATCCAGCCCTTGTCGGACTTCGAGCCCGGGATCAGCACGCCGACGGTGAGCGCGCCGGCAGCTCGCGCCGGGGCAGCGAGGCCGCCAGTCATCACCAGACTGCCCATTCCCGCGGCTCCACCCAGGAACCTGCGACGATCGACTTTATTCATTTCTTCCGCTCCCTTCGCGCGCTCGCGACGTTTCTCGGGCAGCGAGAGGCAATTGCCGTGCCAACTGGCAGGAAACTTGCTTCCCTCATGGGTTGGACGCTTGGGAGACAATGGATGGCCAACAAGATGAATCCGCTCGGCGCGCCTCGCGCCGGCTACAGCTGGGCTGCGAGCGCCCGGGAAATCGACATGGCGACGCCGGCGGCGAAACCGAAGCCGCTGCGCATCGCCGCCCAGCCCCAGAACATCACCATCGATCTCAGGCGCACGGCGATGATCGTGATCGACATGCAGAACGATTTTTGCGCCAAGGGCGGATGGGTCGATTCGCTCGGGCTCGACTACACGCCCGATCGCAAGCCGATCGCCCCATTGCAGAAGCTCCTGCCTACGCTCCGCAAGGCGGGCGTGCCGATCATCTGGGTCAACTGGGGCAACCGGCCCGACCTCGCCAACATGCCGCCCAACCAGATCCATCTCTACAAGCCCTCGGGCGTCGGCGTCGGGCTTGGCGACCCGCTGCCCGGCAGCGGCGCCGCCGTGCTGCAGAAGGATTCGTGGGCGGCCGCCGTGGTCGACGAGCTCGAGCAGGCGCCCGAGGACATCAAGGTCGACAAGCACCGCATCAGCGGCTTCTGGGATACGCCCCTCGATTCGATCCTGCGCAATCTCGGCATCCGCACCGCTCTGTTCTGCGGCGTCAACACCGACCAGTGCGTGCTGCATTCGCTGACAGACGCAAACTTCCTGGGTTACGGCTGCGTGCTGGTCGAGGATTGCTGCGCCACCACCTCGCCCGACTTCTGCACCGAAGCCGCGGTATGGAACGTCAAGAAATGCTTCGGCTTCGTCACCGATTCCGGGAAGGTGCTGCGAGCCTTGAAGAAGTAGGCTTCGGCACGTAGCGATCGCTACGATCGGTCGTCATCCCGAGAGAGTCTGCCTCTCGCGGGATGACAGTAAGTTGTCGCGAAAGAGCTCAGCCTTCTTGTCACAGACCCGAACCCCGCGCTTGCGCGATCTCGTCCTGCTTCCCGGCTTCATGTGCGACCACGACCTGTGGACCGACATGGTTCCCGATCTCGAGGCCATGGCGACCCTGCATTACGGCAATGTCTACGAGGACACCTCGCTCGAAGGCATGGCGCGGCGCGTGCTCGACTCGTCGCCCGAGCGCTTCGTGCTGGTCGGCTTCTCGATGGGCGGCTTCGTCGCCCGCGTGCTCACCCTGATGGCGCCCGAGCGGGTGGCCGGCGTCGCCTTCGTCGCCTCCTCGGCGCGCGGCTATTCGGCCGAGGAGATCGCGCGCCGCCGGGCGGGCTACCAGCCCGGTGACCGCCCACCGCGCAAGGCAGGCGAGGAGTCGGTGGCGCGCGGCCTGCATCCGGCGCGCGAGGCCGATCCGATCCTGCTCGACCGGCTGCGCAGCATGCAGCGCCGGCTCGGCCGCGAGGTGCGAGCGCGCCAGGCCCAGGTGGTGCGCAACGACGGCTACGCCGACCTCGAACGCATCGCCTGCCCCTCGCTGGTCGTTGCCTGCCGGCAGGACCGGCTGCGCCGCTTCGACGAGACCGAGCGCATGGCGCAGCACCTGCCAAACGCCCGCTTCGCCATCCTCGAGGAATGCGGCCACATGGCGCCGCTCGAGCGCCCCTGCGAACTGGCGGGTCTGCTGTCCGGCTGGATCGGGGAGTCGGGCTTGTAGGCAGCAGATACCATGAGCGCGGACAGCCCTTGAACCCGCGCGGACCAGGGCCAACGCCGACAAAGTCATGCAGCGCCGCGCCAGCTTGTGATCGCCTTCAGACGTCACCGACGACGAGCGGGTCGTCGGAGAAGGACGATCAACGGAAGTGAGCGACAGTCAGGTCCGACTGATCCGATCGGGGTTCGAGCTGCGCA
Organism: Reyranella sp.; assembly: GCA_022844015.1. Lineage (GTDB taxonomy): Bacteria > Pseudomonadota > Alphaproteobacteria > Reyranellales > Reyranellaceae > Reyranella. The sequence continues at coordinate 41,929 of JALHMO010000017.1, read as the reverse complement.
GGCCAAAGCCGATGCGCAGGGCCGACCCATCACACCCACGCGTCGTCCAGTTTCACGCCCAGCAGGCTCTTGCCCTGGATCTCGACATTGACATCGAAATCCAGCATCGCGTGGTGCGAGGCCGTGTTCATGTCACGGAAGCAGATCTGCAGGGAGTGGCTATCGTGCGCGGCCCCGGCACCGGCGCCTTCGAAGAGCCTGTTGCAGGCACGGCGACAAAGTTCAGTGGCGTAAGCAGCATTCCATCTGACCTGCGCGCGCTTCGGTGCCGGCATCGGTGGATCGTGCAGCATCGCCTCCTCCAGCAGGTCGCAGTTCTGTTTCGTGAGCGCCCATGCGCACGAGATTTCGACGCTCGCCTCGGCGACCCGGCGCTGCACACCGGCGTTGTCGGACTTCATCGCCCCGGTATAGACATCGCGACGACCGCGGGTCTTGTCGATGAAGAGCTGGAGGCCGCGCTCGGCCATCCCGACGATCGTCCCCAGCAGCATGGTCGCCAGCGCCGGGCGGATCGGGAGGCGATAAAGCGGGATGTCGATACCAGGGACGGTGCCGAGTTGCGCCTCGATCATGGACACTGCGTAGTGCTCGGGAACGAAGATGTTCTCGAGAACGACATCCTTGGAACCGGTGCCCCGCATGCCGAGGGTGAACCAGGTATCGTCGATGACGGCGTCCTTCTTGGGCATCACGACGATCAGGGACGGGCAGGGTTCGTCCGCCTCGTTGCGGATGCCCTTGCAGCCGACCAGGACCCAGTCGCCGTGGTCGGCGCCGCTCGCGTAGGGCCATCGCCCGTTCAGGATGTAGCCTCCCCTGGCACGCTGGCAGGTGCCGCGAAGCGAGGGAACGCCGGGAATAAGCATGCCCGGGTGACCGCCGAAGATCTCGTCCTGCCCACGGCGCTCCATGCGGCCGGCGATGAACGTGTGAGCGGCGCAAACCATCAGGACCCATGAGGCCGCGGTGCTGCCGTGCGCGATGGCACGCTCGGCTTCGACCAGCGCCCTCACGGGGAGCTCGTACCCGCCATAGGCAGCCGGGGCGACAATCCGGGTGGCGCCCGATTGATGCAGGAGGTCGACCGCGCGAGCGCTGAGCTGACGATTGGACTCCGATTCGGCCTCGGTTTCCTTCAACGGCTCGACGATCCTCTGCACGTTTGCAGCATCGTACATGACGTCCTCCCACCGCTCTCACGGCGTCCCTTGATGCCAAAGCCATACTAGTATGTTAGTATAGCACCATGCGAACAGCGCTCAATGTCGTTCTGCCGGACGCTCCGGAATCGATCCGGGAAGGCACCCCACGTCTGCACGATCTGGCGTACGCCTACCTGAAGGGCTTGCTCCTCGGCGGCGGGCTGGACCCTGGCGACCAGATCTCTTCGGAAGGGGTCGGTCGGGTCCTTGCGATAAGCCGCGCACCGGTCAGCGATGCGATCCGGCGTCTGACGGTCGAAGGCCTTCTGGAAATCCTGCCCCAGGTCGGCTGTCGGGTGGTGCGACCGGTACCGGCCGAAGTCAGGGATCTCTATGAAGTCTTCGGCGCCAGCGAAGGCGTGATCGCGCGTTGGGCCGCAGAGCGGCGCTCGGGGGACGAAGCCGAGGAGTTTCGTGCCCTCTGTGATTCCCTGGCATCCGTTGAAGGGCTTCCCGCCGATCCCGATGCGCGTTTCCTGGAACTGAGGCGGCGCAACCGCCGCCGGTACGAGATGCTGCACAGGCTCGCCCGGTCGCCGCTCAGCACCGGCAGTGGCGAGAAATACTGGGACCGCAGTGACTTCTTCCTGCGGGTGACCTTCGGAGGTCGCGATCTGCCGGGCTTCGTGCGGGACGCGCGAGCGGCGCTCGCAGATGCCGTCGTCGCCAGCGACGGTCAGACCGCCGAGCACGAGACGCGGCGTTATCTGGTCCGCCTCGGACGAGAGGTAGCCGACGTGCTCGAGCGCCAGGCCCGGGGACGGCGTCGTCGATAACCCATCATCACACTACGGGAGGTCCAATCATGCAGTTCAAGTTCCATCATCTCAATCTCTGCACCGACAACCTGCCGCGCTTTACTTGGCTGTTTCCGCACAGACGACATCAGGGGCTTCATGCGTCGCTGCGATGAGCTTGGCATTCGCTACGCCGACTACGGCAAGTGGGCCATCGCGGGATGGCATCAGGTCTTTCTGACTGATCCCGACGGCAACGTCGTGGAGATCCATCAACCCAACATGTAACGCCGCCAGCCGGGGATGACCGTGCTTCTGCGCGACAAGGTTTGCATCGTCGCTGGAGGTTTCGTCATCCCCACCCGCGCTCAATCGATCCCCTCGTCACTGCTGCAGCTGCAGCGACGCATAGTCATTCCGCAGAGCGCCGATTGAAGCTGACGCTCGTCACGCCGTTCAGCGGCATGCGAGCTCCGTCCCGATCATCTCGAGGCAGGGTCGCCGAGAGAGACTGAACACGTCTTGCTGGTGCACAGTGAGGAAGCCTTTCCTTTCGCAGCGCAACAAGCGTCCGCATTGTCGGCAATGTCGGCTTGGCCTATCGTGCCGCGTGCCCAACTCGCGCGACCTCTGATGGCGTCTCCGTCTCGCGCTGCCGATTCGGCTGACCGGATCTACTTCACGCTGGTCGCCCTGATCGGCGGCGCCCTGCTGGCGTACTTCGCCGCAGTGCCGGTGCTCGGGCTCAACGTCGCCTTCCACTTCTACCTGATGCTGTGGATCACCATGGCGTCGGCCTTCAACGTCGCCTCGGGCTTCGCCGGCTACATGCCGTTCGGCTACGTGGCATTCTATGGCGTCGGAGCCTTCACCACGGCGATCCTGGTCAAGAAGGCAGCCTTCCCGCTGTTCCTCGCCCTGCCGCTGTCCGGCGTCGCAGGCCTCGTGCTGGCGCTCTTGTTCGCGCCCACCCTGCGCCTGTCCGGCATCTATTTCGGCATCGTCAGCCTGGCGCTGGCCGGCATCTGCCGGCTCGCCATCACCAACATGCCGGAAGAGATCACGGGCGGCAGCTTCGGCCTGCAGCTCGGCAGCCGCGCCCAGCCGCTGCAGAGCTTCTACGTCATGATGGCGGTCATGGTGCTGGCGCTCGCCACCATCCTGTGGCTGTCGCGCTCGCGGCTCGGCAAGGCCCTGCGCGCCACGCGCGACGACGCCGAAGCGGCCGACATGATGGGCGTCAACGTGCCCCTTGTCCGTCTCTATGGCTGGCTGATCTCGGCCTTCTTCCCGGCCGTCTGCGGCGGCGTCGAGGCGTGGTACACCAACGTCGTCGACACCGAGACCGCCTTCAACACGTTGATCACCGCCAAGACCGTGATCTACGCTGTCGCCGGCGGGCTGGGCACGGTGACAGGGCCGATCATCGGCGCGGTCGCCATGGTCTGGCTCGACGAGCTGATCTGGCGCCAGTTCCCGCTGCTCAACCTCCTGATCCTGGGCGTGGCCACGGTGATCCTGGTGCTGTTCCTGCCGCGCGGCATCGTCGGCACCGTGCTGCGCCGCAAGCCGCACTGGCGGCGCTACGTGCCGTAGGGGGCCGCTGTGGAGCTGCTTATCCTGAACGGCCTCGCCAACGGACTGATCGTGGGCGGCATCTACGCCCTGGTCGGCGTCAGCCTGACGTTGCTCTACGGCGTGTTGCGCGTCGTCAACTTCGCCCATGGCGAGTTCGTGATCGCCGGCTCCTTCTTCGCATTCGTGCTGTTCAGCACCCTGAAGATCCCGCCGCTGCTCGCCGTGCCGCTGGCCGCCGTCGCGTTCTTCGCCGCCGGCTGGCTGCTCTACTACGTGCTCATACCGCGCCTGGCGCGGAGCGACGATCCCGAGCTGATGTCGTTCCTGATGTTCTACGGCGTGTCGATCGCCGCAGCAGCGCTGATGCTGCTGCTGTTCGAGGCCGATTCACGCTCGATCGATTTCACCTTCACCCCGATCTCGGTACAGATCGGCCCGATCTACATCTCGACCGCGCGGCTGGTGGCGCTCGCCATCACCATCGTGATCTCGATCGCGCTGGCGCTGTTCCTGTTCCGGACGCTGCCCGGCAAGGCGCTGCGCGCGGCGATCATGAACCCCGAGGCGATCCAGATCATGGGCGTCGACATCGTGCGCCTGTCGGCCTTCGCGTTTGCGCTCGCCTCCTCGCTGGCGGGCGTGACCGGCGTGCTGGTCGCCCTGGTGTTTCCCGCCTTCAATCCCTTCTCCGGCGCCGAGTACACCATCATCGCCTTCATCGTCGTGGTGCTGGGCGGCCTCGGCAATCCGGTGGGCGCCCTGCTGGCGGGCGTGGTCTTCGGCCTGGCCGAGCAGATGGCGACGGTGTTCCTGCCCCAGGCGCTGGCCCAGATCGTGGGCTTCGTCATCCTGGTCGGCACGATCTTCCTGCGCCCGTCGGGCCTACTCGGCACGAGGTTCCGGCGGTGAGCGCCATCGAGGCCCGCGGGCTCACCAAGCGCTTCGGCGGCCTGGTGGCGCTCGACGGCGTCGATCTCCGGGCCGGCCCGGGCGAGACCCTTGGCATCATCGGCGTCAACGGCGCCGGCAAGACGACCCTGATGAACTGCATCTGCGGTCTCTACCGGCCGGATGCCGGCGACGTTCTCGTCGGCGGCGAGCGCGTCACCGGCCAGCCGCCGCACGTGATCGCCCATCACGGCGTCGGCCGGACATTCCAGGTGCCGCGCGTGTTCCGCAAGATGTCCCTGATCGACAATCTCCTAGTGCCGGTGCTCGACCGCCCGGCCTCCGATTCCGAGCTGATCGGCCGCGCCGAGGCGATGCTCGAGCGCATGCAGCTGATCGAGCTGCGCCACAACTATGCCGAGGAGCTGTCGGGCGGCCAGCAGAAGCTGCTCGAGATGGCGCGCATGCTGATGCCCGACCCGGCCATCGTCATGCTCGACGAGCCGTTCGCCGGTGTTCATCCGGTGCTCTGCAAGTTCATGATCGAGCGCATCGAGGAAACCGCTCGTGCCGGCAAGGTCGTGCTGCTGATCAGCCACGACCTGACCTCGATCTACCGACTGTCGAGCCGGGTCATGGCGCTGAACCAGGGACGCGTCATCGCCGAAGGCGGCGTCGACGACATCCGCGGCAACCCCGCCGTCATCGAAGCCTATCTCGGGACCTGAGATGGCGACGAACGACCATGACGGGCCGCCCGTCCTCGCGCTCGACAGGGTCGATGTCGCCTATCACGGCGACATCCGCATCCTGCGCGGGCTGTCGCTCGAGGTCAGGCCGAGCCTGATCACCGGCATCATCGGCCCGAACGGCGCCGGCAAGTCGACGGCCCTGCGCGCCCTTTACGGCCTCCTGAAGCCGGTCGCGGGCGACGTGCTGATCGACGGCCGCGCGGTGACCGGCCTGCCGCCATGGAAGTTCATCGAGCACGGCATCGCCCTGGTGCCGCAGCAACGCAGCCTGTTCAACGAGTTGTCCGTCGAGGACAATCTCCGCCTCGCCTGCTGGTCGTTCCGCCGCGATCGCCGCCGCATCGAGGAGGCGCTGGAGCGCGCCTACGCCCAGTTCCCGATGCTACGCGACAAGCGCCGCGACCTCGCGGGCTCGATGAGCGGCGGCCAGCAGCGTTTCCTGGAGCTCGGCCGGGCCCTGGCCCTCAGGCCGCGCGTGCTGCTGCTCGACGAACCGACGGCGATGATCGCGCCGCGGGTCAGCGCCGACATCTACGACTTCATCGCCGGCCTTCCCGCCCAGGGCATCACCGTGCTGCTGGTCGACCAGAACGTGCGCCAGTGCGTGCGCATCGCCCAGCACCTCTATGTCCTGGAGCTCGGCCAGAACAAGGTCGACGGCTCGGCCCACGCCTTCCAGGAGGATTCCGGGCTGCGCGACCTGATCGCCGAATGGGTCGACTATCGTATCGACACGTGACCGGGCCGCCTTCGGTTGCTAGCCTCGACCACAATGGGAAGGAGGAATGCCATGACAATCAAGTTGCCCCGAAGGACATTGCTCGCCGGCGCAGCCGGTGCGATCGCCGTCGGCAGCGCGCAGGCGCAGGACGCCAAGCCGATCCGCATCGGCATGACGGTATCGTCGACCGGCGCCTTCGCGCTGGCCGCCCAGTCGGGCCTGCGCGGCGCCGAGATCTGGGTCGACGACGTCAACGCCCGCGGCGGCATCACGGTCGGCGGCGCCAAGCGCAAGGTCGAGCTGGTGAAGCTCGATGACCGCAGCGACAAGACCACCGTGCCCAAGGTCTACGAGACCCTGATCAAGGAAGAGAAGGTCGATCTCTGCTTCGGCCCGTTCGGCTCGACCCTCACCGCCGCGGCCGTCAACGCCACCGAGGCCGCCGAAAAGTTCATGGTGATCTGGTCCGCCTCGGCCGATTCGATCTACCAGCAGGGCTACAAGTACGTCGTGTCGGCGACCCAGCAGGCCGGCACCCTGCTCGGCCGGCCCGGCGTGAAGGCTTTCGCCCAGCTCGGCGCCAAGAAGATCGCCTTCGCCTACCTCGACGAGCCGTTCCCCGCCGCGCTCACCAATGGTGCGATCGATGAGGCGAAGAAGCTCGGCATCGAGGTGACGATGAACGAGAAGTTCGCCAAAGGTACCAAGGACTTCAATATCCTGATCCAGAAGGCCAAGGCGAGCGGCGCCGACGTCTTCATGCCGACCGCCTACGAGGGCGACCAGATGACCATCGCGCGCCAGCTGCGCGAGATGAACGTCGAGTTCAAGGCGGTCTACCTGGTCTATGCCTCGCAGCCGCAGTTCCTCGCCATCGGCAAGGACGCGCTCTATCATTTCAGCCAGACCCTGCTGCACGAGCGCATCAACTGGAAGGTGACAGGCGGCCTCGACCGGGCGCAGATGATGGAGCGCTACGCCAAGCTGTTCCCCAACGCCCAGTATCCCGCCGACTTCCAGACCGCGCTGGCTTACGGCGCCGGCGCCGCCCTCGAGCAGATCATCGTCGAGGCGCAATCGCTGGAGGCCGCCAAGCTCAAGGCAGCCGCCTTGAAGCTCAACAACAAGATCGTCACCGTCACCGGCCCCTACGAGATCGACCAGACCGGCAAGCAGTTCAAGAGCGAGTTCGCCGTCATGCAGAACATGCCGTCCGGCCCGGAGGCGGTCTTCCCGCCCGAGATCGCCACGGCCAAGGCGGTCTACCCGGCACCGCCGTACAAGGATCGGAAATAGGTCCTCGTCCTATCCTCCTCCCCAGCTTTGCTGGGGAGGTGTCCGCGTAATCGCGGACGGAGGGGTCAGGAGCCACGATTCCTGAATCTCGATTCATGGCTCGTGACCCGTCGGCGAAGATGCCGACACCTCCCCAGCTTTGCTGGGGAGGAGGGTGAGAAGAGCGTGCGTCATGCCGCTCGGCGGCGCAGGCGGCGCGACAGGACGACCACGCCACCGAACAGGACGGTGACGCCAAGACAGACGGCGGATGGCAGCCAGAGGTCGATGAACGACACGATGCGGGCGCGGATGGGGTTCGCGGGATCGTAGATCACCGTCACTCGGTCGCCCGCCGCGTAATCCGTACCGCTGCCGCCACGGCCATGGAACTCGATCGGGCGGCCATCGATCGTCGTAAAGCGCACGATCGGCGCGTAGGAGGTACGCTCGACGTCGCGGCTCACCTCCCGGCCGTCGGGCAGGCGAACGTCCTCTCGGCTGACGGTCCGGCCTTCGCGGATCTCGACGATCGTTCCCGCGGTGCGGGTGCCACTGCCGTAGAGGTCGAGTGCGCCCGAGAAGACGATGGCACCGATTGCCGCCGCCGCGATCGCGATCGCCGCGAAGGCGCGTTCGCCCACCAAGGTCAGGTCTGCGTTGCGCGACAACGCCCAGGCGACCAGGCCGAACATCAGCCAGAAGCTGCCGAAGCCGGTGACGATGATGGCCGACAACCAGAGGCGCTCGAACGTGTCGATGCGGAAATCCGTCGGATCCTGCGGCGCGTAGAGAACCGTGACGCGATCGCCGGGCGCGAAGTCGGGTGCACCGGTCCCGAGGTCGGCCACTTCCCGGGCATCGCCGCCGGGAAGACGAAAGCGCACGACCGGCGCATACATGCTGCCCTCACGCCGGATCTCGACGACCTCTCCGTCGGCACGCTCGCTGTAGAGAACGTGACGGAGGCTGCCCCAGCCGAGGGCCGCACCGCCCGCCACGATCAGGCCGCCGATGCCCAGGATCAGCCAGCCGACCTTGCGCCAGCTGCTGTCGAAGGAAGCAGGCCGGCGTCCCCTCATGCTCTTCCGGACCGTGGGTAACCAGCTTGATTGCAGGTCCACCTTCCGTCGTCCTGAACGAAGTGAAGGACCTCATCGCCGCTTGCCGCGAGTGTGTGCTGTCGCTTCTGGCGATGAGATCCTTTCCTTCGGCTTCGCTCAGGACAGGCGCTGCGCTCAGGATGACGGGAAAGACACATGCTCAGTCACATTCATGGTCGCTCACTTGGACGTCGCCGGACGTTGCCGCAGGGCATCGACGATGGCGACCAGGCGGGCGCCCTGCGGCGTGGCCGGGTCGAGGAGCCGCTCGCGCGGCGTGTTCTCGGCCAGCCGGCTGAGCTCCATCAGGGCGCGAATATGCTGGCGGCGCGTCAGGCGATGCCCCGCCGATCGATGGCGGAAGAACAGCCGGCCGAGCTGCCCCTCGCCGACCAGCGCATTGAGCTCCGATGCCGAGACGTAGACCAGGAAGCAGAGAAAGATCCAGAGCTGCACTGCGATGAAGCGATGCCACGTGAACTCTTGCAACAATGTCCGAAAGACGTCGCCGAAGCCGTGCGCCTCGATGGCGAAGCCCACGACCTTCTCGACGAAACGCACCACCAGCACGACGACAGAATAGAACACAGACTTGTAGAGGATCGGCAGGATGAGCGGCGCTCCTCGATAGCGGTCGATGATGCGCACCCGATCGACCACCAGGACCACCTTGGCGACGACAAGCGCCGTGGTCGTCGACAGGACGATCGAATGGAGGTCGAACCAGGAGCCGTGGACGGCGAGGTTGGTCGAGAAGGAGATCAGGTTGAAGGTGACCAGGAAGTAGAGCGTCGGCGGCAGCAAGTGATGGACGAACCTCGCCGCGGCGAGGCCGACGCGGTGCGACAGCCGTACCGCGAATGGCCTCACATGCGGCCCCCGTCGACCACGAAATTCTGTGCCGTCACCATCCGGCTGTCGTCGGCGGCAAGCCACAGCGCCATGCGGGCGATGTCGGGCGGATAGACCTTCTCCTTGAGGCATTGGGCCTGCATGAGGCCGGCCTCGGCCTCGGGCGTCAGCCACAGGTCGATCTGGCGCTGGGTCATGATCCAGCCCGGCGTGATCGAGTTGAGCCTGATCCTGTCGGGGCCGAGATCGCGGGCGAGGCCGCGCGACATGCCGATCACCGCGGCCTTGGCGGCCTGGTAGACCGACAGGCGCGGCGTCATGGCGTGATAGCTCACGGAGCTGAAATTGACGATCGAGCCCCCGCCGGCCTGCTTCATGCCCGGTGCCACCGACTGGATCGCGAAGTATTGGTGCCGGAGATTGACGGCGATGCGCTCGTCCCAGAAGGCGGGTGTCACCTCCGCGAGATCGTGCCGGTCGTCGCGCGCCGCGTTGTTGATCAGGACGGTAAAGGCCCCCAGCTTGCCCGCCAGCTCGGCGAGCACGACCTGATAGGCGGCGATGTCGCGCACGTCACAGTGCCGGTAGGTCGGCACGGCATGACCGGCGGCGGAGAGCTTGGCCACCAGCGCCTGCGAGGCGGCATCGTCGATGTCGCAGAAGCCCACCCTGGCGCCCTGCCCGGCGAAGTGCTCGACGATGGAGGCGCCGATTCCCGAGCCGCCCCCGGAGACGAACACGGCGCGGTCCTTAAGGCTGGGATACGAGGCGAAGGGCAGCATGGATGGTCCTCACTGGATGGTCAGGCGGAAGGTGACTTCACCGGCAATCGTATCACCCGCGGCGAGCCGGGTCGCAGCGATCCGGCCGTTGGCGTGGCTGACCGGCTCGACGCAGAAGAACGGGCGCTGCGGGGGCGTATAGATCACCAGCGTGCGCAACTGCTCGCCGGCCGACATCTCGAGCGCCAGCCCGCGGTTGGGCCAGGCGATGCGCGCCTGGCCATCCCAGCCCTCGAAGCAATTGTCGAGCGCAACCTCGCCGATGCGGCGGCCATCGCTGAAGTCCCAGGTGGTGGGCACGGCGACGCGCTCGGTCGGCAGGACCTCGGCGTCGGTGAGCCACACGCTCGTCGTGCGACACCGAAGGTCGGTCGCCTCGTCGCGCACGAAAAAGGGATGCAGGCCGATGCCGGCCGGGACCGCCCTCTTCTCGCGATTCTCCAGGGAGATGCGAACGGTCAGGCGATCGTCGTCGAGACGATAGGATTGGCGGGCGCGGTAGGCGAACGGCCAGCCACCGCCGTGGTCCGCCTCATGCTCGTAGGCGATCTCGGCCGACCGCAGATCGTGGCGCTGCACCTGCCACGCCCTGGCCCAGCCGTCGCCGTGCATGGGGTGATCCACGCCAGGCCAATTGCGACGCAGCACGATCTCCTGCCCGTCGTAGACGAAGCGGCCGCCGGCAATGCGGTTGGAGAAGGGAAGCAACGGATAGCAGGCGGTATCGCTGCCGTAATGGCCCAGCATCGCCGCAGCGAGCGCGTCACCGGGTGTCGGGCGGAGCACGTCGATCTTGCCGTCGACGGTGAAGCGGGCGATCGATCCACCCGCTTGCGGCGCGAGATCGACCTCCAAACGGCCGGCGCGCAACGACAGGAACGTCATGGAGCTCCCTCCGAGGCATGTTTTTTGCTGCCTCGTATCTACTGACTGGCGTGGCGGGGTGCTAGGCTCGTGTCACCGGGGACTTCCAAGGGGGTCGAAATGACTGATGATCTCGTCCGCAAGTGGGAATTGAGTCGCCGCCGCGTTCTCGCGGCCGCTGGCGGTCTCGGCCTGGCCGGGCTGTCCGGCAACGCCTTCGGGCAGCCGGGCGGGCCGTGGAGCGGCCCGCCGAAGAGCAAGGTCGACCGCGTCAATTTCGTGGTCTGGACCTACGGCGACATCTATTCCCGCATTGCCAAGCAGTTCGAGGCCGATTGGGGCGTCAAGGTCGATTCGACGATCTCTGCCTTCAACGATCATCCGACCAAGCTCGCCACCATGTTCGCCGCCGGCGAGAAGATCGACGTGTCGCAATCCTCGCCCTTCTCGTTCCCCAACTTCGTCGCCCAGGGCCTGGCCGAGCCGATCGACGGCCTGCCCGGCGCCGCCGACTACATCAAGGACTTCACGCCCTTCACCAAGCAGGTCGCGACGATCGGCGGCAAGACGATGGGCCTGCCCTACTTCTCGTCGGTGTGGGTGTGGAACTACTACGCCGACATGCTGGAGAAGCTCAAGATCGACAAGCCGTTCGCGACCTACGACGAGTTCATCGAGCATTGCGTCAAGGCCAAGAAGGACGGCGTCTCGCGCTACCCCGTCCTGTGGGTGGCCGGCGTCGGCCTCGAGCAGTTGCCGGGCACCTGGTACCAGATGACCTGGAACCGCGGCGGCACCTTCTTCGACAAGCAGGGCAATCACATGCTGGGCGCCGGCTCGGTCGCCCGCGAGACCCTGAAATGGTGGGCCAACACCTTCGAGAAAGGCCTCGACATCGCCGATCCGGAATCGCTCAAGGTCCAGTTCACCACCTCGGCGAAGGCGTTCGGGGCCGGCAAGAATCTCTACCGCGGCCCCAACCATCACTACGGCCTCAACGTCGTCAACGATCCCGCACAATCGCCGATTGCCGGCAAGGTCAAGGTCCACGGCTCGCCGGGCGACGGCAAGACGATGGGCGTCACCCATGTCTATTTCCTGTCGTCGGCGAATCGCGACAAGGAATGGGCCTGGAAGCTGCTGCAGTATCTCGGCGGCAAGACCAAGGACGGCAACTACACGCAAGCCATCAGCCTCGCCAAGGACGCCATGCTGGGCTCCGGTTACAACTCGGTGATGAACAGCGACGCGGTCAAGCAAGGCTGGGCGCCGTGGGGCGACGTCCCGGCCATCCTCGGCATCTGGGACAAGGCGGCCTATATCGGCGAGGTCTGCTCTTCCGTCTACCAGCCGTGGCATTTCCCGTGGACCGACCAGCTCAACATCGAGGTCCAGAAGTGCCTGACCGGGCAGCTCACCGCCGACCAGTGCTGCGACAACCTGATCAAGGGCATCGCCGACGCCAAGCGCAAGGTCTGAAGCCCTGACCAGCCAGGCAACGGGCATGGAAGCCAGCAGGGCCGCTCGCCGGCCCTGGTATCGGCGCGAGATGTCGGCACGGCGCTTCGCGCTGTTCCTGAACCTGCCGACGCTGCTGTTCCTGGGCGTGGTGCTCGCCTATCCGGTGGTCTACGCCGGCTACCTGTCCGTGCACCGCGTCGGCCTGGCGCAGTTGCGCCGCGGCGAGTTCCCGTTCAACGGCTGGGACAATTACGCCCGCGTGCTCGAGGATCCGCTGTTCTGGGTCGCCATCAAGAACACGCTGATCTTCACCGCAATCACCGTCGGTGCCGAGGTCGTCCTGGCGATCGCCATCGCGCTGCTGATCAACCAGACCGGCGTCTGGACCTCGCGCGTGACGCGCTTCCTGATCCTGCTGCCCTACGCCATCCCGCCGATCTGCAACGGCCTGATCTGGTCGTTCCTCTACAGCTTCCAGTTTGGGTTCCTGAACCGCATCCTGTTCAGCGTCGGGCTGATCGACCAACCGATCAACTGGGCCGGCAATCCCGACACTGCGCTGTACGCCGTCACCGTGCCCTACATCTGGCGCACCCTGCCCTTCGCCATCATCCTCGTGCACGCGGCCCTCCAGGGCATCCCGCGCGACCTCTACGAGCAGGCGGCCATCGACGGCGCCAATGCCTGGCATCGTTTTCGCCACATCACCTGGCCGATGCTGCAGCAGATCATCGCCATCATCCTGATCCTGCGCACCGCCTTCGCCTTCGCCGTGTTCGAGGAGATCCTGGCGATCACCCAGGGGGGACCGGGCGACGCCACCTGGGTGGCCGCCTGGTACAGCTACAAGATCACCTTCTCGCCGCCCAACAATTTCGGCATGGGCTCGGCCTCCGCCTTCATCCTGACGCTGATGATCGCGGCGATCGCCCTGGTCTACATGCGCACCGTCTATCGCCGGGTGACGCTCTGATGTTCAGGGTCACGCGCACCGGCAAGCTATTGCTGCACGTCGCCAACCTGACGGTGATCGTCTTCATCCTGCTGCCGCTGGTGGCGGTCTTGATCGCCAGCATCCAGTCCGAGAAGTCGCTGCAGGCCGATACCCGCCGGGTCCTGCCGGCCGAGGTCACATTCGACAATTTCACAGTCATCCTGACCAAGGGTCAGCAGCGCGGACGCATCTTCGAGCAGGCGACCTACCTGCCGGAGAACATCAAGAGCTTCTACGCCGCCTTCCTGAACTCGACCATCGTGGCGGTCTCCGTCACGGCGCTGACCCTGCTGTTCGGCTCCCTGTCGGCCTACACGATCGCCCGCCTGCGCTTCCGATGGACGCTGTTCCTGCTGCAGGCCAACATCGTCGTCCGCTTCGTGCCGGCGATCGTGCTGATGATTCCGCTCTACATCGTGATGCGATCGCTGGGCCAGCTCAACTCGCTGAGCGGCGTGATCATCGCCGAGACCGGGTTCCTGCTGCCCTACGCCATCCTGATCCTGGCACCGTATTTCGACAGCATCCCCTCGGAACTCGAGGAGGCGGCACGGATCGACGGGTGCACCCGTCTCGGCGCCTTCGTGCGCATCGTCCTTCCGCTGGCGACGCCGGCCCTCGCCGCCTGCGGCGTCATCATGTTCATCGTCTCCTGGCACGAGCTCCTGATCCCGCTGATTCTGAATGCCAGGCCCGACTTCATGACCCTGCCCGTCGTCATCGCCAGCCTGGTCGGCGACGTGTTCGTCTTCTTCAACCTCATGATGGCGATCTGCCTGCTGGCGCTGGCCCCCACCGTCGTGCTGGTGGCGCTGCTGCAGCGCTACATCGTCGAGGGCCTGTCCGCGGGTGCGGTGAAGGGGTGACACATGCTTCCTCCCCAGCGAAGCTGGGGAGGTGTCCGCGTAATCGCGGACGGAGGGGTCATGAGCAGCGGGACTGGGGCCTCTGACCCCTCCGTCGCGTATGACGCGACACCTCCCCAGCGAAGCTGGGGAGGAGAATGAGGAGCGTCCGTCGCCGATGACGGCGACACCTCGCCAGCAAAGCTGGGAAGTGGATTGCACAGCAGCAAGGCGCGATGGCATCGCGTCGCCGGGCTCCCTATGATCCGCGCTTCCGGATCACGACGAACAAGGGAAACGCCGATATGACGAACATGCTGAAGAAGCGGCTTCAGGCCGGAAAGGCCTGCGTCAACGCCTGGCTGGCCATCCCCAGCGGCTTCTCGGCCGAGGTCATGGCGCAATGCGGCTGGGACAGCGTCACCGTCGACATGCAGCACGGCGTGCAGGACTACCAGTCGATGGTCCAGTGCTTCCAGGCGATGGACAAGCATCCGATCACGCCGCTGGTGCGCGTGCCGTGGAACGAGCCCGGCATCGTCGGCAAGGTGCTCGACGGCGGTGCCTGGGGCGTCATCTGCCCGATGGTCAACAATAAGGTCGAAGCGCAGGCCTTGGCCTCCTACGCCCTCTATCCGCCCAAGGGCAAGCGCAGCAACGGGCCCATCCGCGCCGGCGCCTATGGCGCTGCGACGCCCTACCAAGCGACTGCCAACGACGAGGTGCTGATCATCCCGATGATCGAGACTCAGGAAGCGATCGACAATATCGACGCCATCCTCGACGTGCCGGGAATCAGCGGCATCTATATCGGCCCCAGCGATCTCGGCCTGTCGCTCGGCCTCGCGCCCCGCCTCGATCGCGAGGAGCCGCAGATCCTGGCGATCTACGACAAGCTGCTGGCCGCCTGCCAGAAGCGCAACCTGTTCGCCGGCCTGCACAACGGCACTGCGTCCTACGCCGCAAAGATGATCGGCAAGGGCTTCCGCTTCGTCACAATCGCCAACGACTCGGGCCTGATGGCCATGGCGGCGCGCGCCGCCGTCGCGCAGACCCGCAAGGAAGCGGGCGCGGTTGCCGCCCTGTAGGGCTGCCCAGAACTGGCACGCGCCTTGCCTTCCCGCCGGCAACAACCGGTGGAGGAAGCGATGAGCGGGCTGGGCGGTCTCAACAAGGCGCCCGATGGCATGGTCATCGGGCTGGTCCAGATCCAGAATCCGGTCGTCGTCACGCCCGACGACCTGGCGCGGCAGACCGAGCGCATCTGCGGGCTGGTCGGCAAGGCGCGCCGCAACCTCGCGACCATGGACCTCGTGGTCTTCCCGGAATACGCCCTGCACGGGCTGTCGATGGACACCAACCCGGCGATCATGTGCCGGCTCGACGGGCCCGAGGTCGGGAAGTTCCGCGGCGCCTGCATCGCCAACGACATCTGGGGCTGCTTCTCCATCATGGAGCTCAATCCCCATGGCAACCCGTTCAACTCCGGCCTGATCATCGACAGCAAGGGCGAGATCAAGCTCTATTACCGCAAGATGCATCCCTGGGTGCCGGTCGAGCCGTGGGAACCGGGCGACCTCGGCATCCCGGTGTGCGATGGGCCAAACGGAGCGAAGATCGCCCTGATCATCTGCCACGACGGCATGTTCCCGGAGATGGCGCGCGAAGCGGCCTACAAGGGCGCCAACGTCATGCTGCGCACGGCGGGCTACACGGCGCCGATCCGCCAGAGCTGGCACTTCACCAACCAGTCCAACGCCTTCTGCAACCTGATGTACACGGCCAGCGTCTGCCTCGCCGGGTCGGACGGCTCGTTCAACTCGATGGGCGAAGGCATGATCGTGAACTACGACGGCGCGCCGCTGGCGACGGGCAATGGCATTCCCGACGAGATCATCACCGGCGAGGTGCGGCCGCGCCAGTGCGACGAGGCGCGCCTGCACTGGGGCGTCGAGAACAACATCTACCAGCTCGGCCATCGCGGCTACGTCGCCGTGAAAGGCGGTGCGCGCGACTGCCCCTACACCTACATGCACGATCTCGCCGCCGGGACGTACGCCCTGCCGTGGGAGAAGGACGTCAAGGTGACCGACGGCACGAGCTGCGGCTTCCCTGCCCCGACCCGCACCTTCAAGCCAGTGCCAACCACGCTGCCGCCCGCTAAGCTCGCCGCAGAGTGATCCTCCGCAACGCAACCCTGCCTGACGGCGCCCGGCACGATGTCGAGATCAGGGACGGCCGTATCGCGGCCTTCCTGCCGGCGAGCCATCGCGAACCCGGGGTCGCGGTCCTGCCGGCCCTGGTCGACGGCCACATCCATCTCGACAAGACTCTGCTCGGCTTGCCGTGGGTGCCCAACATGGCGGCCGGCAACCGGGTCGCCGACCGCATCGAGGCCGAACGAAAGGTGCGGGCAGCCCGGACCGTGCCGGAGTCGCGGACCGGCGCCAATCTCGTGCGCCAGGTCGTGGCGAGCGGCACGCTCCACATGCGCAGCCACGTCGACATCGACAACCAGCTCGGGCTCAGGAACCTGCACGAGATACTGGAGGTCCGCGAGCAGTTCCGCGACCTGGTCACAATCCAGATCGTGGCTTTCCCGCAAAGCGGCATCCTGCGCGCGCCGGGCACGG
Organism: Reyranella sp.; assembly: GCA_022844015.1. Taxonomy (GTDB): domain Bacteria; phylum Pseudomonadota; class Alphaproteobacteria; order Reyranellales; family Reyranellaceae; genus Reyranella. The sequence continues at coordinate 25,239 of JALHMO010000017.1, read as the reverse complement.
CCGATCTGCTGGACGCCGCCATCGCCGAAGGCGCCGATCTGGTGGGTGGCCTCGACCCGGTGGGCATCGACGGCGACCTCGACGGACATCTCGACGCGATCTTCGCCATCGCCGAACGGCGCGGCGTCGGCATCGACATCCACCTGCACGATGGCGGTGAGGGCGGCATCGCCCAGCTGACGGCGATCGCGGAGCGCGCCGCGTCGGCCGGGCTGCAGGGCAAGGTCGCCGTCAGCCACGCCTTCGCGCTGGGCTCCGTGCCGACCGACGCGGCTGCCCGCACCGCCGATCGGCTGGCCAGGGCAGGCGTCGCGATCATGAGCCACGGCCCCGGCGGCGCGGCCATCCCTCCCCTGAAGCTCTTGCGCGAGCACGGCGTCGAGGTGTTCGGCGGCTCGGACAACATCCGCGATGCCTGGTCGCCGTTCGGCAACGGCGACATGCTCGAACGCGCCATGCTGATCGGCTATCGCGCCAATTTCCGCCACGACGACGAGCTGGCCTTCGCGCTCGACATGGTGACGGGCGCGGCGGCGCGCGTTCTGGGCGTAACGCCCTACGGCATCGCGATCGACGCTCCCGCCGATCTGGTCGTGGTCGAGGCCGACTCCCTGGCGGAGGCCGTGGCGACCCGCCCGCGCCGCAAGCTGGTGATCAAAGCGGGTCGCGTAGTCGCCCGGGATGGCGTACTGATTTCCTGAGAGACACGATCACTCGCGGACCGCGGGCGTCCTGTCATGCTCCTCCCCAGCTTTGCTCGGGAGGTGGCCCGTCATACGGGCCGGAGGGGTCATGGGCCAGAAGCGCGCCCTTCTGTGGCGCTCTTCCTGTCGATCGCATGACAGATGAATGCCCCGGAGTGGCGCGCTCCCGGCCCATGACCCCTCCGTCGCGTATGACGCGACACCTCCCCACGCAGCGCGTGGGGAGGAGAATGACGCGACGCGCGGTCCGGAGGAGCATGAGGATCACGATGGCGTCGCGGCAGGCCGTGCTCGGGATGGAGCGGGGCAGTTTCTTCTTCGGGTCGGTGCGCGTCTTCAAGGACGTGTCGTTCCTGCTCGACGGCGCGCGCACGGCGCTGGTCGGCGAGAACGGCGCCGGCAAGTCCACCCTGCTCAAGTGCCTGAGCGGCGAGCTCGAGCTCAATGGCGGCAACGTCATCCGCTCGCGCGGCCTCAGGGTCGGCAGCGTGCCGCAGGACGTGCCGGAAGGCCTGACCGGGCGCACCGTGCGCGACGTGCTGAACGACTCCCTGAACAGAGTCGGGCTGACCGGCGACGACTGGCGCATCGACATCCTGATGGACGAGATCGGCGTCGAGCCGGCGACCCTGGACCAGCCGTTCGGCAGCCTGTCGGGCGGCTGGCAGCGCCTGCTTTTGATCGCCGGCGCCGCCCGCCTCGAAGAGCCCGACATCCTGATCCTCGACGAGCCGACCAACCACCTCGACCTCGCCAACATCGCCACGCTCGAGCGCTGGCTCACCGTCGAGTTCGCCGTGCCGATGCTGATCGTGAGCCACGACCGCGAGTTCCTCGATCGCGTCACCGAGCGCACGCTGTTCCTGCGCGGCGACGGCGTGCACGCTTTCAAGACGCGGTTCAGCCAGGCGCGCGAGGAACTGTTGCGCCGCGACGCGGCGGCGGCCGCCCGCGCCAGGCTTGAGGACAAGGAAATCCGCCGCCTCGAGCAGGCGGCGGCACGCTACAAGGTCTGGGCGGTCAAGAATCCCGACCTCAACAAGCGCAAGAACGCCGTCGAATCGCGCATCGCCCGGATCGAAAAGGAGCGCACGCAAACCTACGTCGCGCGCGAACGCCGGCTGGAGCTCAGCGACGGCGACATCGATGCGCGTGTCGCCCTGCGCCTCGCCGGCCTCGAGGTGAAGGCGCCGGGCAGCGAGCGCAAGCTGATCGGCATCGACCGGCTGGCGGTCGGTGCCGGCGACCGGATCGCCGTGTTGGGCGCCAACGGCGCCGGCAAGTCGACCCTGCTGGCGGCCCTTGCCGCCGCCTACGACCCCGCGCGCGAGCACTACGACAGCCAGGCGGCGGTGCGATTCAACCCGGCCTGCCGACTGGTCTATTTCGACCAGACGATGCGCGATCTGCCGCTCGCCTCGGCGATCCTCGACTACGTGCTCGAGGCGCCCGGCATCAGCGAGAAGGAGGCGGTCCGCGCGCTCGCCGCGGCAGGCTTCGCGTTCCGACGGATCGGCGATGCGATCGATGGGCTAAGCCATGGCGAGCGCGCTCGCCTGGTCTTCCTCAAGATGAAGCTGCTGCGCCCCAACCTGTACCTGCTCGACGAGCCCACCAATCATCTCGACATCGAGGGCCAGGAAGACCTCGAGGAGCAGCTCGAGAAAAGCGACGTCTCGTGCCTGTTCGTGTCGCACGACCGCTTCTTCACCCGCAGCGTGGCGACGCGCTTCCTCGAGATCCGCCGCGGCCGCCTGGTCGAGATCGACGACGCCGACGCCTTCTTCGCGGGCCAGCCATAGGCGCTCCTCGCAGGCCGGCGAATCAAGCAGGGGACCCGTACTTCCCGCAAACACCGTCATCCCGACCGGAGCCGAGCGCAGCGCCTGCCCTGAGCGCAGTCGAAGGGAGGCGTAGTGGAGGGACCTTACTTTCTTGCAGCCTCGGCAAGACAGATCCCTCGACTGCGCCGTCCTGTGGACGGCTCCGCTCGGGATGACGGAGAAAATGACAGTTGCGCATGCCCCGGCAGAAGGAGGACCACCGCGGGCCGCACTTGTTCGACGGTCGTGGAGCCGACATCATCCGGTGTCAGGATCATGGCCCTCCGGCACGACGCCTTCATCTCCTACAGCCACGCTGTGGACGGGAAGCTCGCCGCAGCCCTCGAGCAGGGGCTGGAGAAGCTCGCCAAGCCACTGCTGAAGCGGCGCGCGCTCGATGTCTTTCGCGACCAGACGAGCCTTGCCGCCAGCCCGGCGCTGTGGCCCGGCATCCTGGCACATCTCGAGGTCTCCGAGTGGTTCCTGCTGCTCGCGGGCCCTGCGTCGGCAGCCTCGATCTGGTGCAACAAGGAGGCGAGCTGGTGGCTCGAGCACCGCTCGGCCAATCGCATGCTGGTGCTCCTGACCGAGGGCGACATCCTCTGGGATCCCGTCAAGCGCGACTTCGATTGGGCGCGCACGACGGCGCTGCCGCGCATCCTCGAGGGCCGTTGTGAGGACGAGCCGCTTTACGTCGATGTGCGCTGGGCCCGCGGTTCGGACCTGCTGTCACTGCGCAGCGCCCAGTTCCGAGACGTCGTGGTCAACGTGGCAGCGCCCATCCGGGGCGTACCAAAGGACGAGCTGGACGGAGCCGACCTGCGCCAGCTGGCGCGCAACCGGCTGCTTGTCCGCAGCGGCGTCGCGGCCATTACTCTTGCCGCCGGCATCGCCGTCTGGCAGGCCATCGTTGCCAACCAGCAGAAGAACGAGGCCGAGCGGCAAAGAGACATCGCGATCGCACGGCAACTCGCGGCCCAGGCCGAACTGATGCGCGCGCAGCAGCCCGATCGCCTGCCGTTGGCCCTGTTGATGGCGACCGAGTCGGTGCGTTCACAACCCGAGTCGATCGAGGCTCAACAGACGTTGCGGGCCTTGTTGTCGCAGTTTCCTCTGCCAGCGACCGTGCTGGGCCACACCTCGCTCGTCGAATCGGCAGTCTTCAGCCCAGACATGAGCCAGATTGCGACGGCCGCGAAAGACGGAGCATTGTGGAATCTGCCGGAAACGACTCGTATCGCCTCCTTGGCCGGTGCCAACCGCAAGGTCATCTTCTCGCCTGATGGCAGCCGTGTCGCCGGGTGTTGCACCAAAGTCGGCGTATGGGATCGCACAGGCGCGCAACAGCTGTTGCTTTCCCCGGCCGACCTGCAGGGGGAAGCCGAGAACATCGCCTTCAGCGCTGATGGCCGGCTGCTGGCGATCGGCCTCCGTGCCGCCCAACCTGGCTTTGCCATTTATGACCTGGCGAGCCGACAGCTCCTTCTGCGCCATGGCATCAGGCTGTCGGGCAACGCGACCGCAATCGCGTTTGCACCGGATGGCACTCTCTATTTCGGCCCGCGCGACAAGATCGAGGTGCACTCCGGTAGCCCGCTCGAGCACAAGAAGGACCTGGATCCGCAAATCGGCGCTCTGGATCTGCTCGCTGTCGATCCAACGGGCCGCTATCTCGTTGCGGGTGCAGACCGCAAGGTCACCGTGTTCGATCTGACCAAGGAAACGATTGTGGCCCGCTTGCAGGTCCGCGGCTCCGGGCCGGGGAGAATTCGACAAATTGCATTCGACGCCAGTGGTCGTCACATGGGAGCAGTCGGCGAGCACGACGTTGGCGCAGTTTGGCGCGTGAGGGACTGGAGCGAAGCCGCCATTCCCTCCCATGGCGAGTTTCAGACAATTCACTCCCTCTCGTTCGATCCATCCGCGCCGAAAGCCATGACCTGCGGCACTGACGGCAGCTGTAGCGGCTGGTCCTTGATCTCGGGACGCAAGGTCCATCAATTCGCACACGTCTATGCGTTTGAAGGCGTACAAGACAGCAAGAGACAGATGCTCAGCGGCACCTATGGGTCGGCCGGCTCCGTCGTAGTCACTGCTGGCACGGACGGCACGGCACGGACGTGGCAAACTTCGACGCCGGGCGAGGCGGGGCGCGGCGACTGCATTTTCGACGAAGTCCTGGTGCGCACCTTCGTCAGCACCGGACGCAGCTGGAGCGGCGAGCTTCTCGACCCGGTCCAAAGGAATTGCTCGGCCGAGCTTGCCGGGAAGGAACGGTCGCGCGACCTGAAGGTCAGCCCGACAGGCAATGTCGCTGCCGCGCCGCTTCCTGTCGACCTCGTCGAGGTCTGGGACGTGCGCAGCGGTGAATCCATGGCGCGCCTCCGCCACACCGACCCAGTCGACTGGGATGCCGTGCGAACAATGCTGCGAGGACGAGCCCGCGGCGACCGTGCCGTCTTGTCCATGATCCGGACGATGCAGAACGTGGGTAGTGTCAGCGTCCGGGCAGTCTCGAGTTCCGGCAAGCGGGTGGCCACCGTTCGTGATGCCGACAGGACGTTGCGGGTCTGGGATACGGAGACGGGGCGAGTCGCCTATTCCGAAGGCCTGCCGAATGGCGATCCAGTGCTGCTCGAGTTCCTGTCGGACGCGTTGCTCCTGCGTGTCGACCCATCCGGCCTGCTGTCGGTGCAGAATTTACCCAAGGGCGAGGTTGCGTGGTCGGCTCCGGCAGGCAAGGTGACCGCTCTGGCCCTTAGCCCGGACACACGCCGGATTGCCACAAGCAGCGAATCTTCCACCGTGAAGGTTCAGGTGCGGAGCGCGACGACAGGCGTCACGCTGTTCGAGCAATCGCCCGAGTCGAAGATCGGCGATCTGGTATTCGATCGATCCGGACGCTACCTGGTGGCGCTCGGCCCGGACAGCTTCGTTCCATCCGGGTTGCCGCAGGGCGTCGCGGCAACCGTATGGGATACTGAAACGAACAGGGTCGTGTTGTCGGTGCCGAAGGACGAGGGGATAGTCGCGATCGCCTTCGCTGCGGACGGCGCTCGTTTCGCGATCGTGGGCGACAAGGGCGATGTGAAAGTGTGGGACCTGACCTCAGGTACGATCCGCCGCACCGTCACGGCGGATCCTGGACCCGTCGCGTTCAGCACCAATGGACAATGGCTCGCCTTGGGCAACCGATCCGTTCGAGTGCTCGATACGGAGTCGCTGCAGCCGATCGCCCAACTGGATATCGGCGGCGAGATCCGGGATCTCGAATTTCGTGATGGCGATGCGCTCATCGCTGCGCGCCGCTTCGACAGCGGGGCCACCAAAGGCCGGGTCGGGCTTTATCGCTGGAAGGCCGCTGATCTGCTGGCAGAAGCCTGCCGGCGCATGCCGGCCAAGGCAGCCGAAAGTCAATGGCGGCAATTGCTGCCCGAACAGCGCAGACCGACACCGTGCGCCAACGTCACCCTCGTCCCACACTCGAATGGCGTCGTGACGAGAAACTAGTCGGCAAGATCTTGCGACACGCTCGACGCCGGGCCGCTGAAGGTCCAGGTCACCCCTCCATCCAGGAATTGCAGGGTGGCGCGGCCGCCCAGCGAGCCGGTGATCATGCGCTCCAGAACCGTTCGCCCAAAACCTGCGCGGGTTGGCGCCACTACCGGCGGACCTTCCTGCTCCGACCAGACCATGCGAAAGGTCCGCTCGCCATCCGAGGCAATGCTCCAGCGTATGTCGATCCGCCCCACGTCATTCGCCAGGGCGCCGTGCTTGGCGGCATTGGTGGCAAGTTCGTGCAACGCCATGCCGATCGCCTGGGCGGCCTTGGGCTTCACGCGAATCGCCGGGCCCTCAAGCCCGATCCGTCCGTCGTCGCCGACGAAAGGCGTCAGCTGCGAGCGCGCGAGCTCGGCGAGATCGACGCCCTGCCAGTTGCCCGATACCAGCAGGGCGTTGGAGGCGGCGATGCCGTTCAGGCGCTCGGTGAACCGTTCGGCGAAGTCGCGTGGATCAGCGGTCGTCGCCGTCTGGCGCGCGATCGCCTGGATCACCGTCAAGAGATTGTTGGCGCGGTGGTTGAGCTCGTTCATCAGCAGGCGAATGTGCTCCTCGGCCTGCTTGCGCTCGGTGATGTCGACCGCCGAGGTCAGCAGGCAGGGCTCGCCCTTGAGCTCGACCAGGGCACCGGACAACAGGTAGGTGCGCGGACCGCGGCGGCCGCGCAGCGTCGTCTCGAGGTCGCTGAAGCGCCTCTCCCGCATCAATCGTTCGCGGATGGTCTCGGCCGTATGAGGGTCGTCGAAGAATGCGAGATCGCGCACCGTGCAGCCGATCACCTGCTCGCGCGACAGTCCGCTTGCCGTCAGCCCGGCCTGATTGATGTCGACATAACGGCCTTCGCGCAGGGTCGTGATCGACATCGGATGGGCGGCGGCGTTGAACGCCTTGGAGAAGCGTTCCTCGCTCTCGCGGAGCTGCTGCTCGGCCCGCTTGCGATCGGTGATGTCGATGTCGACGCCGCTGTAGCGAACCGGCTTGCCGGCGGCGTCGCGGATGACCCGGCCACGACCGAAGATCCATCGCTGCTGGCCGTCGGACGGCCTCACGATGCGGTACTCGACCTCGTAGTGGTCGCGCCCCTCGGCGAGCGCTTGGCGGAATCCGCCGACCACCTTCGGCGCATCTTCCGGATGGCGGACCGCGCGGACCCGCTCGTTCGGAAAAGGTTCGTCGGAGGGCGGCAGGCCCATGAGCTGGAAGAAGGTAGGCGTGGCGCGACACAGGTCGGTCGCAAGATCGGTGTCCCAGATGCCAATGCCCGCAGACTGCTCCGCCAGGGTGAGCTTGGCATGGCTTTCCGCAAGCGCCTGGGCAAGACGCTGCGGATCCTCGTCGTCGCGAGCCACCGGGTTGCCCCCATTCGTCATTGACCGGCGTGCTCCTCCCGTGCACCCGTTGTCAAGGTAGCAGCGGTCGACGGCGATGGTCATGCCCGATGCCGCGCCGGTACAGCCCGGCTGCACGGAGGAATGCAACGATGGATCTGCCCCTCGACGATCGGCTGCGCATCGGCATCCAGACGCTCCATCGCCGTACCGAGCCCGCCGAAGGGCCCTGGCTGCCGGCGATCGACGAGCTCGCGCGCCAGGTCGAGCTGGTCGACCGCTGCGGCTACGATTCGCAGTGGGTCGGCGATCACATCGCCTTCGCGATCCCGATGCTCGACCCCTTCCTGCAGCTCGCGCAGGCGGCCATGGTGAGCCGGCGCCTGCAGCTCGGCACCGCCGTCTACCTGGTGCCGCTGCGCCAGCCGGCGTCGATCGCCAAGCAGGTAGCAACGCTCGATCATCTGACCGAGGGCCGCCTGGTCTTCGGCGTCGGGGTGGGCGGCGAGTTCGCCAAGGAGTTCGAGGTTTGCGGCGTGCCGGTCGGCGAGCGCGGCCCGCGGCTGACCGAAAGCCTCGCGGTGCTGCGCAAGCTGTGGACCGGCGAGCCGGCCTCGCACAACGGCAGGTTCTTCCAGTTCGATCAGGTGACCATGCAGCCGCCGCCGCGCCAGGCCGGCGGGCCGCCGATCTGGTGCGGCGGCCGCTCCGACGCCGCGCTGAGGCGCACCGCCCGCCTGGCCGACGGCTGGATGTCTTATGTCGTGACGCCCGAGATGTATCGCCAGGGCCTCGACAAGATCGCCGCCGCCGCAAAGGATTGCGGGCGCGTCTTCGACCGCGGTTTCGCCGCCAGCCATCTCCTGTTCACACGCGTCGACGACACCTACGAGAAGGCGCTCGACGCGGCGACCCTGTCGCTCAGCACGCGCTACGCCATGGATTTCCGCAAGGCCGCCCAGCGCTACTGCGCCCTCGGGACACCCGAGCAGGTCGTCGAGCGCATCCGCGCGTTTCACGCCGTGGGCGTCCGCCATCTGATCCTCGATTTCGTCGGCCCCTACGAGGAGCGCTACGACGTGATCGAGCGCTTCGCCCGCGACGCGCTGCCGCTGCTGGCGGACCTGCGCTAGAATCGTTTCCCCCTCGACTCGGGAGCACATCCATGCGGCTCGGCATGCTGCTGAAATACACCGGCACCCCCAACAGTCTGCATTTCGAGGAGGTGCTCGAGGCGGAACGCCTGGGCTACGATTCGGTGTGGAGCGGCGAGGCCTACGGCACCGACGCCGTGACGCCGACCGCCTGGATCCTTGCCCGGACGACGCGCATAAAGGCCGGCACCGGCATCATGCAGATGTCGGCCCGCACGCCGGCCTGCACGGCGATGACGGCGATGACCCTGCAGGCGCTGTCGAGCAACCGGCTGCTGCTGGGCATCGGCGCCTCAGGGCCGCAGGTCGTCGAGGGCTGGCACGGCGTACCGTTCGGCAAGCCGATGGCGCGTACGCGCGAGTACATCGACATCCTGCGCAAGATCCTGAAGCGCGACGCCCCGCTGCAGCACCAGGGCGAACTGTACCAGATCCCCTACGCCGGTCCCGATGCGACCGGGCTTGGCCGGCCGCTCAAGAGCATCCTGCACGGCGATCCCGACATGCCGATCTACGCTGCGTCGATCACGCCGATCGGGCTGCGGACCGCCGGCGAGGTGGCCGACGGCGTGCTGCCGATCTTCATGTCGCCGGAGAAGGCCGATCTGATCACCAGGCCGCTGCGCCAGGGTATCGCCAGACGGCCGCCGGGCGGCAATCGCCCGCCGTTCGACATCGCGCCCTATGTCCGCATCTGCATGGGCGACGATCTGCAGGCCTGTCGCGACGCGCTGAAGCCCGAGATGGCGCTCTATATCGGCGGCATGGGTGCGCGCGCCAAGAATTTCTACAACGACTTCATCAAGCACTTCGGCTACGCCGACGCGGCGGTGAAGATCCAGGACGCCTATCTCGGCGGCCGCCGCAGCGAGGCCATCGCCGCCGTTCCCGACGCTTTGGTTGACGAATGCTCGCTGGTCGGCAGCGCCGACCGCATCAAGGACCGCCTGCAGGCCTGGAAGGAGGCCAGCAAGCGCGACGAGGTCGGCTCGCTGCTGCTGAGCGGCGTCACGATAGACTCGCTGCGCGTGGCGGCCGAGGCGGTGCTGTAGGACGTATGGCTGAATGGTCCCTCGCTGCGATAAATACGACCTCATCCTGAGGAGCGCCCTCAGGGCGCGTCTCGAAGGATGGGCCTCAGACTGGGTGCGTGTTGCGCATCCTTCGAGACGGCCGCTACGCGGCCTCCTCAGGATGAGGTGAAAGGGTTGCGCGAAACGCGCGTCAGCTCACCAGCTCGCCCCTGAACGCCCAGCGGGTCATGCGCTTCTCGACCAGGGCGCACACGGCGTACATCAGCACGCCCATGATAGCGATGGCGAACAGGCCGGCGAAGGTCGTGGGCGCGTCGTTGCGCGCGCTGGCCGACAGCATCAGGAAGCCGATGCCGTTGTTGCCGCCTACCGTCTCGGAGATCACCGAGCCGATGAACGCGAGCGTGATCGCCACCTTGAGGCTGGCGAACAGGTAGGGCATGGCGCGCGGGATGCCGACCTTGGTCAGGATCTCGAGGCGGGTGGCGCCGAGGCTGCGCAGGACGTCGCGCATCTCGGGCTCGATGGTGGCGAGGCCGGTGGCGACGTTCACCACGATCGGGAAGAAGCTGATGACGAAGGCGGTGATGACGGCGGGCAGCGAGCCGACGCCGACCCAGATCATCAGGATCGGCACCAGCGCCACCTTGGGAATGGCGTTGAACGCGATCAGCAGCGGATAGAGGCCGGAATAGACGAATGGCGAGGCGCCGATCGCCAAGCCCAGCATCAGGCCGCCGGCGATCGCCAGCAGGAACCCCACGACGGTGGTCCACAGCGTATCCCAGCAATAGGCCATCAGGATGCCGAAGCGCTGGTAGAAGACGACGAAGATCTTGCTCGGCCTGGGCAGGATGATCTCGGGGACGTCGAGGACGATGCAGGCGAGTTCCCAGATCACCAGCAGGCCGACCGTGACCAGCCACGGCATGGCGATGCGCAACACCTCGCGCCGGAGGTCGCTCACGGCGCGTGCTCCTGGTGGATGCGGTCGCGCAGCTCGTGCACAAGCTCGACGAAATGCGGCTCGAAGGTGGTGGCGAGCGTGCGCGGCCGCGGGATGTCGATCTTCCTCGAGAGCACGATGCGGCCCGGCCGACGGCTCATGACGTAGACCGTGTCGGCGAGATAGACGGCCTCGCGCAAATCGTGCGTCACCAGCACGCCGGTGAATTTCTTCTCCATCCACAGCGCCTGCATGACGCCCCACAGCTCCTCGCGGGTGAAGGCGTCGAGCGCGCCGAACGGCTCGTCGAGCATCATGAGGCCAGGCTCGTGGATCAGGGCGCGGCACAGGTTGGAGCGCTGCTGCATCCCGCCGCTGAGCTGCCACGGGTACTTGTCGGCAAAGTCGGCGAGGCCGACGATCTGCAAGAGCGCCATGACGCGCTTCTCGTACTCGGCGCGGTGGCTTCGGAAGCGACGCTTGTACGGCTCGACCACCTCTAGCGGCAGCAGGATGTTATTCATGGTGGTGCGCCAGGGCATCAGCGTCGGGTTCTGGAACGCCATGCCGACGCCCTTGATTGGCCCCGTCACCTTCTCGCCGGCCACCCGCACCTCGCCGCCCGTGGCGGGCAGCAGGCCGGTGACCAGCTTCATGATGGTCGACTTGCCGCAGCCCGATGGGCCGACCACGGCGATGAACTCGCCCTGGTCTATGCTGAGAGTCGCGTCGGCCAGCGCCAACGTCGTGTCCTTGCCCAGGCGATAGGTGAGACTGACGCCCTTGAGATCGACGAACGGCATCAGGGAACCCCAACCTCCCCAGCTTCGCTGGGGAGGTGCCCCGTCATACGGGGCGGAGGGGTCATGGGCCGGAAGCACGTCGCTCCTTGGCGCTCACAGGGACAGCGAACACACCGATTGCGAAAGGAGTAAGAGCATGAGCGCCACGGAGTGGCGCGCTTCCGGCCATGAGCTCCTTGTCGCCGGAGATTACTCCGCCTCGAGGGACACGGTCCTTGGCCCATGACCCCTCCGTCGCCGTATGACGCTTCGGCTTCGCTCAGCGCAGGCGGCGACACCTCCCCAGCGAAGCTGGGGAGGAGAACGTGAACCGTGTCCAACCTCACCTTTCCTACTTCGCCACCATCCGGTCGGCCTTGGGCGGCAGGTACTTGCTGGTGAAGACCTTGTCCGGCGCCGGGGCGGCCGGCAGTCCGAACGCCTCGGACACCAGCTTCACCGAACGAGCGAAGCGCGCCGGGTCGACGTCGCCCATGCCGTTGGCCTTGACGTAGGGCGTCAGGATATTGGTCTGCAGGGAGATCTGCAGGCGCTCGGTCTCGAGTTCCTCGTTGATCAGCGGATCGCGCTTCTTGGCGGCCGCGATGCCGAGCTTGTTGTCGGCGATCACGTCCTTCCAGCCCTTGACGGTGGCGGCGATGAAGCCCTTCACCGCCTTCTCGTCCTTGGCCATCTCGGGAGAGATCACGATGCCGTTGCCATAGACGTCCATGCCGAAATCGACGTAGCGCATGGCGACGATGTCGTCGAACTTCACGCCGCGCGCCTTGAGGTCGAGCATCGACGAGAAATAGTGGCCGGAGATGAAGTCGACCGTGCCCTGCACCAGGCTCTGCTCGCGCAGCTGCGGGGTCAGGTTGACGTGCTCCCATTTGGAGACGCCGTTGATCTTGGCGAAGGCCGGGAACAGGCGGAAGCTGGCATCGAACACCGGCGCGCCGAGCTTCTTGCCCTCGAGATCCTTCGGCCCCTTGATCCCGCTCTTCTTCAGGGCATAGACGCCGAACGGCGCGAAATCGTACGCCATGAAGACGCACAGCACTTCCTTGCCCGGGTTCTTGGCGTTGTACTCGATGGTGGCGTTCACGTCGGCGAAGCCGATCTGGTAGGCGCCGGTGGCGACGCGCTGCACGGCGCCGGCCGAGCCCTGACCGGGGTCCATGGTGACGTCGAGCCCCTCGGCCTTGTAGTAGCCCTTCTCGAGGGCCACCAGGAACGGCGAGGTCGGCCCCTGGAACACCCAGTCGAGCGTGAACTTGATCGGCGTCTGCGCCGCGGCCGGCAGGCCCAGAGCCAGGACCGCGGCCGCCGCCGCCGTGCCCAGCCAGTTGGCGATTCTGCTCATTTCATCATCCCTCGTGAAGTTCCCCCGAGCGCGACTATTAGGCGGGCCGACCGCGCCCGCCAAGGGGATATCACGCAGTTTCTATGCCAGCCTGCTGGGTGGCCACGAGGCGGGCGAAGGCGCCGTTGCGGGCGATCAGGTCGCGGTAGCTGCCCTGTTCGGCGATCCGGCCGTGCTCCAGCACCACGACCAGGTCGGCATCGCGGATGGTCGACAGGCGATGGGCGATGATGAAGGTCGTGCGGCCCTGCATCAGGGTCTTGAGCGCCTTCTGGATACGAGCCTCGGTCACCGAATCGAGCGCGCTGGTGGCCTCGTCGAGGATCAGGATCGGTGGATCCTTGAGGAGCGCCCGAGCGATCGCAAGCCGCTGGCGCTCGCCGCCCGACAGGGTGTTGCCGCGTTCGCCGACCATGGTCTCGTAGCCCTGCGGCTGGCGCATGATGAAGTCGTGCGCCTCCGCGAGCCGCGCTGCGTCCTCGAGCTGGGCCTGGGTGGCGTCGGGCTTGCCGATGCGCAGGTTGTCGGCGATCGAGCGGAAGAACATCGTGCTGTCCTGGAACACCACGCCGATATTGCGACGCAGCGATTCGAGCTTGATATCGCGATGATCGACGCCATCGACCCGGATGACGCCGGACTGGGCGTCCCACATGCGATGAAGCAGCGACAGCGCCGTGCTCTTGCCCGCCCCCGTCGGCCCGACGAACGCCACCGTCGCCCCGGCCGGCACGTCGAGCGTGAAATGCACCAAGGCCGGCCGCTTGCCGTCGTACGAGAAGTTGACGTCCTCGAAGGCAACGTCGCCCCGCGCGCGGCCGATATCGATGCCGCGCGGGTTGTCGGGCACGGTCGATTGCGAATCGATGACGCGGAAGAAATCGGCCAGCGCCGGCATCTGGAAGAAGATCCGGCTGACGAAGCCCGACGCCTGGTCCATGCGGCTGATCAGCAGGGTGGCGAAGCCCATGAAGCTCACGATCTCGCCGACGGTCGCCTCGCCGCGCACGTAAAGCCAGGTGCCGAGCACGAAGATCAGGATCACGGTGACGGTCGAGGCGGCGCGCGTCAGCACCGTGAGCAGCGCCCACCAGTTCAGCACCGGAAACTGCGCCGCCAGGGTCTCGCGCATGATGCGGTGCATCTCGCCGGTCTCGGCGGCAAGCCGCACGAAGCTCTGGATGAGGTGGATGTTGCCCAGAGCATCGCCGGCGCGGCTCGCCAGCTCGCTGTGGTAGTCCTCGACGGCGTGCTGCATCCGGTCGGTCTTGCTCACCACCCAGGCATTGGCCACGGCGAAGAACAGAATCAGCACGATCAGCAGCAAGCCTAGCCGCCAGTTCATGAACAGGCTGAGCGGCAGCATGACGAACAGGGCGACGAAGGTGGCGAGGTTCTCGCGGAAGAACGACAGCCAGATGCCGAACAGATGGTCGGCGCCGGTCAGCATCACCTTGAGCAACCGACCAGAATGCTGACCGTGATGGAAGGCGAAGGGCAGGATCAGCACATGCTCGAAGAAGGTCGCCATGGCGCCCAGCCGGCGACGGTGCGCCATGCGGTCGGCCTGCAGGGAGACCACGATGTTGGCGACGATACCGCCCAGGCCGACGATCGCCCACAGCACCAGCAGCTGGCGCGCTTCGTCCCACAGCTGCTCGGCCGTCTTGTCCCGCGCCGTGCTCAGGAGGTCGACGACCTTGCCGAATAGCACCGGTTCGTAGAACTGCAGGGCGGCGACGGCGATGTTGGCCAATGCGAGCATTATCGCGAGCTTGCGCTCGGCCCGCAGTAGCCCGATCACCCGGCTGTAGACGCGGAAGAATTCCATGGGGGGCGATCGTCCTTCAGATCATTTTCTTCTGCCCGCCAGGGCAGGGCATTCGCATGTGTCACTTCCTTCCGTCATCCCGAGCGGAGCCGCCCGATCAGGCGCTGCTTGCAGCGCCATTGGTGGCGTAGTCGAGGGATCCTTCTTGTCGACGTCGCAACATGAAAGGTCCCTCCACTACAGCTCGCTTCGCTCGGCTCCGGTTGGGATGACGGTGGTTTTGCCATAAGCGAATTCCCTGCCTGTCGGGAAGAGGGGCATGAGTTCGACCGGCGTCGACTTCGCCATCACGCCGCCGGCTCGCCCAGGTAGCGTTCGACGGTGCGCACGAAGAAGCTGACGCCGAACGGGATGGCGAGGTCGTTGAAGTCGTAGCGCGCGTTGTGCAGGCTGACGGCGTCCGGCCCGCCGCCGTTGCCGAGCCACACCATGGCGCCGGGCACGCGCTCCAGCATGTAGGAGAAATCCTCGGCGCCCATGCTCGGCCGGGTATTGGCGGACACCGCATGCTCGCCGCACACGCCGGCAGCGACGTCGATGGCGAAGCGGGCCTGCTCGGCATCGTTGACGGTCGGCGGGTAGCCCGGCTTGTGCTCGATCTCGATGCTGACGCCATACATCTGCTCGTTGCCCCGGCAAATCTCCTCGATGCGCCGCTGCACCAGGGCGCGATTCTCGGGCGACGTCGTCCGCGTCGTGCCGCCGATATGGACCTCGCCCGGGATCACGTTGTAGGCCGAGCCGGCCTTGAAGAAGCCGACAGTGACCACGGTCGAGTCGATCGGGTCAATGTTGCGGCTGACGATGGTCTGCAGGGCGAGCACGATGCTGGCTCCCACCACCATGGGATCGGCGGTAAGATGCGGATGGGCGGCGTGACCGCCCTTGCCGGTGATGCGGATGTCCCAGCGATCGGCGGCGGCGAGCAGCGGCCCCGGCCTGGTGACGATGTGCCCGAGCGGGATGCCGGGCTTGTTGTGGATGGCGAACACCGCGTCGCACGGGAACTTCTCGAACAGCCCGTCGGCGATCATCTCGCGCGCCCCGCCGCTGCCTTCCTCGGCCGGCTGGAAGATGAAGTGCACGGCGCCCTCGAACGCGCGCGTCTCGCTCAGCACCTTGGCTGCGCCCAGCAGCATCGCCGTGTGACCGTCGTGGCCGCAGGCGTGCATGCGGCCGGGGTGCTGCGAGCGGTGCTCGAACTGGTTGGTCTCGTCCATCGGCAGGCAATCCATGTCGGCGCGCAGGCCGATTGCCTTGGGCGAGTTGCCCTTGCGCAGGGTTCCGACCAGCCCGGTCCGGCCCAGGCCGCGCGTCACCTCGAGACCCCATTCCTGCAGCTTGGCGGCAACGACGTCGGAGGTCCGCGTCTCCTCGTAGGCGAGCTCGGGATGGGCGTGGATGTCGCGGCGGATGGCAGCGATCTCGCCCTGGATCTCGAGGGAACGCGGCAGGACAGGCATCGGGAACTCCGGTTGGAACTCGGCGCATCCTAGCCCAAAGTGGCACGATGTTGTCTCTCCCGGAAATCGAGCGTGCCGCCGCCATCGTCTACGCCGCCATGCCGCCCACCGCCCAATATGCCTGGCCGCTGCTGGCGCGGCGCACCGGCTGCGAGACCTGGGTGAAGCACGAGAACCACACCCCGATCGGCGCCTTCAAGGTGCGCGGCGGGCTGGTCTACATGGAGCGGCTGCGGCACGAGAAGCCGGGCTCCAAGGGCGTGGTCAGCGCCACGCGCGGCAATCACGGCCAGAGCATCGCGCTCGCGGCCGCTCGCGCCGGCATTCCCGCCACCATCGTCGTGCCGCTCGGCAACTCGGTGGAGAAGAACGCCGCGATGCGCGCCTTCGGCGCCGAGCTGGTCGAGGCGGGACACGATTTCGACGCCGCGCGCGACGTCGCCCAGCGGCTCGCCGCCGAGCGCGGCCTCGACATGGTGCCGTCGTTCCATCGCGACCTGGTGTGCGGCGTGGCGACCTACGCCCACGAGCTGTTCCGCGCCGCGCCAGCGATCGACACGGTCTATGTGCCGATCGGCCTCGGCTCGGGCATCTGCGGCACCATCGCGATGCGCGATGCGCTCAGCCCCGCCACCAGGGTGGTCGGCGTGGTCTCGACCGAGGCCCCGGCCTATGCCCTGTCGTTCGCCGCCGGCAAGGTGGTGCCGACCAACAGCGCCAACACCATGGCCGACGGCATGGCCGTGCGCGGCCCGCACGAGGAGGCGCTGGCGGTGATCCTGAAGGGTGCCGACCGCATCGTGCAGGTGAGCGACGCCGAGGTCATGGCGGCGATGCGTGCCTACTACGAGGATACCCACCAGCTCACGGAAGGCGCCGGCGCGGCAGCACTGGCCGCCCTGCTGCAGGAGCGCGAGCGCATGAAGGGCAAGCGGGTGGCGCTGGTCCTGAGCGGCGGCAACATCGACCGGCCGCTCTATCGCGCGGTGCTGGAGGATGGATAGTCTTCGCGTCCCTCTCCCAGCGCAAGCGCCGGCGACGGAAGGCCCGGCAGACCTCGGCACCGTCAAGCTCTGGTACTGGGACACCGGCGGGACGGGCGAGGCCGTTGTCTTTCTCCATCCCGGCTCGGGCAGCGCCGACTTCTATCCCTACCAGCAGCCGGTCTTCGTCAGCGCGGGATACCGCGCGATCTCCTACTCGCGGCGCGGCCATCTCAAATCGGAGCGGGGCCGCGACGTCGACACGTTCTTCGCCGCCGACGATCTAGTGGCGTTGATGGACGGTCTCGGGATCGACCGTTTCCACGTCGTCGGCAATGCGCTGGGCGGCTACGTCGCTCTCGACGTCGCACTCTCGCAACCCGAGCGCGTGCGGAGCCTCGTATTGGCATCGAGCATGATGGGCATCGCCGAGCCGGAATATCAGGGGACGCTGCAGGCCCTGCGACCCGGGCCGTTCAGCGAGCTGCCGCCCGAGGTGCAGGAACTCGGTCCGTCCTATCGCGCCGCCAATCCCGGCGGCGTTGCCGAATGGAAGGCGCGGCACGAGCGCTCCGCCGACAAGCGGGCGCCGGTCAGGCTGCGCAACAGGCTCACATGGGCGACGATCGCCGCGCTGAAGGTTCCGACGCTGCTGATGACCGGCGACGCCGATCTCTGGATCCCACCCTCCCTGCTGCTGCAGATCGGCGACAGGTTCCCAGGCAGCGAGGTGACGATCGTGCGCGACGCCGGACATGCCATCCAGTGGGAACGGCCCACGATGTTCAACGCCCACGTCCTGGGCTTCATCGGCCGCAAGGGGAAGCGTTAGGCATCGACAGTCAGGGCGCGGTGCCTGCTGGCGCCCACGCGAGGTCGCTCTTCACCGCCTGCATGATGAAGGACGAGCGCGTGCCGCGAACGCCCGGCATGCGCAGCAGGGCCTTGAGGGCGAAGTCGCTGAAGGCAGCGAGATCGGGCGTCTGGACGATCAGCAGGAAATCCATGTCGCCGGTCACGGCGTAGCATGCCACCACCTCCGCGCGCGCCCGGATCGCCGCCTCGAACGCCTCGACGGTCTTCTCCGAATGATCGTCGAGAGTCACCTGGACAAGCGCCTGAAGGCCGAGGCCGAGCGCACCCGGCGAGATCAGCGCGGCGTAGCGGCTGATGACGCCGGCCTCCTCCAGCCGCTTGACGCGCCGCTGGCAGGGCGTGGGCGAGAGGCCGACCCTGTCGGCAAGATCGACGATCGGCAGGCGCCCCTCGGCCTGCAGCGCCGCGACAATGCGTCTGTCTATGCCATCCAACTCGATCATGGGGCTTTTCCCTATAAAAAGGGCTGATCGATAGATCATATCACCAAATCATGGGTGCGGGCAGCCCATCTTCGCCGGGATTCCCTCACACTGTCTGGCCTACAGGGTCATCATGAACACGCACCCCTTCGAAGCCCTGCGCGGCGACTACGCGGCCATGTCCGCCGACTGGACCGTGGCCCAGGAGGTCGACCGCTACAGCGACGAGGACCAGGCAGTCTGGCGCCTGCTGGTCGGGCGCCAGACGACGCTGGCAAAGCGTCATGCCTGCTGCGAGTTCCTCGACGGGCTGGCGACGCTCGGCATCGGCGACACGATTCCCGATTTCGAAGCGGTCAATGCCCGGCTCGAGCCGTTGACCGGCTGGCGCGTCGTCGGCGTCCCCGGGCTGGTTCCGGACGCCGTGTTCTACGACCATCTGGCGCATCGCCGCTTTCCGGTGACGATCTGGATCCGCACGCGCACCGAGCTCGACTATCTCGTCGAGCCCGATCTGTTTCACGATTTCTTCGGTCACGTGCCGTTGCTCAGCAATCCGGTGTTCGCCGACTACATGCAGCTCTACGGCAAGCGCGGCGTCGAGGCCGGCGCCTCGATCGACCTGCTCGCCCGCCTCTACTGGTACACCGTGGAGTTCGGCCTGATCCGCACCGCCGACGGCCTGAAGGCCTACGGCGCCGGCATCCTGTCGTCGGCCGCCGAGGTCAGGCACGCGATCGGGGATGCCACCGTCGAGCGCCTGCCGTTCGAGGCCAGCACCGTGATGCGCCGGCCGTACGAGATCGACAAGCTGCAAAACACCTATTTCGTGCTCGACGATTTCCGCCAGCTGTTCGAGGCGGCAGAGACTCGGCTGGCGTAGCGCCCCCCGACGAGGCGCTCTTCTCATTCTCCTCCCCAGCGAAGCTGCGCTTACGCGGGCGGAGAGGACCCAATGAGCGACCTCCATCCCGATCTGTAAACAGGACTATCAGCTTAGTTGTGTCCACTCCGTAGCAGCGAAGCTGGGGAGGAGTGTGAGGTGTGGTGCTGCCGGCTATGAGGCTCGCAGCACCACCAGCCCATCCACCGCAACGACGCCCTCGCCGTCGCGCTTGACCAGCAGCGGATTGATCTCCGCGTCGGACACCTCGGCGAAGGCCTGGTGCGCAAGCGTCGAGAAAGCAGCGACGGCCCGCGCCAGCGCCGAAACGTCGCCGCGCGGCAGGTTGCGATAGCCGCGCAGGATGGCCAAGCCCTTCACCGCCTCGATCATCTGCCGCGCCTCGTCCTCGTCGACCGGGGCGAGGCGCGTGGCGGCGTCCTTGTAGAGCTCGGCCAGCACGCCGCCCAGGCCGACGGTCACGGTCGGCCCGACCAGCGGATCGCGCCGGAAGCCCAAGATCACCTCGGCAAGGCCGCGCTCCATCTTCTGCACCAGGAAGCCTTCCAGCCGCGCGCCGGGGCTGTGCGCGCGCACGCGCTTCTCCATGTCGCGCGCGGCGACGGCGGCATGCTGGCCATCGGGCAGGCCAAGCGCAACACCGCCCGCCTCGGTCTTGTGGGCGATGTCGGCGGACAGGATCTTCAGCGCCACCGGGCCGCCGATCTCATCCACGGCGGCAGCGACCCGACGGGCGTCGGGAACTGCCATTGCCTTGGCCATCGGCACGCCCAGCGCCGCGAACAGCGCCGCGGCGCGCCGCTCGTCGAAGCCTGCGCGGCGACCGTCCGCGAGGGCCTCGCGCGCGGCCGCAGTCGGCTCGGGCAACTCGGGGACAGGCTGCGGCGTCGGCCGCAGCAGGCAGACGGCCATGGCCTCGGCGCAGGATTCGGGATGGCGGAACACCGGCACGCCGGCCGCAGTCAGCAGCGCCACGGACTTCTCCGCCGAGGGCGTGAGCGACACGGCGAACGGCTTGGCCGATCGGGCGAACGCCAGCAGCGGCTCGACGGCGAGCTCGGGATTGAACTGCGCCGAGGAGCCGACAACGAAGATCACCGCGTCGTTGCCGTCGTCGGCCAGCAGGCGCTCGATGGTGCCGGCGACGATCTCGGGCTTGGCGCCGGCCAGGGTGAGATCGACCAGCCTGCCCTCGCCGGCGGCGATGCCGAGCGGCTTCAGCCAATCGACCAGCGCCTGTGGCGGCCCCACAATGTCGAGGCCGGCCACCGCCATGTTGTCGACCACCATGGCGGCGCCGCCGCCGGTCGTGGTGGCGACGGCAACGCGCCTGCCGATTCCCTGCGGGCCCCGCGCCCGGCGGCCACTCGCCCCGCGTTCACTCGCCTTGGGCCGATCGACCAGCAGCGCCGGCACGTCGACCAGCGATTCGAACATCGACACGCGCGCGATGCCGTGCCGATGGCAGAAGGCGTCGAACGTGGCGTCGGAACCGGCGATCGCGCCGGTGTGGGACTTGGCCAGCTCCTGGCCGATCTCGGAGCGGCCGAGCTTGTAGGCGATCATCGGCTTGCCGGCGGCGTGGGCACGCCGGGCCGCGCGCGCCAGTCGCTCGCCGTCGCGCAGCGTCTCCATGAACAGCAGGATGGCGTCGCTCGCCGGGTCGTCGACCAGCAGGTCGGCGATCTCGCCGACCGCGAGATCGACCTCGTTGCCGACCGAGATCAGGCGCGAGAAGCCGATGCCGCGCGCATCGGCGCGCGACAGCAGGGCGCCGATCAGGCTGCCGCTCTGGCTGACCACGGCCCAGCGGCCCTTGCGCAGGTGCTCGACCGCGAAGGCTGCATTGGCGGTCAGCGCGACCGGCGGATCGGTGCTCACCGTGCCGATGCTGTTGGGCCCGACCAGCCGGATGCCGGTGTCGCGCACGATGCGCACCAGGTCGTCCTGCATCGAGGCGCCCGCCGCGCCGGCATCGGCAAAGCCGCCGGCCAGGATCGAGGCCACCGTCACGCCGCGCCTGCCGCAGGCGGCCAGCGCGTCGACGGCGCCACGGCCATTGAGCAGGATATAGGCGTGATCGATGTCGCCCGGCACGGCGTCGAGGCTGGCATGGGCCACCTCGCCCAGGATCTCGCGGCGCGACGGATTGATCGGCAGGATCTCTCCGGAAAATCCGTGCTTGCGCAGGAAGCGCTGCGGTCGCGACGTGGTCTTGGTCACGTCGGCCGACGCACCGACCAGGGCGATGCGCCGCGGCGCGAACAGGGCTTCGAACAGCGTCTTGGGATCGTGCATGGGCCGAGTATACTCGGCCCATGCTGTACCGCCGTAGCGTCATCGCCGCTTCCCTCGTCGCCGCCCTGCCGGCCCGTGCCCAGGCATGGCCCACGAAACCGATCAAGCTCGTGGTGCCTTACGCACCGGGCGGCACCACCGACGTGATCGCCCGCATGATCGCCGAGCATCTCGGCCAGCGGCTGGGGCAGAACATCATCGTCGACAACAAGCCTGGCAAGGGCGCTATGGTGGGCACCGCGCTGGTCGCCAAGGCGGCGCCCGACGGCTACACCCTGCTGATGTCGGTCATCTCCGGCCTGTCGATCTCGCCGACCCTCTACGGTGGCGGCGATTTCGACCCGATGGGCGACTTCATCCACGTCTCGCTCGCCTCGCGCAACCCGAGCGTGCTGGTGGTCAACCCGGGCTCCTCCGCCAGGACCTTCCAGGAGTACGTCGACTACGCCAAGGCGAACCCCGGCAAGCTCGCCTTCGCGACCTCGGGCGCCGGCTCGAGCAACCACCTGCTCGGCGCGCGGCTCGAGCAGGTGATCGGCGCGGCACTGGTCCACGTGCCCTACCGCGGCGCCGGACCGGCCATGATCGACACGATCGCCGGAAACGTGCCGTCGATGTTCGATTCGCTGCCGTCGGCGGCACCGCACATCAAGGCCGGCAAGGTGCGGGCGCTGGCGGTCAGCAGCGAGCAGCGCAGCCCTGCTTTTCCCGATGTGCCGACGATGAAGGAGCAGGGCTTTCCCGACCTGATCTCCTATTCGTGGTTCGGCATCTCCGTGCCAGCCAGGACGCCCCAGCCGATCGTCGATCGCCTGGCGAGCGAGATGCAGGCCGTGCTGAAGGAACCCGCGGTCGTGAAGCGCTGGGAGGAGATCGGCGCGGAAGGCAGCACCATGACCCCCGCCGAGTTCAGCCGCTTCGTCCAGGCCGAGATCGACAAGTGGACGCCGGTCGTGAAAGCTTCCGGCGCAAAGCCCGACTGACAGGAGGATCCATGACCATCAAACGCGTGACGTCTGCCGCCGCTCCCGAGCCGCCGCCCGAGCGCTGGTCCAATTGCCTGCTGGTCGACGGCATTGCCTATGTCTCGGGCATGGTGGCGCGGGGCGACGACGTCAAGGCGCTGGCCGGCATGGACGAGTACGAGCAGGCCAAGGTGATCTTCGGCAAGATCAAGGGCCTGATCGAGGCGGCCGGCGGTACGATGGCCGACGTCGTCAAGATCATCGTCTACGTCGTCGACATCCGGAACAACGTCAAGGTATGGGCGGCGCGGCGCGAGTTCTTCACCGGCAACTTCCCGACCTCGACCCTGGTCGAGGTACGGGCGCTGGCCTCGCCGGAAATCCTGGTCGAGATCGAGGCCATCGCCCATATCGGCAAGGGCAGCCGCGCCTAGCTCCGTGACCGATCGCCGACACGATCACGAGGACCACGGCCACGGCGATGGTCATGCGCACGGCCATGGCCATGCGCATGGTCACGGCCATGGGCATAGCCACGGGCCGGCCAATTACAACGCCGCCTTCGCGATCGGCATCGGGCTGAACCTCGTCTTCGTCGTCGCCGAGGCGACCTTCGGTTTCCTGGTCAACTCGCTCGCCCTGGTGGCCGACGCCGCGCACAACCTGTCCGACGTCGCCGGGCTGGTGCTCGCCTGGGGCGGCGCCTGGCTCGCCCAGCGCCGGCCGACGGCGCGCCGCACCTACGGCTTCCGGCGCGCCTCGATCCTCGCCGCGGTCGCCAACGCCACGCTGCTGATGATCGCGGTCGGCGGCATCCTGGTCGAATCGGTCCAGCGCTTCCGATTCCCCGAGCCGGTCGCCAGCAATACCGTGATCTGGGTGGCGACGCTCGGCATCGTCATCAACGGCGTGACCGCGCTGATGTTCATGCGCGGCCGCGAGAGCGACATCAACATCCGCGGTGCCTTCCTGCATCTGGCGGGCGACGCGGCGGTGTCGCTCGGCGTGGTGATCTCGGCGCTGATCGCGCAGGCGACGGGCTGGCTATGGGTCGACCCGGCGACCGGCATCGGCATCTCGCTCGCCATCCTCTACAGCGCCTGGGGGCTGGGCCGCGATTCGTTCAACCTCGCCTTCGACATGACTCCGCCCGGCATCGACCCCGAGGCGGTGAAGCTCTACCTCGGAGGCCTGCCCGGCGTGGTCGACGTCCACGATCTCCACATCTGGCCGATGAGCACGACCGAGACCGCGCTCACCGCCCACTTGGTGCGACCGGACGCTGCCGTCGACGACGCCCTGCTGGCGCGCGTCGGAACCGAGCTCGAGAAGAGATTCGGCATCCAGCACGCCACGCTTCAGGTCGAGTCGGGCGATCCCGCCCATCCCTGCCGGCTCGCGCCGGCGGACGTGGTGTAGGAAACTACTGCATCGTCGACCGCGACGTCGGCACGATGCGCTGGATCTGCATCTTTTCCCGGTCCAGGCAATCCGGCACGCGCGGGGCAATCTTGGTCTTCCAGTGGTCCGTATCGTACACTGCCTTGTACTGCGCCTCGCGTTCAGCCTCGCTGTTGAAGCGGCGGATCCAGATATAGGCGGAGTCGTCCGTCTCGCCGCGGAAGCTGCCGCAGATCACCATGCCCTTGGAGACCTGGAACGGGATGATCTCCTCCTCCATGATCTTCACCCACTCGTTCATCTTGCCAGGTCGCACGAAGTACTGGCGAAGTTCGTAGAAAGCCATGCTGTCGTCTCCTCTCGGTTTACCGTCGGAGCATAGACGGCGGCTCGCCGCATGAGCAACGCAGCGCCACGCCGGCTGAGCTCCGTTCCAGAAATTTCGACGTGGATTCGCAATGGGTGAGGCACGCGCACGTCGTCGATGCCGGCAGTCAGGTCTCCGGTGAACGGCCCATCAGCTCTGGAAGCGCTTTTCCAACGTCTGCCAGCGCTCGTTCTCGAACAGTGACGAGAATTGGCCGTGGCCAAGTGTCTCGCTCGCTCATGCTCATCAGCGAGCGGGACGCTCGCGATCCGGAAGACGATGATCTACGCCGCCTTGACCTCGCGTTCAGCCTTGAGCGCGCGCACGGTCTGGCGCAGCGCATGCACCGTCTTCTCGATCTCGGCGCCGCCATGGGTCGCCGAGACGAAGCCGCCAGGTGCGCCCATGACGTCGACGCCGTGGCTCATCAGGCCCATGCGAATCTTGCCGGTGAGCGGGCCGGAGCGCGCGCCCTTCAGCTTGGCGAAGCCCAGCTTCAGGGGATCGAAGGTCGCGGGATCGACCTTCTCGCCGGTCGGGTTGGGATAGATCAGGAAAGTCGAGGATTGGCCGTAGATACCCCACGGCACGCTCTCCTGGATCAGCACCTCGCGCAGCGCGTCGCGCAGCTCGGCGGCGGTCCGGTTGGCCTTCTCGGCGAGATCCTCGTCGCGCACCAGCGACAGCGCCGTCACCGCGGCGGCAGCCGACAAGGGATTTGCATTGTAGGTCCCCGGATGGGCGATCTTGTCGCGTTTCCTGGCCGCCGAGGCGGCGAAGTCGATCTGGTCGAGGATCTCGCGCTTGCCGGCGACGGCACCACCCGGCAGGCCGCCGGCCACGATCTTGGCCAGGATGCACAGGTCGGGCGTGACGCCCAACGCCTTCTGTGCCCCGCCCGACGACCAGCGGAAGCCGGTGATGACCTCGTCCATCAGCATGACGATGCCGCGCCTCGCCGTGACGTCGCGGATCGCCTGCACGAAGCCCGGCGGCAGCGGCACCTGGCCCCACGAGGCTCCCGACGGCTC